>JAYSKH010000125.1:0-8574 GCA_043726505.1 Undibacterium sp. | reverse complement strand
CCCGCCTGAAACAGCACGCGCGTGCTGCCGCCGGGATTAAACGGATGGCCACGACGGACATAAAAAAATAACGAAGATGTACTCAGCGTACATCTTCGTTATTCTCATCATGCCCCTACTTCAATCAGCTGCACTCCTCCGAAGGAGATGAACTCAGCGGGCTATACCCTGATTATTGCGGTGTAGCGGACGAAGTATCCGTATCTTTAGGTTTGAATTGCTTGTCGCTGATGCGGAATTTTGCGCGACGGTCACCCATCAGTTCACGCAGATCCTTGATGCTGACGTCAGAAATTTCATGCATGCGTATCAGTAATGATGCGCCTACAGGCAGGCGACGATGCCTGATTTTACTGATGACAGGGGGTGCTACTTCCAATGCCCTGGACAGAGCCGCATCATTTTTCAAATGCAATTGCTTGATCAACGTATCCAACAAATTGTTTGGATCGTAGTCGATATCATCGGATTCAAGCTGAGTCAGATTTGCCATAATTACCTCGCTATTTATTTAAGCTTATTGACGCGGATTGTTGCTTCAATAAAAAATTAATCAAACGGTAATATTGTATCTTTAAAATAGCTTTTACTTGCCATTCCAATAGCAAAACATTGTTAAATCTATTGACACATTGCCTAATTTACACGGTAAATGTATCATTAGATAACACTAATGTAGTGTAAAACATACTGATTAGCAATTTTTATTGCGAAAAAGCTTGTTTTTTACAAGATTATTTTCCGTTCGGAAATAATATCTTTACAGAAATTTACATGCGGTGTTGCAATTTTCCGTCAAAAATCTTGCCTTCCACAACACAATATTGAACCGTTGCAGCATTTTTCAATACCGGTGTGCAGAACAAATGCATCATCTGCTGCGTCTGGCTGCCTCGATAACCCTGCCCAGGTCGATCACTGACATCGCATAAAAGAAGCTGCGGTTGTATTGTGTGATGGCATAAAAGTTGTCTGTCGCAAACCAGTATTCCGGCGCGTCGGTGCCATTTTGCAAATCCACCACACCGTATTGCAGGTTGCCTGGCGCGTCGGCGGCGGTGCTGGCAATTGCTTTCAGTTCATCCAGTGAGTAGGAGGCTTTCAGGCCTTGAGTCTGGAAACTGCCGACTGTGCCATTGGCGGCATCCGCTTCCGGTATCGTCAAAGTTGCCGGGAATACCGTCGGCAAACCTTTTTTCCAGCCGTGCAGCGACAGATAATTGGCCACGCTGCCGATGGCGTCCACCGCCGAGCCGGACAAATCGATCTTGCCGTCGCCATCAAAATCCACGGCAAACTTGCGTATGCTGCCGGGCATGAACTGCGGCAGGCCCACCGCACCTGCATACGAACCTTTATAGGACAGGGGATCGACATTCGAATCGCGCGCCAGCAGCAGCAGGTTTTCCAGTTCCATTTTGAAGAACTCCATGCGCCCCTCGCGGGTCGGCGTATCCGGGTAGGCAAAGGCCAGCGTCGTCAGCGTATCCATAACGCGGAAGTTGCCAGTCATGCGGCCAAAGATGCTTTCCACGCCGATCAGGCCGACGATGATTTCCGGCGTCACGCCATACTGGCTCTCTGCGCGCGCGAGTGCATCGGCATACTGGTCCCAGAAGGCGATGCCGGCGTCGATACGTACAGGCTCGACAAAACGCGTGCGGTAAACCCGCCAGTTCTTGGGTCTACCCGCCGGCGCCGGCTTGACCAGCTTGATGGCCGACTCCACATAACGGGTATTGTCGAATGTGGCTGTCAGTTGTGCGCGGTCAAAGCCATGCGTGGACACCATCTGGTCGATAAAGCCGGACACCTCTTTCCACTGCGCGAAATGCACGTATTCATTGCTTGACTGGTCACTGGTTTGCTCGGTTCTAGCCTTGGTTTTCTTTTTACTTTTGGCGGATGCATCGGCAGCATAGCCATGGGGTGCGGCCAGTAATGCCGCCAAGGATGTAACGGTCAGCAGGCTTGCCAGGGTAGGGGATTTGAATAGTTTCAAGATAAAAGGCTGGAAAGCGTCAGCGGCATTGCGCCAACAGGGTTTTAAGTCTGGAAACGATAGCGGCTTCAGGCAGGCTATTTTTTCCGTATTTGGCGGCGGTATATAAGGCCAGAAACTTCTGTGCCGGCGCGAACAACTCTGCGGGCAGCCCGGCTTGCAGACGGGCCGCATAGGCCAGCGGCCCTTCATGCGGCGGTCTTGCATACCCCTTCTTTGCCATTTTCTGGCACAAGGAAAAGTATACCCTATCAAGCGGTGTAAGCCGCGCCCGATTGAGCATCAGCGGCAGTGCGACAATCCCAATCGCCGCCGAGCCGGCAAGGAACAGCAGCAGTATCAGCTGCGGCCAGTCCACATCCGAAAAGCCGAGCGAACGCAGGAAATCCCTTTGCGTATTGTCATTGTAGTTCAGTACCCACTGGTTCCAGCTATTGTTGAGCGCATCCCAGCGCATCCTCAGGCTGGACAGCGTGGAATTGCCGCCGACGCTGAACAGGCCGGAAATACCTTGCTTGCGTAGCGGTGCATACAGGCTGACGCGGCTTGGCGCGACAGCGGCAGTAGGATCTACCCTGAGCCAGCCGCGGCCCGGCTGCCATACCTCGGCCCACGCATGCGCTTCCGACTGGCGCACTTCCATGAAACCGTCGACAACATTCAGTGCGCCGCCCTGATACCCGGTGACCACGCGCGCCGGGATGCCTGCCGCCCGCATCAGCACGACAAAGGAACTTGCATAGTGCTCGCAAAAGCCCGCACGTGTCGTAAACAGGAAATCGTCTACGCCGTTAACGCCCAGCAGCGGCGGCTCCAGCGTATAGGAAAACTTTTCAACGCGGTACCACTGCAGCACTGCGTTGACGATCTCCATGTCGTCGCCCAGCCGTGCGCGCAGGCCCTGCGCATAAGCCACGGTCCGGGGATTGTATCCGGGCGGCAGATCCAGCATCGCTTTCCGCATTGCGGTGCTGATGTCGGGTTGCAGCACATACCGGGGATAAGACGTGACCTCATAGCGCAAGCGCTTGCTGATGGGCCGGCTGGCGCGCAGTTCCATGCCCGCATTGCGGCTGCTGGCCAAACCTTCCAGCACAGGTGCACCGTCTGGCATGTCCATGGCGAACAGCCAGCGCTGGCCGTTGGGTTCCAGAATAATTTCCTGTTTGATGGGGGGGCCGCTGAAGCCATCGGGCACATTTGCCTGCGGGCTTTGCGACTGAATTTGCTGGCGCTGTTGTGGCGGCTGTTGCCTCTGTGATGCCGGCAGCAGCGGCAGGCCAGGGATCTGCGGGCCGTGTGTCCATACCTTGCCGTCAAAATTGTCCAGGATAATGCCGCGCCAGTACATCAGCGAGCGCGGCGGCGCCGTGCCGGTAAATTTGACGCGGAAAGCAATTTCCTCGGATAGCGCCAGATCGATGATATTGCCCGGCTCCATGGAGTCGGACAAGCCGCTACGCCCGGCGTTGGCATCACTGGGCAGGCCCCACAGCGGCCCTTGTATGCGCGGCACCAGTAGAAAGGCGACTATGGTCAGCGGCACCGCCAGGCCCATGATCAGCGCACCCAGCTTCAGCCTTTGCCACAGCGGCGGCACCAGCCCGGTGTAATGGAAGGATGCCTGCGAGGTCAGCAGCAGGATGATGGTCGCCACGTTCAGCACTGCGGTGCCCATGCTCTGCGAATAGAAGAAACTGGTCATCTGCAGGAAAAAACTCAGGAACAGCACGACAAACAGGTCGCGCTTCGCGTGCATTTCCAGCAGCTTGCAGCTGAGCAGCAGCACCAGCATGGCCACGCCGGCGTCGCGGCCGAAAAAGGTGCGGAAGCTGGCGTACACGCTCGCCATCATCAGCAGCGACACTGGCACCAGCACCCAGGAGGGCGGCAGCCGCCTGCCTGTCAGCGTCAGCCAGCCGCGCCATGCGAGCAGGCCCAGGGCGGCGGCGCTGGTCCACCAGGCCAGATGCAGCGCGTGCGGCAGCATCACTAACAGACACGCACCCATCAGCAGCAGCGTGTCTGCCTTGTCGCGCGACAGCGGCTGCTTGCGCCACGTGGAGTGCAGGCCGGCCAGCGCCGGAGATGGCTTATCAGCTAGTTTCATGGTTCAAACCTGATAGCTCAAACAGGGCAAGCGCCTGCAGGCATTCCATCCGGTGCGCCTGCCCGATCCTGGGCGGATAGCTGATGCCGTGCAGCCGGAACGCATACGGCAGTGCGGTAGCGTCGGCGTCCAGCACCCAGCGGGTCATGCGCGACAGTTTCAGTTCAGTATCCATGCTGCGCGGCAGGCTGTCGAAATCCAGCGTCAGATCGCTGGCGGAGCCGCCGGCAAATTCTTTCGTGATCAGCGGCCCGCCGGATTCGTTGCCCAGCCTGGCGATGTGCTTCCAGGCCAGGTGCTTGATCGCATCGCCGACCTGGTAAGCGCGCACGCCGGAAAAATCCTCGTTGCCGGCATGGCCCTGGCCGTCCGACTGGCTGGAGCCCGCATAGGGCAGCGGCGGCGCATGCACTTCCGGCTGCGGATATACCAGCGCCTGTGCATCGGGCAGCCACGTGCTCCAGGCCCGCAGCAAGCCCAACGGAAACCAGGTTTGCAGCCGTACGCGCGGGGTGGGCAGACGGCCACGCTGCACGGTCGGCGCGCTGAGCTGCACGCTGGTGCGGCTGTCGGGGGCGATATCCACCGGCTGTTCCTGATGGCCTTCGCCAGCGAAGCCGATAAAGATCGCATAGCGCTGGTGCTTGCGGCGATTGATCAGGTGCAGCGTAAACTGGGCTTCTTCGCCAGCAAACACCGGCTGCACAGGGCCGGCCAGCAGATGCAGGTAAGCCAGATTACGGAAGGTCAGGAAGGCATTGATCCAGGCGCAGGCGCCCAATACAAAGGTCAGCGCAAAACCCAGGCTCAGGTTGTAGTTGGTAGCGGCGATGAACAGCACCAGCAGCAGCAATACAAATACCATGCCGGACCTGCCGGGCAGCGTAAATACGCGGCGCTGCTTCAGAAATACCTCGCCGGATTCCGGCTTGTGCTCCAGGAATACCATCCGGCGGAATCTCTGCTGCAAAGTGGCAAACATGGGCATCTGCATTGTCTTTATAGCGGCACTTTCAGCATCAGCTGGGCCAGCAATTCACTACTACCGCTGATTTTACCGCTGACAGATTTTAATGGACGCAGCCGGTGCGCCACCACGGGGATCAGCACGGCCTGCACGTCTTCCGGCAGCACATGGTCGCGGCCTTCCAGCGCGGCCCATGCGCGCGACGCCTGCAACAGCGCAATGGCGGCACGCGGGCTCATGCCCTCTGCAAACAGGTCACCCTGGCGCGTTGCATGCGCTAGCGCCTGCACATAATCGACCAGCGAGTTGGCAGTGTGAATCTGCTTCAGCGCCTGCTGTGCTTCCAGCAGCTGGCTGGGCTGCATTGCGGTGGGCAGTGAATTGAGCAGGCTGCGCCGGTCTTCGCCCAGCAGCAGCGCGCGCTCGGCGGCCGCATCCGGGTAGCCTAGCGACAGGCACATCAGGAAGCGGTCCAGCTGAGATTCCGGCAATGCAAAGGTGCCGACCTGGTAGCTTGGGTTCTGTGTGGCGATGACAAAGAAAGGATGCGGCAACGGCCTTGTCTGGCCCTCTGCGGTGACCTGGCGTTCTTCCATCGCTTCCAGCAGCGACGACTGGGTCTTCGGCGTGGCGCGGTTGATCTCGTCGGCCAGCAGCACCTGCGTGAACACCGGGCCAGGGTGGAACACGAACTGGTTCTTTTCGCGGTCAAAGATGGAGATGCCCGCCACGTCGGCCGGCAGCAGGTCGCTGGTAAATTGCAGCCGGTTGAACTTCAGCCCCAGCGAGATCGCCAGCGCGTGTGCAAGCGTGGTCTTGCCTACACCGGGCACGTCTTCTATCAGCAGGTGGCCGCCGGCCAGCAGGCAGACCAGAGATTGGCGTATTTGCAGATCTTTGCCGATGATGATGCTGCCCACTTGTCTGGCGACATCGTGCACTTTGGAGAACATGGGTTTGCCTTCAGGACAGTAATGCGGCTAGTGTAAACCGATTCCGGGTATTTGTTATTTGTTCTTCGCAACTGCTGCCGAAGGAGATCGTTTGGCGCCGATGGCGCTGATTTGCAAAAAAATGCGATTCGGTTGACACTAGAGTACCTGCTCCGTTTCAAAGGACAGGCGTCCGCATGCAGCAACGCAGCAACGAGACCGGCGGGCCTGACCAACACCAGCAAAATATATCGCCCATGACCACCGCGTTTTACACCCACGCCGACTGCAAGCGCCATGAAATGGGATCCTGGCATCCCGAATGCCCGGAACGTCTGCAGGCGATAGAGGACCAGCTGATCGCCAGCCGTATCGACAGCCTGATCGACTATCGCGAAGCGCCGCAGGCCGATGAAGCCGAACTGGCGCGTGTGCATACCGCCGATGCAATCTATCGTATCCGCGAAAACTGCCCCACCGAGCAATCCGAATACACGTATTTTCCGCTGGATGCCGATACCAGCCTGAACGCCTACAGCTGGCGCGCGTCACTACGCGCCGCCGGTGCCGCCGTGGCAGCGACCGATGCGGTCATCGCCGGTGAGCTGGACAATGCCTTCTGCTCGGTGCGCCCACCCGGCCACCACGCCACGCCTTCCGAAGCGATGGGCTTTTGTTTGTTCAATAATGTGGCGATCGCTGCCCGGCATGCGATGGAAGTGCATGGCCTGAAAAAAGTCGCCATCGTTGACTTTGACGTCCATCACGGCAATGGCACAGAAGCTGCATTCAGCGGCGACCCGCGCGTGCTGATGGTCAGCTTTTTCCAGCACCCGTTTTACCCGTTCTCGGGCGCCGGCCCGCACACTTCCAATATGGTCAACATTCCAGTGTCAGCCCACAGTTACGGCGATACGGTGCGTCAGATCGTTATCGACCAATGGCTGCCTGCGCTGCATGAGCACCAGCCGGAAATGATCTTCATTTCCGCCGGCTTTGATGCGCACAGGGAAGACGATATGGCGCAGATGGGCCTGGTTGAGGCGGACTATGCATGGATCACGCAAAAGGTCATGGAAATCGCCAAAACCTATGCGAAGGGCCGCATTGTCAGCTGCCTGGAAGGGGGCTACAGCCTGTCCGCGCTGGGCCGCAGTGTGGTGGCGCATATCAAGGTACTGGCCGAGCTGGAGTAGTTTTTTTTGCAGGGTTTTTTCGGTATTTCGCGCAAAAGCCATGAAATTCATGGTTTTTGCTGCCATTTTTGCACCGGTTTGCACAAACTTAAGCAAACAAATCGGCTATCGGCTGCACAAGTCCGTAAAATAGCGTTTTGTTTAGTAAAAAGAAGAACTTAGCATGTCGATACAATGGTTCCCAGGCCACATGAACGCCGCCCGCAAAAAAGCGGCGGAAACCATGGAAAGCACCGACCTGGTCATAGAAGTGCTGGACGCGCGCATCCCGCAGGCAAGCTGCAACCCCATGGTGGAGCAGCTGCGTATTTTCCGCCAGCGCCCCTGCCTCAAAATCCTGAACAAGAGCGATCTTGCCGACCCGGCCGCGACCAAGGCCTGGCTCGACTTCTACAACAGCCAGAAAGGCGTGCGCGCCGTTGCGCTGAGCTGCAAGAAACCGTCTGATGTGGCGAAGGTTCCTGGCCTTGCGCTGGAATGCGCGCCGCACCGTGGCGTGCCTACCAAGCCGCTGCGCATGATGATCATGGGTATTCCCAACGTCGGCAAATCGACGCTGATGAATGCACTGCTGAAAAAACGCGTCGCCAACGTCGGCGATGAGCCGGCTGTGACCAAGGTGCAGCAGCGCCTGTACCTGGGCAAGAACATGATTCTGACCGACACGCCCGGTATGCTGTGGCCCAAGATCCAGCATCCGACCGATGGCCTGATGCTGGCCGCCAGCCATGCGGTCGGCGTCAATGCGCTGATCGAGGAGGAGGTGGCGACTTTCCTGGCAGAGCAGTTGCTGGCCTTGTATCCGCAATATCTGACGACGCGTTATGGCTTCAAGACCGAGGGCATTGATGCCGTCAGCGTGATTGAGGGCGTGGCGCAGAAGCGTGCGTATCGTTTGAAGGGTGGGGACTGGGATTTTGAGAAGGCTGCACATACCTTGCTGCTGGATTATCGCAGCGGAGCGTTGGGACGCGTCAGCTTGGAGACGCCGCAGAGCAGGGAGATTTTGCTGGCGAACTATGTACCGCCTGTGTTGTTGGGGCAGGGGAAGACTACGGATGTTTCGGTTGGGGAGCAGGGGGATCTTGATCCCCTGGATCGCCAGTAGATCCTTCAGCCTTTTTAAGGCTGATTTAAATTGATTGCATGCCGCTCCGTGGATGCAGGCCGGGGGTGGCCCGGCAGCCACTTACTTTATTTTGCTTCGCCAAAATAAAGTAAGCAAACAAAAGGCGACCGCAGACTTGCCCTTCGGGTGATGGCGCAAAGCGCCATCACATTTTGCTGCATTACAAAAAATGGGAAACAGGCGAAACTCGCTGCGCTCAGACACACCTGTTTCTGATCCATTTTCTGTAACGCAGCAA
>JAYSKH010000124.1:0-3087 GCA_043726505.1 Undibacterium sp. | reverse complement strand
CTGGCAGAAACCATCAACCTCGACGGCCGCTTGCTATATCCCAAGATACGCGGCAACAAGAACGCCGCCAATTCCGAAGCACAGCGGGTTTCCTGGGATCAGGCACTGGACAAGGCCGCGCAGGGGTTTAATAAAATCATTGCAGAGCATGGGCCGGAAGCTGTGGCCTTCTATGTGTCCGGCCAGTTGCTGACAGAAGACTACTACATCGCCAACAAGCTGATGAAAGGCTACATCGGCAGCGCCAATATCGATACCAATTCGCGGTTATGCATGTCTTCCGCCGTGGCCGGACATAAGCGGGCATTCGGCGCCGACCTGGTGCCGATCTGTTACGAAGACCTGGAGCTGGCTGATCTCGTTGTGCTGGTCGGTTCCAATGCAGCGTGGTGCCACCCTATCCTGTTCCAGCGCATTGCGCGCGCCCGCGAAACCAGGCCGAACATGAAGCTGGTCGTCATTGACCCGCGCCGCACGGCGAGCTGTGAACTGGCCGACCTGCACCTGCCGCTAAAACCCGGCACCGACGTCTGGCTGTTCAACGGCTTGCTCAGTTATCTGTCGCGGCATGGTGCAGCGGATGCGGGCTTTGTCGCCGCCCATACCAATGGTGCGCTGGCGGCCCTGCAGGCAGCGGAACAGGAATGCGCGGAGCCGGAGCAGGTGGCGGTTGCCTGCGGGCTGGAACTGCAGGATCTGCTGGACTTCTACGCAATGTTTGCGGCCACCGAAAAGGTTGTCACCGGGTTTTCGCAAGGCGTTAACCAGTCATCATCCGGTACCGACAAGGTCAACAGCATCATCAACTGCCATCTGCTGACGGGCCGCCTGGGCAAGCCGGGTATGGGGCCGTTTTCGATTACCGGCCAGCCGAACGCAATGGGCGGGCGCGAGGTGGGTGGCCTGGCCAATACGCTGGCGGCACATATGGAACTGGACCAGCCGCTGCACAGGCAAGTAGTGCAAGGCTTCTGGGGTTCGCCAGCAATAGCGGACAAACCTGGGCTGAAGGCGGTGGATCTGTTCCAGGCGATAGAACGTGGCGACGTAAAGGCAGTGTGGATCATGGCGACCAATCCTGTGGTCAGCCTGCCGGATGCAGACCGCGTCAAACGCGCGCTGCAGCGCTGCGAACTGGTCGTGGTTTCCGACATCATGGAAAACACCGATACCAACACCTATGCGGACGTGCTGCTGCCGGCGATGGGCTGGGGCGAGAAAGACGGCACCGTGACCAATTCGGAAAGGCGCATCTCACGTCAGCGCAATTTCCTGACCGCGCCCGGCGAGGCACGCGCCGACTGGGACATCATCTGCGGACTGGCGCGGCGCATGGGATATGCGGGTTTTGATTTCAGCAGCGTGCATCAGGTATTTGACGAACATGCGCGCCTCAGCGCATTTCGCAATGATGCCGACGGTGTGCAGCGCGTGTTCAACATCGGCGGGCTGGCCGGGTTGGGCAAGGCCGGTTTCGATGCACTGCAGCCGGTGCAGTGGCCGCTAAGGGCAGAGCAAACGCAACAGCATGCAGAAGGCGGCAGTGCACGCTTGTTCACCGATCATGTGTATGCGCATGCGGACGGCAAAGCCCGCTTCATCGCCACACCACCGCGGCAGCCGGCCAATATGCCGGACAGCGACTATCCGCTGAGCCTGAACACCGGACGCGTGCGCGACCAGTGGCATACGATGACGCGCACCGGCAAATCGGCCAGGCTGGCCGACCACGTGGCGGAGTCCTTCGTTGACGTGCATCCGCAGGACGCGTTGCGATATGGCGTACGCGAAGGCGCGCTGGCGCGCGTGTCCACGCGCTGGGGATCGCTGGTAGCGCGCGTGCAGCACAGCGGCGGCATCGCACGCGGCAGCGTGTTCGTACCCATACACTGGAACGGGCAATCGGCATCGGATGCCAGGGTAGGCGCACTGGTGAACCCCGTGGTGGACCCGGTATCCGGCGAGCCGGAATTCAAACACACACCGGTGAAGATAGAAGATTTCCCGGTGGCCTGGCAGGGCTTCATCCTGCACCGCCAACTGTCGGCGATGGAAGAAAATGCTGATATCAGCCACTGGACCCGCATACAGGGCCAGCAGTTCACCCGCTATGAAGTGGCTGGCCTGACCCCGCTTGGGCATGTAGAGGATTGGGCGCGCAAGCTATGCGGTGCCACGGAGGAAGACGCCGACTGGCTGGAGTACCGGGATGTCACTGTGGGAACCTATAGGGCAGCCTATGTAGTGGACGGCAGGATAGAGGCCTGCGTGTTCATTTCTCCAAGGCTGGATCTGCCCGCACGCGCCTGGCTGGCCAGTTTGTTCCAGAAGCCACAGCTGGACGAAACCGACTACGCCGGCCTGCTACCCGGCCAGCCGCTGGACAAGGGCGCGGACACCGGCCCGACTATCTGTTCGTGCTTCGGGGTCGGGCGCAACACCATCTGCGCCGCGATACGCCAGCACAATATCAAGTCCGTGCCGGAAATCACTTCCTGTCTGAAAGCCGGCGGCAATTGCGGCTCCTGCGTGCCGGAATTGAAGAAGCTTCTTACCGAAGCTCTCCGCTAGGGCGTGTTGCCCTAGCTTCCCGTTTTCTCTCCCATCCCGTACCCGCCTGTTTTGTGAATCCACAAGCGATTCAACGCTTTGTTAAATTTTCTATTCAATTTTTCTTTACTATTTCTATAGAGAAATTGAAAACTTTAAATGTCGGATTATTTTACAATTTAAATTGCAAAGTATCACTCTAACTATGTAAGCACATGATTTTTAACATAAATTTATTCTGGCACAGTTAATGCTATATAGCCTGTAGGAAACAAAAAGACTGCGTATCGCTAATGCAGCACTTTCGATGTTTCAGTTGACGATAAATCCGGCTATCTGAAGAATGGCCATACCAAAGATAAAAACTATGAAAATCTCAAAACATATCGGCGTAGCTGCAATCGTATTGGGCGCTGCCCTGTCTACATCCGCTCACGCGACTTTGCTTACTTTTACTGATCTGGCGGCCTTTCAGGCAGCAGCAGGCGCGACAACGCTGGAAGACTTTAGCACCGCGAAAGTTGGCGTTTCAAACAA
>JAYSKH010000123.1:0-5646 GCA_043726505.1 Undibacterium sp. | reverse complement strand
AAACGACTACAGGTGGCCTAGCGTTTGTCCAGCCGGCTGGCGATGCGGGTGCCGGTGAACTGGATCAGCTGTACCAGTGCAATCAGTATTGCCACCGTGGCGACCATGATGTCGGTCTGGAAGCGGTAGTAGCCGTAACGTATGGCCAGATCGCCAATGCCGCCGCCGCCCACGACGCCGGCCACGGCCGAATACGACAGGAAACTGATCGACAGCACCGTCAGCGCCAGCACTAGGCCGGAGCGGGCCTCCACCAGCAGTACCCGCACGATGATCTGGAATTCGGACGCGCCCATGGCATGCGCCGCCTCTATGACTCCACGCGGTACTTCGCGCAGGTTTTGCTCTACCAGCCTGGCAAAATACGGAATGGCGGCAAACGACAAAGGTACTGCAGCCGCCAGTGGGCCAATGGATGTGCCGGCAATGATGCGGGTGAACGGTACCAGCGCCACCAGCAGGATGATGAACGGAAAGGAGCGCACGGTATTGACGAGCCAGCCAAGCACGGTCGCCAGCGCCCGGTACTGCAGCGATTGCCCGTCCGCCACCAGAAACAGCAAGATGCCCAACGGGCCGCCAATCAGCAGCGCCGAAGACAGGCCTATCGCCAGCATGATCAGCGTCTGGCCTAGCGCGGTCCACATCTCCGGTAGCAGGCTGATGATGTTATCAAGCATAAGTGAGCTCCTTCAGGTGAGTCTGAATGGCAGGTTCACTGCCGTTATAGTGGTGGCTGGCCAGTTCACGTCCAAGCGAGGTTTTTCTGACGGTGCCGGTGTCGGCCAATGCGAACTGCTCGGCAATGGCGCCATCCTCTAACACGGCCACGCGGTTGCAAATCGCCCCCAGCACGGAAAGCTCATGGCTAACGATGACGATGGTGACGCCCAGACGCAGGTTGATATCTCGCAAAGTGTCCAGCAATGAACGCGTAGTTTCTGCATCCAGCGCGGAAGTAGGTTCATCGCACAGCATGACCGCAGGGCGGCTTGCCAGCGCGCGCGCAATGGCCACTCTTTGTTTCTGTCCGCCTGACAGCTGAGCCGGATAGCTGGCCGCCTTGTCCGATAATTCCACCAGAGCCAGGCATTCGTGCACCCTGGCGGCGATGGCTGCGGAATCCAGACCGCCGTGGATTTTCAGGGGAAAGGCAACATTGTCGAACACGCTAGCGTTTTGCAGCAGGTTGAATTGCTGGAAGATCATGCCTATGTTTTGGCGGGCGTTGCGTAAATCTCGCTTGCCCAGGCTGGTCAGTTCGCAGCCTGCGACGGTGATAGTGCCGCTATCGGGACGTTCCAGCAGGTTGATCAGGCGCAGCAGCGTGGATTTTCCGGCGCCGCTCTTTCCTATCAGGCCGAAAATATCGCCCTGATGCACGTCCAGCGTTACGTCCCTGACGGCTGCAAAACGTTCGCCGCGCGGCAGCGCGAACGACTTGCTGGCTGCCCTGATGCTGATGACGGGTTTGCGCTGAAGTGCGTTGATTTGTGCGTTCATTTGCTATCCTGTGGATTGGTTCGCGAGTGAGAAATCATCAGGAGTAGGCGGTGGGTTCAGGCAGCTTGCCTTCAAGCGCATAGCGGCCCAGGTCGCGCAACTTGTAGTCGATGGGATCATGCAGTGTATGCACACGCACATTGCGCCAGAACCGGTCGTAGCCATACTGGGCCGACGTGGAGCGGGCGCCCGTCAGTTCAAACATCTGGCTGCTGATTTCCAGACCGGCGCGGTGCGACAGGGTTTTTGCTTCTGCCACGGCGACAGCCAGCTCACCGCGGTCGTGTGCGGTAATCAGTGGGCCCTTGCGGAATACGTTTTCCAGTTCGGCGGCGGCATGGTCAGCCAGCACGACAGCAGGGCGCAGCAGCAACCATAATTCTCCATAGCGGTGTTGGATAAAGGGATCGTCAACGGCTCGGTCGACACCGGATGCAAACCACGGGCGGGATTGTTCGCGCGTATACCGGGCGGCAGCGTCAAACGCGCCCAGCCCTATACCCAGATACAGGTTTGTCATGATCAGTTGCGCCACCTGCGAACGCACGGTGGATTGCGGCGTTGCCGCCTGCAGCGGTGCTTGCAGCACCAGTTCCGCAGGCAGGCTGACGCTGCTGAAATGCACATTGCCGCTGTCGGTCTGGCGCTGGCCGAAAGAGTCCCAGTCCGGCTGTACCGTAATCCCTTGCTGCGCGGTTGGAAGCACGGCGATCAGCGGGCTTTGCGTCGCCAGATCCCAGGCTGAAATCGTCAGCCAGTCCGAGCCGACCGAACCGGAAGAAAAGCTTTTGATGCCGTCAAGGATAAAACGGTCGCCTTGCCTGACTGCGGTGGCGCGCTTGTCCAGTGGATTGAGCGCATTGCCCCAGAACAGGCGCTTTTCCACCGTTTCCGTCAACAGGCGGCGCTGTTGCTGTGCATTGCCATACAGCTGGATGCCGGCTAGTTGCAGATGGTGAAAGCCGAATACATGCGCGAGAGCGCTATCTGCCTGTGCGAGTATGCGGATGACCTGATAGACGACAGGCCAGCTTGCCCCATGGCCGCCGAATTCTGTTGGGATGGACAGCGCCAGCAGGCCTGATTCGCGTATCCATTCGCGCTCTTGTGCAGCGTGCCCGCCTTGCCGGTCGCGCTCTATTGCTGTCGCGGCCAGACGTTCTGCTAACTGGCGGGCAATGTGCAACGGGTCGCCGGAATCTGTTTCAGAAGAGGGCGCTGTCTGCGGATGATGCGGACGGATAAGTGCGGGTGACATCGTAAACCTGACATGAAGATAAATCGTGGCTTAAGTATTGCATCGCCAATGTCGGTTCGTACACGAAGAAATCCGTTTTTACTTATACGGAAAAATGCTAACCGGTTTGCGGACCTGCTTGGCCCGCAAACCGGCAATGAAGAGGTTTCGTTAGAAGCGAAGCTCCTTGTCAGCCTCCCTTGACGGGTTTGGGGTAGATTTTCAGCACGTCTAGCGCCTGTGCGTAAGGGGAGCTCCAGGTTTGCTCATGCAGCTCGGCGATACGCCTGGCCATTTTTTCATTGCGCAACACGACTTCCAGATTGCGCGAGTTGTCCAGGTAGCCGCCGCTCCAGTTGCTGGTGCCTATCCACGCGATCTGGCCATCAATAGACATGCTCTTGGTGTGGATGACACGTGCGAACGGAATGAAACCGGAGGATGCCAGCGGCAGCGTCACTACCTTGATTTCCATGCCGGGCAGCATGGCCAGGCTTTGCAGATACTGGATTGCGGGTTTTTCGGTGTTCCAGTTGGACACCATCAGCTTGACCTTGACGCCGCGCGCCAGCGCTGAGCGGATTGCATTATCTATCACCGCATAATAAGGCCGGGTGTGGTTGGGGCCGTAGCTGAGCGGTGCATAGTCCAGCAATTGCACACGCACTTCCGATTTCGCCGAGGCCAGCAGCTTTACCAGTTCGGATTCGGAATCGCCTATGCCTTGCGGGTTATAGGTATTGGGGCTGGCGACCAGGTAGGCTGCCTGGCCAGCGGCTGCTGGAACCACCGCATGGTTTTGCGCCGGTACTGGTTTGCCTTCGGCGATCACTGCCTGCGCCTGCCAGTCGAACTCAAAGATCTGCTGTAATTGCGCCGCGATGGTGGTGTCGCTGATGCGCAGTCCGGTTTCATGGATGTGCGCAAACGAGCGCCAGTCAAAGTTTTGGCTACCGACATAAGCCGTTGTGCCATCTACCACAAAGTATTTGGCGTGGATGATGCCATTGCCGGTGATTTTGGAGTAATTGAGAAAGCGAAATTCCAGGTTGGGAATTTTTTTCAATTCTTCTATGGTTGCCATATCGGACGCCGATTTTCCTTTTTCTTCCATCAGGAAACGGATCTTGATGCCGCGCTCTCCCGCTGCGCGCAAATGGGCGATGACCTTGTCAAATATTTCTCCCTGCTTGCCAGCGACATAAAACTGGCCCAGCGCGATATCGTGTTTAGCCGTATCGAACATTTCGCTCCATACGGTAGCCGGATCGCGCAGGTCTGGCGTGGCCAGCGAGGTTTCCACGGGTACGGTGTGGACCAGCTCAAAGCCGGGGATAGTAAAATCGGCTTGGGCGCTGCTGGTGAATAGCAGTAGTAGGCCTAGCGATGCAAGTAGTTTGCGCACAGTCTTTTCCTTATGATAGAAGGGGGCTAGTGTGATAAGGAGATAGCTTGAACGCGAAAGTGAAGAATGCTTGTCTTATTTAGCTCAGTATATGTCACGAGCTTAAGTTGCCATGCCTGAAAAACTTTCTGTCACCAGCTCCAGCACGATCAGCGCGCCATTAGCCCCATCGTCAAGCATGATGCGGCGCACCGGCTTGGCGTGGCGCTGCGCGTGGCCCAGCCGGTCGTTCCTATGCCAGCTGCGTCTGCGCGACGCGGAGTAATAATGCGCATATCCGGTTTCCAGGCTGAGCATGAAGGACTCTTTATTCATCCAGCCCATTGTCAGCATGTGCGACAGGCGGGGCGGCCCGCCGTGTCGGGTAACGCAAGGCAGCAGACCATGGTCTTCAAATTGCCTGACCAGAAATAGCGCCTGGCGCGGGTCAAACAGTACCGGATGCTCAGGCAGAATGGGCATCATGGGCATCCCCGTCGGATTCTTCTTCAAGGTCCTGCATTTCCTGCGCTGTACGCCAGACGGGGAATGGATCGTTAAATTGCTCCCATCTGGATTCTCCCAGTGCCATCTCGCTGTCCGTCAGCAGACAGGCATCCAGTTTGTCGTGTATCTCCTGCTTGTCCATTTCCATGCCGATCAACACCAGTTCCTGGCGGCGGTCGCCAAACGGCGCTTCAGATTTGTCGGCAATGCGCTGCAAGGACTGCAGGTCGTCCGGCCAGTCGTTGCGGTCGACGGCAGACCACCATAACCCCGCCGCATGGTGCCGGCATATGCCGCCGGCTTGCGACCACTCTCCGGCGAATGCCATGCGCGAAGCCAGCCAGAAATAGCCTTTTGAGCGGATAACGCCGGCCCATTCTGTGTTGATCAGATTCCAGAAACGTTGCGGATGGAAGGGCCTGCGGGCCTGAAAGACAAAGCTGGAGATGCCATATTCTTCCGTTTCCGGAACATGCTCGCCACGCAGTTCCTGCAGCCAGCCGGGCGCGGCGGCTGCCTGTTCAAAATCAAAACGGCCGGTATTGAGCACGCGGTCCAGATCCACCTTGGAGAAGCGGGCGGAGACAATATCGGCGCGCGGGTTCAGGGTTTTCAGGATGCCGGTCAGGCGTGCAAAATCATCCGCGGTAACCAGATCGGCCTTGTTGAGAACGATGACATCGCAAAACTCTATCTGCTCCACCAGCAGGTCGACAACGGTGCGCTCGTCTTCTTCGCCCATTGATTCTCCCCGATCACGGAGGTAGTCGCTCGAGCCGTAATCCTTCAGGAAGTTGTAGGCATCGACCACGGTGACCATGGTGTCGAGCCGCGCGACGTCGGACAGGCTGCGGCCTTCTTCGTCACGAAAGGTGAAGGTTTCCGCCACTGGCATGGGTTCTGAAATGCCGGTTGATTCAATGAGCAGGTAATCGAAACGGCCTTCATGCGCGAGCAGGTTGATTTCAATCAGCAGGTCTTCGCGCAAGGTGCAGCAGATGCAGCCGTTGCTCAT
>JAYSKH010000122.1:0-4574 GCA_043726505.1 Undibacterium sp. | reverse complement strand
CAGTGACCCGCCCGTCATCCCGCTGAGGGAGTGGCTGCTGCTGGGTTCCGTCAGCGTGGCGGAATTCCTGGGCCAGGCGCTGATGGTGCTGTTTTTGGTGTTTTTCCTGCTGCTATCCGATGACACCTTCAAGCGCAAGCTGGTCAAGCTGACCGGGCCTTCGCTGAGCAAGAAAAAAATTACTGTGCAGATTCTTAGCGACATCAATACGTCGATCCAGCACTATATGTTCATGCTGCTGGTAACCAATGCGCTGCTGGGCCTGCTGACCTGGGCCGCCTTTCAGGTGATAGGCCTTGAAAATGCAGGAGCTTGGGCATTCTCCAGCGCCTTGCTGCACGTGATCCCTTATTTCGGTTCGCTGCTGATCGCCGCTGCTACCGGCATTGTCGCCTTTATGCAATTTGGGTCGGTGTCGATGGCGCTGCTGGTAGCCGGCACCGCACTAGGAATTGCCACGCTGGTCGGCACCTTCGTCACTACGTGGATGACGGGGCGCATCGCCAAGATGAATGCGGCGGCGGTGTTCATCGTGCTGCTGTTCTGGGGCTGGCTGTGGGGCGTATGGGGGCTGTTGCTGGGCATTCCCATTATCGTCATCGTCAAGGTAGTGTCCGAGCATATCGAAGGCCTGGAGGCCGTGTCCGAACTGCTCGGGGACTAAAGGGCAGCTCGAAAATCAGCTGAAAAAAACTGAAAAAAAGCCAAAGAAATATGCCGAAAAACATGCTTAAAAACAGTTTGCATCATTTTTGATGGAAATTCATTTGCGTGAGATAACGTACAGAGGCAGCAAGACATAGCGCCTACACTGGAATTGTTCGATGGGGTATTGCATGGCTTTCTCAATACCGTCGATTCGGTACTTTCGGATAAACCATGTATCACAATACGTATCATACGTAACACAAGGAGATCACTATGAACACGACAAAAATGCTGGCAGTGAAGAGTATTGCCATCGCGGCGATTTTCAGTCTGAGCGCATGTGCAGGCATGAATAATCAGGATAAAAGCGCAGTTGCAGGCGCCGGTATCGGTGCAGTCGGCGGTGCAGTGCTGACGGGCGGTAGCGCCATTGGTACCGTAGGCGGCGCGGCAGTCGGCGGCTTCCTGGGTAACGAAGTCGGCAAGAAAAAAGAATAATCAGGTCGTCTGACAAACCCGGCTTCGCTGTTGCCTGGTTCGCTTGCGCTTCTGATTGGCGCAACAGTAAAAGTGCAGAGCTCATTTCATGGATACCGGCCTAGTGCTAGTGTTTATGAAATGAGTTCTGCTGCCGGGAGCAGGGTTTGAGGCTACTGGGTTTGTCAGGTGATTTGAACGATAAAAGTCTTATTACAAAAATGAAAGGGGCTCCATCATGCTATATACCATTGCTGTGATCCTGTTAGTGTTGTGGATACTGGGCCTGGTCAGTTCGTACACCATAGGCGGTTTTATCCATATTCTGCTGGTTGTGGCCATTGTCATGTTCCTGGTGCAAATCGTCAGCGGACGAAGATAGCGCACAGGCATGCGGCCATGCCGGCTAGTGTCGTGCATGGCAACGTCGCAGTATATTTTCGCGTGCCATTGTTTGGGTGTTTTGGTTGGCGGAAATAAAAAAAGCCATCTTTCCGGTATTCCGGATGGATGGCTTTTTTACGTGCGCATTTTTGTGGGGCATCAAGCTGCACGTGCTGCATGCTGCATGCTGCTTTGATGCCAGGGTAGAAGCAAGGACGATTGCCTCAAAAAAAGGGGTGGCGATGCAAGCATGCCACCCTCTTTGTTTGCCTGCCGGAAATCAGCCGGCTGCAAGATTGCCTGTGCTGGCTTACAGGCGGTACACCTGATTGTTTTCCACATGTACACGGGTGCCTACGCGGACGTCGGCGATGGTTTCCTGTGTAATGGTCTGGTAGCTGCCGTTATCCATGCGTACGGTGATCTGGTACATCTCGCGCGCTTGTGGAGCGCTGTTGTTCTGCTCCACCTTGTTGCCCACTACTGCGCCGCCTACCGCACCGGCCACCGTGGCGACAGTATTACCTGCGCCGCCGCCGACCTGGTTACCCAGGATGCCGCCAACGATACCGCCGACTATGGCGCCCGCTCCAGGGCCTTTTTTCTCGGTGGTTACCTGGACGATCTGGATGGAATCGACGACGCCGTAGGTATTTGAAATCTGCGATGTCACCGGTACGGTGGTCGTAGTGGTCGTGGAGCCGCAGGCGCTCAGCAATGAGGTGGCGGCAACAACAGCAGCAATGGCAAATTTCTGGTGAATTATCATGATTTTTCTCCTTGGCTATGTGTGTAAGAAGGATAATCAGCCGGCATGAATGTCTCAGTGCGGTAACACACTGTATCCAAACCGCTTACAAGGCATAATCGATCTCAAGCGGTAAGGCATAAGCATTTTCAGCCGCCGCCAGCGGTGAAAATGTCGAAAAATTTAGACATTTCTCCTATGACACATCTACTTTTCCGCGATATCCGCGGATTTCCCCCTCCGTCATTCTTGCTCCTCCTTGCAGCCCCTGCAATTCGTGGTTGTAGGACAACACTGACCGTTCTCAACGCGCTTCGCGTACAAGTCCGCCCCTTGTAATCCGATGGCTCATTTCTTGGTAAAAACTTAAAGTGGGAACCATATTACTTAGCTCGATAAGTGATCGGTAACCAAGGCTTAACAAGTATTTGAACCAACGTATCCAAGCGTATTACTGCAACAAATTCCTCAGGGTTTGCTTGCTTTAATTGATGTCAGTTTTGAATTTAAGGGGACTAAAATGAACAATTCCATGCGTACTGAAATCTCGGTGAAAGCGCGTCTTCCTATTCCAGCAGCAACAACCGTCGTGAAACGCGAATTTTCTATTGTCAGCAGCCAGCTGAATCCGCGTCCTATCGGCCCGATACAAAATGATTTGCTGGCTGCGTTGCCAGCTGATGAGCTGGCCTATCTGCTGCCTCACCTGGAGTTCGTGCATCTTCCTTTCGACAAGGAACTGTATGAATACGGCAGCAAACTGTCCCACGTATATTTTCCTACCACTGCCATTGTCGCACTGCTGTATGTGCTGGCAGACGGCGGCGTGACTGAAATCGGCGTTATCGGCCACGAAGGCCTACTCGGCATCTCCACACTGATGGGCGAAAGCGCGCTGGGCACTGCGATGGTGCAAAGCGCAGGCCACGCCTACAAGATGAAGGCTTCAGTACTTAAAGAAGCCTGTGCCCGCGGCGGCAAGCTGCAGCAATTGCTGATGCGTTATACACAGGCACTGTTTGCGCAGATGGCACAAAACTCCGTGTGCGGCCGCCACTATTCCATCGATCAGCAGTTGTCCCGCTGGTTGCTGGACAGGCTGGACCGCTTGCCTACCAATGAACTGAAGGTGACACAGGAAATGATCGCCAACATGCTCGGCGTACGCCGTGAAAGCGTAACGGAAGCTGCCGGCAAGCTGCAGGCTGAAGGTTTGATCCAGTACCGTCGCGGCAACATCACCGTGCTGGACCGTGAAGGCCTGGAAATGCATGCCGGCGAATGCTATAAGGTCGCCAAGCATGAGTTTGATCTGATGCTGTCCAGCCCTTACGGCGCTGCACGATAATCGGTTGAACGACTCGTATTGAGTAGTTGATTTGTATGAAGAAATGGCTTGAACCTTTGAAGGGTTTAAGCCATTTTTTTTGAGGCCAGTGTCTGTGCGTTGCAACGGGAGTGAGTATAGTAGCTTGGGCTTAAGCCCAACAATTTCCAAACGGCGACCGGCTGTTGAATAAAAAAAGAGGCTCGCTGATTTTTTGACTAAAACCCAGCATTCCCAGACATCCGTCAACGTCCGCCGCCACCGGTTCATCAAACGCCGAATGCTGGGCTGATGAAGCGTAGCCCAGCCTACTGGATGGGCCAACCCTGTCCGGCACTCGGTGAGTGGTGCAACCGCCTAATGCGGAAACGGCAAAAATGCCTCTATCGCCGTGCCCCTGTTGGCAACACCGGGTTTTACGGTGAAGCTGCCTCCCAGCAGCAGTGCGCGTTCGCGCATGCCGAGCAGGCCGTGGGATTTGGGTTTCTTCAGCGCGTCCTTGGGAATGCCGACGCCGTCATCCAGGATTTGCAGCCACAGGCCGGCGGACTGGCGTTTCAAGGTGATCTTGACGTGACTAGCCTTCGCGTACTTGATGACGTTAGTCAGTGATTCCTGCGTAATGCGGAACAGCGCGATGGACCATGCGGGGTCGATGTTATCGAAGTCTTCGGAGATATCTGCTTCGTACATCAGGCCGGCGATGCGGGTAGTTTCTTCGCAGTGGCTCTGGATGGAGGCAGTCAGGCCCAGGTTGTCCAGCATGCTGGGGCGCAGATCTTCAATGATGCGGCGCTTCAGGTCTACCGTTTCCAGCAGCGCCTGCTTGGCGCGCAACAGCTGGTTGGCCAGCGGCGGATCGGACTTCTTCAGTTTTTCTGTGACCATGGATAAATCCATGCTGATAGCGGTCAGGCTGGCGCCCATCTCATCATGCAGTTCGCGCGCCAGTTTGGCTTTCTCTTCTTCCGAAACGCTCAGCAAGTGGCG
>JAYSKH010000121.1:0-2399 GCA_043726505.1 Undibacterium sp. | reverse complement strand
AAAATCGAGCTTGGAAAAATCGGGATTGTTCAGCAAGCCATTGTACAGCGTGTTCACCGCAGGGAACAGGTTGACCTTGTATTTGGACAACTCCTTGACGAAGCCGGGGATGTCGCGCGGATTCGGGATCAGCAAGTTCAGCGCGCCCTTGCGCATGCCCAGTAGGCTGCATACCGTCAGCGCAAAGATATGGTACAGCGGCAGCGCGCAGACGATGGTCATCTGCTGCTTTTCCAGTTCGGGAGTCAGCGCGGGCTGCAGCCAGGCTTCATTTTGCAGGATGTTGGCCAGCACATTGCGCTGCGTCAGCGTCGCGCCTTTGGAAACACCGGTCGTGCCACCTGTGTATTGCAGGAAGGCGATATCGTCATGGCCGATGGTCACAGGCTTCAGGCTCAGCTGCGACGCCTCGGACAGCATCTGCTTGAAGCGCACGGCGTTCGGCAAGGAAAAGGCCGGCACCATTTTTTTGACATTGCGTACGACGAAGTTGACGATACTGCCCTTGAGGCCACCCAGCATATCGCCCATGCTGGCAACGATAACTTGCTTGACCACGGTCTTGTCGATGACCTGCGCCAGCGTATGCGCAAAATTTTCCAGGATAAAGATCGCTTCGGCGCCGGAATCCTTCAACTGGTGCTCCAGTTCGCGTGGTGTGTATAGCGGATTCACATTGACCACGGTGTAGCCGGCACGCAGAATGGCGGCCATGGCGACAGGATACTGCAACACATTCGGCATCATGATAGCAACGCGCGCGCCTTTGGCGAGGCCCTTGCTTTGCAGCCAGGCGCCCACCTTGCGGGAGAGCTCATCCAGTTCGCCGTAAGTCAGGAATTTGTCCATGCAGACATAGGCATTGCGCGCTGCGTAATCACGGAAGGCCTGCTCCAGCAACTGCACCAGCGATTGATATTGCGTGAAATCGATTTCTGCGGGTACGCCCGGCGGATAAGACTGCAGCCAAATTTTGTCCATATTTTCTCCTCGTCTCTGATTCTTATTGTGGGCTGGTCCGGGCACGCCAACTGTGCAGGTGCGCGAACAGTGTATAGGGGTTGGCCGCCGGATGCTTACATTACTGTCCACAGGATAACAGGACAACAATAGTGCCGATACTGAATGCTATCGGCTGCAATGCACTTCGGCAAGTCTTTTGCATGTTATCTGAGCACATCCTCTAGCAAAATGCTGCTTTGCACAATTTCAGGAATGGGCAGAAAACACCGGCTTTACTGCTGATTTTCTGTTTTTTGCTGTTGAGCCAGCAGCTCCAGTTCCTTGGTTCTGGTCGCTTTATCCTCCGCGGACAATTTTTTGACGTCACGGTAAAACTGCTTGAAATCGGTGCTTTTGGCGAGCATCTGCTGAAACGCAGGAACAAGGTCGTGGTAAGTCGCAATCGATACAAAATGGGCATTGGTCAGCGGCTCGGCAAACCAGCGGTCGTAACCTGTATACCCGCCCCATGACAATTTCACAGTCTGATAATCCTGCTGCAACGCCTGAAAAATATCCGCCTTGCGTTGTAGCTTCTGCTGGTCGTCCATATCGCTTTTATATAGCTCTTCCAGTTTGCCGCGGTAGGTTTGCAGCAACGCCAGGAAGTCGCGCCGCCGGCTTTCATCCTTTTCATAATTGCTGCGCATCGTATCGTTACCGTATTTATCCAGCCAGCGCTGCACGCCTGCCTGCTCCACCGTTGTGGCAAAGGATTCATTGAAGGCGGAATCATCCTTCACATAAACGATCTGGTGCGCCAGCTCATGAAAGATCAGTCGCGCCAGCGATGCGTCTGGCGCATTGATGAAAGTGGAGATCAGCGGATCATTGAACCAGCCAAGCGTGGAGTACGCCGGCACGCCTTCCACCCTGACGTCGTCGCCCTCGCTGCGCAGCTGCAGCGCAAATTCCAGTGCCGAATCATAGTTGTAATAACCGCGATACGTCACGCAGCCAGCCACCGGGAAGCACCACCTGAGCGGCTTCAGCGACAGCTTGCGTGTGGCCACGACATTCCACAGCACATAAGGCCGCCCCAGCTGTGTGTAGTTGCGGTAGCTGCTATTGTCCGGCAGACTTAGCGCATCCACCGCGAACTGCCGCATCTGCCGCGCCGCTACCAGGCGATTTTTCAGTTGCTGCGGTGTTTCGGGGCTTTCTATCAGGCTGTCGATGGAGCGGGAGGACTGCAGCAGCGACAACTGCCCCTGCACGGCCTGCCCGTAATAATCCAGTTGCTGGCAGCCCGCAAGCAGCGTCAGCAGCGCTAACGGTATCCACAACCAGAACCTGGGTTTCAACATTCGATCCTCACTGCGCCAGTTTCTCGACCTGCACCAGCACGTCATAAAAGGTAGGCGCGCGGCCCATGTCGGTCAGGCGCTGGCTGGTGA
>JAYSKH010000120.1:0-33726 GCA_043726505.1 Undibacterium sp. | reverse complement strand
ACGGGCGCATGTTCTGCTGCCGTTTCGGCTTTGATCTCAACAGCGGGTTCGGCAGCAGGCGTTACCGCTCCTGCTGCGCCCTTACTTTGGTCAAGTCTGCCAACCGCTTTTTCAATAATGCTCACGCTAACTCCAAGAATATTTTTGCTTTTGTCGCCGATTACCCGTTGAAACTTCACTGCTCCATCAGGAAGGCAGCGAAGCGGGAGGACACATTATTTAAGATACATGGTTGCCATGACACCGACATAAAACACCAGCAAGACAAACGAGGACATGCCGAACGCATACAGGCTTCTCTTGCGTCTGGTTTTTTCGCCTTCGGTCCAGTTCATGGAGACGGTACCGAGTATAGGCAGGCCTGTCGCCTCCAGCAGATCGATATGGCTGAGGAAGGTCGGACGTATCTTGCTCATCAGCACCGCACCCAGCATGCCGATGATCAGCGCGGCGACAAAGACGATGGAGAACAGGCGCAGGCGGTTAGGGCCTACTGGCGTCAATGGCATGGTCGGCGGATCGATGACCCTGAAGGTCATCATTTCCGTCGTTGCGCTCAGGTCGCCGGATAGTTTGGCGGATTCCCTGCTGGAAACCAGTTTCTCATAATTTTCCTTGTTGATCAGATAGTCGCGGTTCAATTGTGCCAGTTGCGACTCAATTTCTGGCGCGGCGATACTGAGTGCCTTCAGGCGTGAGCTACGTGCGTTGTACTCTTCTACCCTGGCGCGCATCGAAGCGACCCTGGCTTCTGCCGCAGACAGCGACACTTTTAGTTGCTGGAACAGGGGGTTGGCGGCCATCGTCGTTTCTGAAGGCGGTTTCCTGTTCTTGGCTTCTTCTGCCTTGCGCGCTTCCAGTTGAGCCAGCAGGCGCTTGGACGAAATGATGTCTGGATGCTGCTCAGTGAATTGCATGCGCAGCGAATCGAGGTTCTTGGTGACGGTTGCGATGCGTTCATCGAGCTCTGGATTTGGCAACGGCGCTACATCGTCCGATTTTTGCGGCAATTCTACGGCCATTACCTGTTTCTTGATGGCATCCCTGGCTTGCTCTGCTTCGGCCAGCTCTAGCTTGGCGGAATTCAGACTTTCGGTGATGTCCATCAATTTGCTGCCGGAATCACTGCCGGTACGCGGCAGCATCATCATATTTTTCAGCTTGAAGTCTTTTAGCGCGTTTTCTGCCGCTGCCAGCTTTTCTTCGTAAATTTTGATCTGGCTGTCGATAAAGACGATGGCCTTGGCGGAATCCTGCTTCTTGTCGCCGAAGCTGCCTTCGACAAAAATGGTCAAAAAGGCCTGTACGACATCTTTTGCCAGCTTGGGATTAGGATCGTTATAGGAAATCGTGTAGATGTCGTTCTGTACCGTGCCGCCTATCTTGATCGACGCGATGACGTTTTCGATGAGCTTTTCCCTGTCCTTGCCGGTATTGGCGGCAATGTCCAGATCGACCATGCGCATGACCCGTTCAATATTCGGACGGCTCAACAGAGTACGGCTCATGATGGAAACCTGTTGCTCCACGTTAGGAATCGTGGTCATGCCGGCGAGCAAGGGTTTTAAGATTGTTTGCGTGTCGACAAACACCCGCGCCGACGATTGATAATTGTCGGGCAGCTTGTAGACGACGATAAATCCTATGGCAGCGACCAGCCAGGCGATAGTGACAGCGTACCAGCGGTATTTCCATCCGCCCCTCAGCAGGGATTGTAGCTGCGTTACTAATTCCTCCATCTTGTCAAACTCTCCATATATGGTAATTAACGGCACCTAATCAAGCTATAAGTTACCAGTTTATCTGGTATATAGGCACGTTTATTTAGCGAGCTATGATATTGCACGGATGTAAAAAAAACAAGGCAATACCGCGCCAGCCTTGGTAAAACGGGCATTTAGCATCAAATTGCCTTAGGAAAATTTTCGTACGGTAACTTATTTGAAATTTGCTGCTTTCTTCCGCAGTTTGTTGAAGTTCGTTAATTTAAGAAAAGTGTTGGAAATTTTCAACGTCTACCTTACTTTTGTGCGCCAAGCCTTTCAAATATCAGGGATTTTTATTGCAAGCCTTTCTAATAAAGTGAACTATTCAACCTGATATTCTCAAAAATCAGCCTGTAAAAAGGCCGATCCGTTGCTGCTTGCAAGCCGCGCTGGCCTCGGTCCGGGCTAAATCGGCGGCCAATAGTTGTAATTTGCTATGTTGGTGGTACCATCATGCTTCAATACAAGACTAGGGCGTGTCTGGCTTTTTCTGGATACTGCCGCACAACTCCATCACGCACTCATAGGGAATTCACGTGAACACGCTACGTACAAAAACGATGAAATGGTTAGCCTGTTTGTCCATGGCCGCAGGCCTGCTGGCGATTGGTGGATGCGCCACCAATGCCAATCCGCCGGCGCCTACCGAAGGTGCAATACCTACCAATGATTACATCATCGGCGCAGGCGATACGATCAACGTGATTGTGTGGCGTAATCCTGAAGTGTCGATGTCGGTTCCCGTCAGGCCGGACGGCAAGATCACAACACCACTGGTGGAAGATATTGTTGCCAACGGCAAGACTTCAACCCAGCTGGCCAGGGATGTGGAAAAGGCGCTGGAAAAATTCATCCAGCAACCAGTTGTGACAATCATCGTGACCGGTTTTGCCGGACCTTACCAGGAACAGATCCGCGTGATCGGGCAAGCAGCCAAACCGCAGGCGCTGGCGTATCGTCAGGGCATGTCTCTGATGGACGTAATGATTGCCGTGGGTGGTATTACCGAATTTGCGGCGGGCAACAAAGCTAACCTGATCCGCACGACGTCGGATGGCAAACAGCAGAAGCTGAGCGTTCGCCTGAATGACCTGATCAAGGATGGCGATATTTCGGCCAACGTGCCGGTTCGTCCGGGCGATGTGCTGGTAATTCCGCAAAGCTTCTTCTAAGCCGAAGCAGACGGTTTCATCAAATTAAAGCCCCGCATGTTTGCACATGCGGGGCTTTTTTTCGTCTGCTGTACTGCTTCATGACTTACTGCATGCGGCTGATGGGCACTATGTTTTGGCGTGCGGCACGTCCGGCATGAGGGAGCGTGCAGGCTGAAGAGTGCACGCATATGTGCACTCTTCAAGGCCGCGCTACAACTGTTTGAGCTGCGTCTTTGCCTCTTCCAGTTTGGAGAATCCCTTGCCGTTTGCGATGACCGCTTCCAGTTCAGTGCGGGCGCCGGTTTTGTCGCCGGATTTGACCAAGGCTTGCGCAAGGTGATAACGGATCTCTGCGTTGTCGGCGCTCAGTACCGCTGCTTTTTTAAGCAGCGGCATGGCCGTAGTGACATCGCCTTTTTGCACCAGCAGCCAACCGTAGGTATCCAGGATAGCTGGATTGTCCGGGGCCAGTTTGTAGGCTTTTTCTCCGTATTCCAGCGCTTTTGGATCTTTTTCCTGGTCGTATGCCCATGCCAGATTGTTCAGCACAATAGGATTGTTAGGGTTGACTTGCAGCAAAATCTGGAATTGCTCGATCGCCACTTTTTTTGTCTTTGGATTAGCTAGTTCCGCTGTTGCAAAATACATCCGCACGGCGTTGTCGTTAGGATGGTCCTTCAGCCACTGGTTCAATCGGGCATCTGCCTCTTTGGTCTTACCATCCCCAGTCAATGCGCTATAAAGCTTGAGGAATATCTGAGGATTCTTGGAAAGTGCCAGGCCTTTTTCATACGCGACGACGGCCGGACCATATTTTTTCTGTGTTGCCATCACATCCCCTTCCGTCACGTAGCCTATCGGAGACTTGGGGTCTTGCTTCTGTGTTTGGCGAGCGACTTGCAGCGACTGGTCAAAGTTGCCGCGTTTTGCCTCCAGTGCGGCTAGCGCAGTCTGCGCATCGCGGTAGTTTGGATCCAGCCTGAGTGTTTTCTTTACGGCTTCCATCGCTTGCGTATCTTTGCCCGCAGCAACATAGGGTCCAACAACGATAAACTGGGCAGCGGGAGATTCCGGCAACAGCGCGGCGATTTTTTCATAGCTATCGAGCGCGCCGGCATTATCGCCAGTTGCCTGCTGCACGCGTGCCAGCAGGCCGATAAATTCCGGTACAGTAGGGTTGAGTGCCTGTACTTTCTTTGCGAAGGTTATGGCTTTCTGTTTGTCACCCATTCGCAGATATTGGGTCGCCAGCAACTGCGCAGGCTGGAACGCTTCTGGATGGTCATTGACTGCTTTTTCCATCCATTTTTTGGCTTCTTCATTGTTCTTTTCTGTCAGTGCAATTCCACCGAGCGCATTCATCGCGGCCAGATTTTTCGGGTCTTTATCCAGAATAGTCAGGAAGCGTTTTTTTGCTGCGTCCGGTTTTTTCTCCAGCATGTCCAGACTGGCGAGATTGGCCGCCGCTGGATAGTAAGTTGACTGCAGGCTCAGAGCCTTTTCAAAACTGGCCCTGGCATTGACGTTATCTTTCTGATTCAGGTAGATGCCGCCTTTCAGGTTGTACACCAAAGGATTATCAGGGGTCTCCTTTTCCAGCGCTTGCACGGCCACCATCGCCTTATCAAATTCCTTGAGGCGCAGATGTGTCATGACTAGCAGAATGCCTGCTTTGTTCGATTTTGTGTTGAGGTTGCTTGCCTTTTCCAGTTCAGTAATTGCCTTTTCGCTGTCACCGGAACCCAGCTTGCTCATGCCGAGCGATGTATGGTATTCGGCATTATCCGGCGACATGGAGCTGGCTTTTTCAAAATATTCAGTGGCCTTGGCATAGTCCTTGGTTTGCATGGACGCCTCGCCGGCCAGCGCGATTAACTGGCTATCCTGAGGGTATTTTTTCAGTGCAGGATCCAGCAAGACCAGTGCGCGTTTGGACTGGCCGCTCTTGATCAGCACTCCTGCCATCAATTTCTGCGCATAGACACTCTCAGGATTTGCCGCCAGATATTTTTTCAGCGCCTGTTCTGCCTGTTCATTGGCGCCCAGCGCAAACTGAACTGCGCCCAGCAGCAGTACGGCCGGCATGTAATCGGGGGCTGCGCGCTGCACCAATTGCAAGGACTCCAATGCAGGAGCATTTTTGCCTTGGCTAAAATTGAGCACGGCATCGGTGTACAGCGCGATGACGTTACCAGGTGCGGCTTTTTTTGCCGCGTCCACGTCGGCTTGAGCTTCGGGGAATTTTTTCAGTGCGATCTGCAGGTTAGCCCTGTTCAGATGCGCCATGACATTGTCGGGCATGATTTTCAAAGTTTCGTCATATGCCTGCATGGCGTCGTTTGCCTTGCCCTGGGCTCTTGCCACGTCTCCCTTGAACAGCCAGGCCTCGGCACTTTTCGGGTTGCCGGTCGTGGCCTGGTCCGCGTATTTATTCGTCCCTTCTACATCTTTCTGGCTGAACGCATATTTACCGAGGCCGACCAGTGCTTCCGTGTAATTGGGCTGGGCCTGTAATGCAGCGTCAAAATCCTGTTTGGCTTCGGGCAGCTGGTTCAACGCCAGATGAGCATTTCCACGTAAAGTAAGGACGGCCGGGTCTGGCTTTGCGCTTGCTTCAGTCTTGATTTCGTCCAGCAATTTTTGATATTGTCCCTGGCGCAGCAGCGATTGGCCCAGGTCTACCCTGGCTTTGTCGACGCTCAGGCCGAGACTCAGCGCTTTGCGCAATTCTTTTTCCGCTGATACTGCATCACCAATCTGATTATAGATACCCGCCAGCGTGTAGCGTGCGTCGACGTTGTTCGGATCTTTTTGCAGCGCGTTCTTGAGCTGAATGACGGCAGCCTTGGTATCGCCTTTTTGTTGATATTCTTTGGCTTCGCTGACCAGTTTGTCGGCTGACTGGAATTTATTGCATGCGCCCAGGCTGGCCATCAACAGCACGGCCGTGGAAATCATGACGGCACTGCTGCGCTTGTTTCTGTTGCGTGACATATCTCTGTCCTTTGACTGGATCAACTCTTATGGTTATGGAAAATAAATTGTTTCTCTAAATCATCCTTTTCCTGCGCCTGCAGCGATACATCCGGTCTTTATCGTTCACGGGCCGCGGACTGGCGAAGAAATAGTTGTCTGCGAAGGTTACACCAAATTGGCTGCAAATCGCGCAATCCTGCACAAAACCGTTGCCAGATTCTGCGTCTATTTTTCCAGCATTGTCTTTGCCGCTTTGTTGACCCGGCGCGTGGCATTTTGCATTGCCTGTTTCAGCGCATGCCCGCCGATATGCCGCGCCGCAGCAATCAAGCCGCGCGCACTACGGAGCCTGAACGCGATGAGGCCCCAGCGTTCGCGGCGGTCGGACATCCAGTCCTGCTTGTAGGTTTCGTCGCCCGTCAGGTAGTCTACCTGCTCGACCTGGTCTACGTCGAGTGCATGCCGCATCATATGAGCGGTCAATATGGAGCCGATTGACAGCTCGGCAAATTGTTCGTCATAAGCCAGTTTGTAGATGGAGGCGATGCGGCGGGAAACTATCCAGAGCTGAGCCGCGGCAGGCTGCTGGTCTACATATGCGACTCCCAGTCTCAGCTTGCCCTGCGCAGCCAGCATGCGCATGAGTCCGGAAACGAATTCTGGATGGGATTCGGCGCCTTTCCAGCTCGACTGGTAAATCTGCTGGTAAGCCCGGATGGCATCGTCGAGGCCATCTGTACCTGCCGTTATACGAAGCTCCAAACGTCCGGTGCTTTCCAGTTGCCTTGCCTTCCTTTGTACCGTGTTGCGCAGCCGCGAAGGCAGTGATGCAAAATATTCCTGATAGCTACGGCCCCGTACTTGCAGATACCAGTTGCCAAAGCAAAAATAGCGTTGCGTGACCATGCCGGCCGCGCGCAACGCACGCTCAGACATCGCGAACATTGGAGAGTCCAGCGCCATTGGGTGCAGGTCCATGATATCCGCTTGCGTGTCCTTGACGGCGGCCCGGACTATTTGCGTCAGTGCCTGCTGGGCCGAGGGTAGGGAAGGGGCAAGAAGGGGGGCGTACAGCGATGCATAATAATTGGCTGCGGCTTCCATTACTTGCGGGGAAAGCCAGCCTGAGGGACGGGCCTGCACACGCATCGGCAGCGCGCCTTGTACACCGGCAGCTTCATTGGCTGAAGCCGGTTCCAGTCCATATACGCGCAGCGTACCAGGTTCAAACGTGGCCGCATTTAAATGCTGGAGCCAGGCGAGGCCAAGAAAAATACCGTCCTGTTGTTCAGCGGCTTCAAACAGCGCCGTATATCCCGCGGGGAGCGCATCCAGGCTATCGTAGATACAGACCTTGTTCATGAGGAGCCAATGGGATGGAACGGGAGGAGGAACGGAAACCGATGGCTGCTGCAAAACCGGGTAAGCCGGTATTGCAGCAGCGGCGTAGTGCAGCGGCCCCAACAGGGGCCTTTGCTACGGAAAACCTATACTGCCTAAGAAGCGCGCTGCAGGTCGTTTTTGTACCAGGCCATCGCTTCGCCCAGCCCTTGATCTACGGTATGCGTGGGCGCAAAGCCAAGCAGCGTCTGGGCCTTGGAGATGTCTGCCTGCGAATGGCGTACGTCCCCGGCGCGGAAATCCTGGTAAACAGGCTGGTGCTGCTCGATATGCGGAAAGTCTGCTTTCAGCAACTCGCGCATCATCTGGTATAGCTGGTTCAGGCTGGTGGAGTTGTTCAGCGCCACGTTGTAGATTTCGTTCAGTGCTGCCGGGTTGTCGGTCAACGCAGACAACAGGTTCGCCTGCACGATATTGTCGACAAAGCAGAAGTCGCGCGTGGTTTCACCGTCGCCGTTGATGTGCAGCGACTGGTTTTTGATCAGCGCGGCTACCCATTGCGGGATCACCGCGGCGTAGGCGCCGTTAGGATCCTGCCTCGGGCCGAACACGTTGAAATAGCGCAAGCCTATGCTGTCGATACCGTAGCAGCGGTTGAATACGTCGGCGTACAGTTCGTTGACATACTTGGTCACCGCGTACGGCGACAGCGGCTTGCCGATGATGGATTCAACTTTCGGCAGGCCCGGATGGTCGCCGTACGTAGAGCTGGACGCGGCGTAGACGAAACGTTTGGTCTTGTGATCGCGCGCGGCGACCAGCATGTTGACGAAGCCGGTCACATTGCTTTCATTGGACAGGATAGGGTCTTCGATGGAGCGCGGTACCGAGCCCAATGCAGCGTGGTGCAGCACATAATCGACGCCTTCGCAGGCGCGCTGGCAATCTTCCAGCTTACGGATGTCGCCTTCGATGAAATGGAAGTTATCCCATGCGGCGGCGCCGACGATATCGCGTACCTGGTCGAGGTTGTGCTGGTGGCCCGCAGAAAAATTGTCCAGGCCGACCACTTTCTGGTTCAGTTTCAGCAGCGTTTCCAGCAGGTTGGAACCGATGAACCCGGCCACGCCGGTGATGAGCCAGCGGTATTGACGGGTTTGCAGCTGCTGTTGGATGTCTTGATATTTAGTCATTTTAGTGAGTAGGTGAGATTTAAAGCCGCCATACGCTGAAGCCGGCATCCTGTAATGCTGTTCTATCGAATCTGGATTTGATATCTACAAAACATCCGTTTTGTATGGACTTGCCGGCATAGTCCGATAGCGGGCGGTCCAGCAATTCATCATGCGATACCGCAGCAATGGTAACCGTTGCGCGCGGCAGTTCATCCCAGGTTTCCAGTTTCAAGCCATATTCATGTCTGGCTTCGCCGGCGTCGGCCAGCGGGTCATGTACATGAACGTCCACGCCATAGGATTGCAGTTCAAAGATCATTTCGGCGACCTTGGAATTTCTGAGGTCCGGGCAATTTTCCTTGAATGTCAGCCCCATCACGTTGACGACGCAGCCTTTGACATGGTGATCGGCCTTGATGATTTCCTTGACGACCTTCTCCGCGACAAACTTGGCCATGCCATCGTTGATGCGGCGGCCTGCCAGTATGACCTGCGGATGGTAGCCAAGCATATCGGCCTTATGCGTCAGGTAATAAGGGTCCACGCCGACACAGTGCCCGCCAACCAGGCCGGGCCGGAAATTCAGGAAGTTCCACTTGGTTCCCGCCGCCTGCAACACTTCCAGCGTATCTATGCCTATCATGTCGAAGATGATGGCCAGCTCGTTCATCAAAGCAATGTTCAGGTCGCGCTGGGTATTTTCAATAACCTTTGCTGCCTCCGCCACTTTGATGCTGCTTGCCTTGTACACGCCCGCGACGATGATATTTTCATACAGACGCGCCACTTTCTCAAGCGTTTCCGCGTCGTCGCCCGAAACGATCTTCAAGATGTTCGGCAGGGTGTGTACCTTGTCTCCGGGGTTGATCCTTTCCGGCGAAAATCCGACATGAAAGTCGGTTTTCCATTTCAGGCCTGAATGCTGCTCAAGGATAGGGATGCACACTTCTTCAGTCGCACCCGGATAGACGGTGGATTCGTAGACAATGATGGAGCCGCGTTTCATCTGCCTGCCAACGGTTTCGCTGGCGCTTCGTAACGGGCCGAAATCCGGATTGTGCGCGGTATCGACCGGCGTTGGCACGGCCACGATGACGTAATCCGCCAGCGCGAGGGCGGCGGCATCATTGGTGACGCTCAGGTGGCGTGCGGCCCGCAGCGCCTCTTCGCTCATTTCCCCGGTGGGATCGATGAAGTTGCGGTAGCTTGCCACTTTGCTTTCGGACAGGTCAAAACCGATGGTCGTGGTTTTTTTGCCGAATTCGATCGCCAGGGGCAAGCCTACATAGCCCAGTCCAACAACGCCAACTACGCCAACAACATCCATAAGCTTTCCAGTTTCCCGAGGGGGTGAGTCACGATGGGGTGAATCACGGTGTGATCAGCCAATATAGCAGATGCCGCCGTAAAGCCGCAACGACGGCCTTTATACGGTAGCCGTGCTATTTTGCCGGCCGCTGCAGCAGTTCCTGGATGAAATTGACCGGGATCGCATAGGTAATGCCGCTGGGGCTGGTGATGGCGGTTTCCTTGAGGCCTTTGACAAATACCATATTGATCACGCCGAATACCTTGCCCGTTTCGGGATCGTACACAGGGCTGCCGCTATTGCCCGGATAGGCGGTGGCGTCCAGTTGCAGCACGACATACGGTGCGCGCCGCAGCTGCGCAATCACCTTGGGGTCCAGCGAGCGGGTATCCTGCGTCGGCCTCGTCACCGGCGTAATGGCCGAGATGATGCCCCTGTGCGTAACCTGGTGAAACCCCAGTGCGGCGCCCAGCGGGAAGCCGGTAAAAGCCACCGGCAGACCTTCTGCAACCATGCCCATGTCGGCCATCGCCATCGCCGGCAGCGGGGTGCCGGTGATCCTTAGGCGAGCCAGATCGTGTTCCTCGTCAATTGCCACAATGACGGCGGGCCTGAAATCCGCTGCGTCCCCTTTGCCAACCAGTACTCCGAGCGTTTCCAGCGTGTCGGCGCTGGCAGGGCGGTTGACGACGTGCGCATTGGTGATGACGGTCAGGCCGTCACCGACGATAAAGCCGGTGCCGTTGAAGCTGACTGCCGGGCTGCGGGTCTTCTGGTAGGTGCCGACGGCTACTACGGAAGGCTTGATCGCCTTGATGGTATCGGGGAAATCTGCCGCCAGCAAAGGGGGCGTCAGTATCAGGCACAGCCATGCCAGGCAATAGGATTTGGCGGAGGAAAGTAGAGTCATGGCGGCTTCGGTCGTGGCGTCCGGCAAACAGAATGTGGGTTAATGTGAGCGCAAGGGCTGATTCAGCGTGTGTCGGCGCACAGAGAAATGCATTTATGCTGCCATTATGGCGCATGGTATTAAAATTTACACGTGCTTTGGCGTTTGCGCTGGACCCGACGGGCTTTTCTTGTAATATGTGACGATATCCGGCCACTATGATTCTTCGTATGCGGCTAAGGTCTTTTCTTCTATTTTATCGATGAACGCATGATGCAGGCACTCGCTTTATTCACTCATACCTTGGCCGCGGTAACTTGGGCGCGCTAAACTTGTTCTCCCAACTTTACTTGTTCTGCCTACTGGCGGTTGCCGGCCTAGCAGCCCGGATGGTAATTATTTCCTCTGCTGCCAGCTCTACAGTTTTGCCGCCGCCCTTGTCATCCTTGCCGCTTCCGCCGAGTAGCCGCCCTGCGCTGCTTCAGCGGAGTGCGGCAGGTTTTGCGCGTCTGGATTTGCTCGCCATGCTGGCCGCAAGCGTCGCCATCTGGGGGCTGGCCAGTTATCCACTGGCCGGGTGGCTGCCAGCCTTGATTGCGGCGGCATACGTGCTGGCGCTGCGGCGCTGGCCGAAAATCTGGCTGACAGCGGTGCTTGCCGCGTTGCCTGTCCTGGATTTTGCGGCATTCAGCGGCCGCTTTTTTTTCGATGAATTTGATCTGATGCTGCTGGTGACGATTGCCGGCCTGGCCTGGCGCCGGCCTGCCAGCGCCAGAACCGTGGTTTTTTCCCGGCCTGCGCAAGTGTTGCTGGGTTTATTTGCCGTTTCAGTCGCGTTATCGGTACTGAGAGGCAGCTATCCTTTCCCTCTGCCGGATATCAATGCCTTCAGCAATTATTACAGCCCCTATAACGCGCTGCGCGTGGGAAAAAGCCTGTTATATGCGCTGTTGCTGTTGCCTTTTTTAAAGGATGCGCTACAGGACAATGCCGGCAATACCTACCGCGGCATTGCACTGGGCATGGTGCTTGGCACGTTTGCCGCGGCGCTGGTCGTGGGCTGGGAGCGTCTTTCGTTTCCCGGCTTGTGGAATTTTTACAGTGGATACCGGGTGGTGGGGCCGTTTTCGGGCATGCATACCGGCGGCGCCTATGTGGAGGCGTATTTCGCGACCTCGATGCCGTTTGTGTTGTGGTGGACGCTAAAGAGCCGGCGCTGGCTGCCACGCCTGACAGGGGCGGCGGTGTTTCTGGCTGCTTGTTATGCAATGCTGGTGACTTATGCGCGCGGCGGATATATCGCGCTGGGACTGGGTATTGCGGTGCTGCTGCTGAGCCTGCTGTTTCGCCGTAGCGCTTTTTTCCGGCGCCCGCATCTGCGCGGCGCGGCCATCGCCTTGCTGCTGGTGCTGGGAGTTGGCTGGTTTGCGTTGAAAGACACGCCGATGGAATACCGTTTTTCGATCGCACAAAAGGATGTGGGCACACGCACCGGACATTGGGCGGGAATCCTCGGCATGATGGGGTCGGATAACCGTACGCGGATGTTCGGCATGGGCCTGGGGACGCTGCCGTATACCTATTACCGCCACAGCGGCAACGATATTCTGTCGGCGTACAGCTTTGTCAGCGAGCCAAACAATACTTATCTGCTGCTCAGCGGCGGCGACCCGCTCTATATCGAGCAGATCGTCGATGTACACGGTGGCGAGGAATATACGCTGGATCTGTCATTGATGAGCAAGAACGACGATGCCGAGCTGGCGATTCCGGTGTGCCGGAAGTGGATGCTGTACGCCACAGCCTGTACATGGAATGTCATCAGGATCGGCAATACCGGCGGCGAATGGAAAAAGTTTTCAGTGGCTGTCAGCACCAGAAGGTTCCGCCCGCAAGGCTGGTATGCCAGCCCTACCGTCAAGCTATCGCTACTCAATCTCAATGAGAACACGCTGGTCGCGGTAGACAATGTGTCGCTGCGTTCCACCAGTGGCGCCGAGCTGGTCCGCAATGGTAATTTCGAGCAGGGCATGGACCATTGGTTTTTTGCAGCCGACAACCATTTGCCCTGGCATTTCAAGAACTTATGGTTGCAGGTGTATTTTGAGCAGGGCTGGTTTGGCCTGCTGGTCTTTTGCGGCCTGCTGCTGTACGTGGGGCTGAGCTTGCTGAAGCGTTACCGCGAAAATGCTTTTCCATTTCCGCCGCTTGCTGCTTCGCTGGTCGGTTTCCTCACCGTCGGCGTGGTAGACAGCCTGTTCGATTTCCCGCGCATGGCGCTGATGTTTTACCTGCTGGTGGCATGTGTGCTGTTGCGGCCATCGCCCACAGTCGCTAAAGCCAAGCCCGCCACGGCTACGCCGCTGTGATCCGCGACCGGTATCGAGCAGCCTGTTAAAATACCCGCCCGATTCCACATAATGTTGTTGATTGAAATATACGCCATGAGCTTTCACACCTGGATTACCTATTTTCTTGCATGCTGGCTGATTGCTATCTCACCCGGCTCTGGCGCGGTCCTTTGCATGTCGCATGGCCTGGCCTATGGCGTCAAGAAAACCTCAGGCACCATTCTGGGTTTGCAGATGGGCGGCATGCTGCTGCTGTTTATTGCCGGCGCCGGTGTGGGGTCTATCCTGCTGGCGTCAGAAACCGCGTTTACCGTCGTCAAGACGGTGGGGGCGCTGTACCTGATTTATTCCGGGCTCAGCCAGTGGCGCGCCAAGGTGGATGTCAACAAAGCGCCGCCTGCGACCACCAGCCCGTCCGATGCACTGTCCACTGTAAGCCATGCTGCAAGGACGGAAGTGCCGGTGTTACGCAAGCGGATACTGCAAGGTTTCCTGACAAATGCAACCAATCCCAAGGGCATTATCTTCATGGTGGCCGTGCTGCCGCAATTCATCAGCGCAGAGCGCCCGCTATTGCCGCAACTGTTGCTGCTGGCTATTACCATGTGTTCGGTGGACCTGGCGGTCATGCATGGCTATGCATTTGCTGCAGCGACAATGCAGGGCTTCTTCCGCAATGCACGCGCAGTCAAAACTCAGAACAGGCTGTTCGGCGGCGTGCTGATGGCGGTCGGCACAGCGCTGTTTTTCGTCAAGCGCACGGCCTGATTTGGCCGCAGCAGCCGTTGCGACTGCTGCGCTTTAGCAGGGTTTTCCTGCGCTGCCGTTGCAGGCCAGTTTATACAGATCGTCTTTTAGCTGGCAGCGCTTCAGCTTCAGTTGCTGCAAGCTCGTGTCGTCCAGCCTTTGCTGGGTGCCTGCTTCATCCCGGGTGATTTGTTCGTCAATATCGTCATGTGCGGCAAGCAGCCGTACAAAGTGCGGATTCTCTCTTTTCAGGACGGCGATCTGGTCAGCCAATTCGGGACATTCTTTTTCAAGAGCGTGAGAGAGTAGAGATATAGACATACTGCAACTCCTTTCAATTGGCCGCGGGTCCGGCCGGGAGCGGACGGAAGTAGTCGAAGGCGGTCGTTAAATGGTAGTGCAGTTTTGCCTGCGCGGCAAATACGCTAAATTATATTGCCTGGATGCAAATTAGACACGAAAGTGGGTAGCCGCTATTGCCCGGAATCCAGCCGTTGCAGCGACCCGCGCAGCAGGTTGACGGCGGCCAACTCAAATTCTTCCGCGTCCTTCAGTTTCAGCCTCAGCTGCAGGCGCACATTGTCGCCATAAGCGGCATCGATGACGGTGGCCGCGTACTGTTCCGCCAGCCGCCGAAATGCCGATTCGTCAGCGAAGTGCAAGCCAAAGTGGCGCTCGCACAGCACTTCGACCGGCACCAGCTGCGCGGCCTTGAAGGCATCTGAAATAGCCTGTCCGTAAGCGCGTGTCAAACCGCCGGCGCCGAGTTTGATGCCACCCCAGTAGCGCACCACCACGGCCAGCACATTGGCGACCTCCTTATGCACCAGCACGTTGTACATGGGCTTGGCCGCGGTGCCGGACGGTTCTCCGTCATCATCCAGCCCGGAGTCGCCTTCACACAGCAATACCCAGCAGACATGTACGGCGTTCGGATGTTGAGCGCGGATAACCGCCAGCAGCGCGCGCGCTTCAGCGCGTGTGCTGACAGGATGCAGCGAACCGAGGAAGCGGCTTTTTTTGACCTCGATCTCGGCGCTGGCGCTCCCTGCTAGCTGATACATGCGCTTTGATGCCCATGCTGTGGAGGGCGCCCGGATGGCCTCATTTTGACTTGGTCGCCCTCAGTACGATGCCTGCGACGAAGCAGGTGATGCCCGCCCAGAAGAAGTAGGGGCTGTAAGGGGTTTTGCCGAGTATTCTGCCGACGCTGTGGCTGATGCCGCAGGGTTCGCCGGTGCTGTAGATGCAGTTGCGCGCATCGGATAAATTCATGCCTACCTGGAACAGGATAGGCTGGAAAAACTGCGCCCACCAGTAGACTGCAGCTGCAACGATCAACACTCCCGACAGCAGCAGGAGATTGGCCAGTATTTTAACGTTCATAATATTTGGTGTGGCGCTATGGTCGCGCCTTGCGCATGCGAGATGCAATAGCAGAAGGCCACTAACAGGGCGAAAGCTGGTTTCATCGGATGTATGCGGTGGGGTATTGCATGCTTTGCTTGCGTAGCGGAGTGTGGGCATCACATGCCCGCACTCCGCGCTCAGGCTTTATACAGTCAGAGGCTTGTAGCGTATGCGTTTTGGCTTGGAGCCTTCTTCGCCTAGACGTTTTTTCTTGTCGGCTTCGTATTCCTGGTAGTTACCATCAAAGAAGCTGACTTGGGAATTGCCCTCAAAGGCGAGGATATGCGTCGCGATACGGTCAAGGAACCAGCGGTCATGCGAGATCACCATCACGCTGCCGGCAAACTCCAGCAATGCATCTTCCAGTGCGCGCAGGGTTTCCACGTCCAGATCATTGGACGGTTCATCCAGCAGCAGTACGTTGCCGCCTTGCAGCAGCGTCTTGGCCAGATGCAGACGGCCGCGTTCACCGCCGGACAGGTTGCCGACGATTTTTTGCTGATCGCCGCCTTTGAAGTTGAAGCGGCCCAGATAGGCGCGCGATGGCATTTCAAAGCGTCCCACGGTCAGGATGTCGGCGCCGTTGGCCACGTCTTCAAATACAGTCTTGGTATTTCCGAGGTCTTCGCGAGACTGGTCCACCAGCGAAATCTTGGCAGTCTGGCCCAGCACTACTTCGCCGCTGTCCGGTTGTTCCAGGCCCTTGATCATCTTGAACAATGTCGATTTACCGGCGCCGTTGGGGCCGATGATGCCGACGATCGCGCCAGGCGGGATCTTGAAGCTCAGATTGTCGATCAGCAGGCGGTCGCCAAAGGCTTTTGACACGTTCTTGAATTCAATGACTTCATTGCCCAGGCGCTCTGCGACAGGAATGAAGATCTCCTGCGTTTCATTACGCTTCTGGTATTCATGCTCGCTCATTTCATTGAAACGGGCCAGACGGGCCTTGCTCTTGGCCTGGCGTGCTTTGGGATTCTGGCGCGACCATTCCAGTTCTTTTTGCAGCGCTTTCTGGCGCGCGGATTCGGTAGCTTCTTCCTGCTTCAGGCGGGCCTGCTTCTGGTCCAGCCACGAACTGTAGTTGCCTTTCCAAGGGATACCATGGCCACGGTCCAGTTCCAGTATCCATTCGGCGGCATTGTCCAGGAAGTAGCGGTCATGCGTGATCGCTACTACAGTGCCGGGGAAGCGCAGCAGGAACTGCTCCAGCCAGTCTACCGATTCCGCATCCAGATGGTTGGTAGGCTCATCCAGCAGCAGCATGTCCGGTTTGGACAACAGCAGGCGGCACAGCGCGACACGGCGCTTTTCACCACCGGACAGCACGCCTATCTTGGCATCCCATGGCGGCAGGCGCAGCGCATCGGCGGCCATTTCCAGCTGCAGTTCGACGTTGTCGCCGGATGATGTAGAGATGATCGCTTCCAGGCGGGCCTGCTCGGTTGCCAGTGCATCAAAATCGGCGTCTTCTTCTGCATAGGCTGCATACACCTGTTCCAGCTTGGCCTTGGCTTCAAATACCTCGCCCAGCGCGCCTTCCACTGCCTGGCGTACCGTCTGTTCCGGATCCAGCTGCGGTTCCTGCGGCAGATAACCGATGTTCAGGTTGGGCATCGGTACTGCTTCGCCCTGGATATCTTTGTCTATGCCTGCCATGATTTTCAGCAGCGAGGATTTGCCGGAACCGTTCAGGCCCAGCACGCCGATCTTGGCGCCCGGAAAAAAGGACAGCGATATATCTTTAAGGATCTGGCGTTTCGGCGGCACGATCTTGCCGACGCGGTTCATGGTGTAGACGTAATTAGCCATTTGCTATGTTTTTCGCGAATCAAAGTGAAAAGAGGAGGATGGGCGCAAGCATAAACCATGTTGCGCGGCAGCGGGGAGATGCTCCCGCGGAAATTTGCGCAGGAGCGTGGCAGAAGCTGGCCCGTTTGCAGGAAAACGGGTGGGAATACAGGTTTTTGTATTTACTTGGCAGTTGCGGATGACGCCGGGGTTGCTGCTGATGCTGCTGCAGGGAGCGGCAATACGATGTCCCTGTGCATGGGCGCCAGCAGCGCGATCAGCTTGTTCTGCGTTGCGGATGAGATATTGTTCTTGTCCATCGAGGTTTGCAGATCTTCGACCAGCGCATTGAACTGCTTATTGGTGACGCCCATCTTGCCGTGCACGAGCTTCATATCGTCGCCGGTATATTTGCAGGGGCCGCCGCTCAGCACGCAAAACTGCTCTTTCAGCAGTTTTGCCAGGTTTTTCATATTGGTTTCCTTGAATTGCTCCTTGATGCGCGCATCTTGCAGGATCAGCACGACCAGGTCGTCCACAATATTGCTTATGCCTTGCTCCGCACCCAGCGCCTGGTACAGCTTGTCCGGCGCTGACTGTGCCAAGGCAGGGGCTGGCGCGGCAGCCAGTACAGCGCCTAGCATTATCAAAGAAAGTGAAAAAACCATCGCAGTTGCACGTGCTGGCAGACGGAAAGGACGGGGGATCTTGGAGTTCATCGGAGGTGTGCCTTGCTTAATTGCCGATCTGGACAGACAGGTACCAGCCACGCTGTGTCGTCGGGTTGAAGATGGTGATGTCGCCCAGCGTCGCATACGCTGCCGTCACCGATATATTCTTGGTCGGGAAATAGGCCAGGAAAATGTCGGAGTAATCTTTTTCATTGTCCACGCCCAGGTTGCGCGGTTTCATCCTGTATTCAACGCCGGCGACCAGTTTGCGGTTGAGCATATACGCGGCTGACGCTTCAAACATCGGTTTGTAGTCATTGTGCTTGTCGCCGCCGAAACCCAGCAGGCCCATCTGGTTGGCCTTGGTAAAGCGCACTGTTCCGTTCAGCAGCAGGCTCTGGTCCAGAAATAGCTTGGTGGCGGCGATATAGTAGTCGACGCCGCGGTCATCCTTTGCGCCCAGCTGCTTGACATTGGTGACGCCTAGCGCGCCCAGTCCGCCTACGCCGGTGTTGTGTTTGAACATGGCGCCGACAGCGATCTGCGGCATCAACTTGTCCTGGTCGAACACCGCGTCGCCGGTCAGTTTCAGCTTGATGCCGATGATGTCCTGCTTGATGTCCAGCTGGTTTAACGGCGCCTTGCTGCCGGTGAATTCCTGCTTGGCGATGGAAACTTCCAGACGGTCGGCGATGCTCAGTGACATGCCATAGGTTTTCAGCGTGTAATCCTGGGTACCGACCTGTGTGTAATGGGCATTACCGCCATAGCTGTCGCTGGTGCCGTAGCCGGTAATCAGTGCCCAGGGTGTCAGTCCGCCGCCGCCGGCACCCTCCAGCTGGCTGACGCCGCCGGTGGCGGTCAGCTTGCCCATGTCGGGCATGGGAAGGGTTTGTGCCGATGCCAGCGAGCTGCTAAGGCTAAGGCTGGCCAATGCGAGCGCAGTAGAAAAGACCGGTTTTTGAATTAACATTTTTATCTGCCAGGTAAAAGCGTGCACGTTGTCGGCCAGTTCGTTTGCCCAGTTCGGTTTCCGTCTTACTTTAGCGTAGTGCCCTTATATCAAGGGAAATATCGAAAAGAAATGGTGAAAATACCACGTTTCACGCCTGCAATTTGAGGGTACACTTTAACAAAAAAAGCCCTCTGCAAAATTACCAAAAAGTAATTTTTGATGTTAACAATTGTTGCACGTGGTTAACTTGATAAAATAAAAGCATTATTATCCTTCGCTCGCCATAAATTGCTGTCAATAAACTAAAACGGAGCGGAGCATGCGGTTACTAATGCTGTCCATCAAACACCGGCGGAGGCCGGCTCTGTTGTGAACCCATTTCTGGGAAGAGCTGCTGCATGAAAAAAACGTCGTTACGCCGCGAACTGCTGATTCCCGTCACCGTGCTGGTGATCGGCGTCTCGGTGGCGATCGCCTGGGTATCGATGAAAGCCGGTACCGATGCCGTACACACGCTGACGCAGCGCGTGCTGACGGACATGGTCAACCGCATCAGCAATGCGACCGAACGGCATCTGGAAGGCGCGCTGATCGCGCTGGAATCCGTATCTCCCAATCCCCGCAATGTGCCAAAGGAGCAGGTTTTTTCCGACGACATGCATGCGTTGGAGTCCAACCTGTGGGCTGCCAGCGGCCTGTTCATGAACGTCAACAATTACGTATACTACGGCGGCGATGATGGCCGCTTTGTCGGCGTCTACCGGATCGCCAATAACTTCGTTGAACTGTTCTGGCATGAGCCGGGTGCTGCGTTGCGCGACGTCTATGACGTTGCCGCTCCCGGTGACAGGAGCAAGCTATTGCGTAGCGAGCCCTATGATCCGCGTAGCAGGCCCTGGTACCGTGTGGCCTCTGCAACCGACAAACCTGTGTGGTCGGCGATCTATAATAATTTTACGTCGGCTTTTCCCACTATCACGCTGGCCAAGGCGGTGTACCGCAAGGACCACACGCTGGCAGGCGTCGTGGCGACTGACGTGACCTTGCAGGTGCTGTCGGACTTCCTCAAGACGCTGGAAATCAGCAAAAACAGCGTTGCCTACATCCTGGACGCCGAGGGCCACATTGTCGCTACGTCCGGCCAGGAGTCGCCGGTCAAAAAGGTCAATGGCATGCCGGTCCACATGCTGGCGACCGAAATGAAGACCTCGCTGATCAGCGAAACCTACAAAAAAAGTTTCGAGTGGCAAAGGCAGATACTGCAAAAAAGTACTTCTGTGCCGCCTACCCGGCAGCTGGAGCTGAGCGTAGGCACCGTCGACGTTGCGGTTTCTTCGCTGGGTAGCAAACAGGGGCTGAACTGGCTCACCGTGGTTGCAGTGCCGCGCTCCGACTTCATGAGCGGCATCAACCAGGGTTTTGCGCAAAGCGCGGGCATTGCCATCGCCTGCATCCTTTTTGCGTTGACCATTGGCCTGACGATGGTAGAAAGAGTCGTCAGGGATATCCGCAAGCTGACCAATGCCGCGGAAAAGTTTGGCAATGGCGAGCCCTTGCCTGAGCTGGATATACAGCGCGGCGATGAGATCGGCACACTGGCCCAGACTTTTGTGGAAATGGAAAACAAGCTGCGCTTCGATAAGCTGACGCAGGTTGCCAATCGTGAGTCCTTGTTTGCGCAGATCAATTACCTGCGCAAGCAGGCCGAGCGCAACGCCAGGGAAGAGGATGCATTTACACTGCTGTTTGTCGATCTGGACCGTTTCAAGTTCATCAACGATAACCACGGCCACGACGCCGGCGACAAGGTACTCGTCATCATCGCAGCGCGGCTCAAGGCAGCGGTGCGCGACACCGACCTGGTTGCGCGTTACGGCGGCGATGAGTTTGTGCTGCTGCTGAAAGAAACCAAAAGTTCTATCGACATCAATAACATGGTGGAGAAGATATGCGCGCTGGTAGAAGAGCCGATTGCGCTGGAAAACGCCATAGTCAGCGTAGGCGTATCCATAGGCTGGGCCAGCTTCCCGGATGACGGAGATGACTATGTCAAGCTGATCAAGATTGCAGATGGTCGCATGTACAAGCGTAAGCGGGACAGGAAATCCAGCCAGATGCATCTGGTGTGATGTTGACGGGCAAGACCAGGCCGCCTGCCTTAAGCCGGGTGCTTTAGGTATACTGGGGATGCGGGCCACGGTGCCTGCTCTATTTTCCTTTTGGAGTTCAGCAATCATGATTTTTCGCCAGCTTTTTGACCCTGCGTCGTCCACTTACACTTACCTGCTGGGTGACAGCGGCGAGGCGTTGCTGATTGATCCGGTGTATGAGCAGGTGCCGCGCGATCTGGCGCTGTTGCAGGAGCTAGGCCTGCGCCTTCTCGCCACGCTGGATACGCATGTGCACGCCGACCATGTAACAGGCGCATGGCGTTTGCAGCAAAGCTGCGGCAGCCATATTGCGTTGTCCAGGGCGGCCGGCGCAGCGCTGGCGGACCGGCCTCTGCAGCATGGCGACCGCATTGACTTTGGCAGCCGCCATCTGAACGTACGCGCAACGCCTGGCCATACCAACGGCTGCCTGACCTATGTGCTGGATGACAGCAGCATGGCATTCACTGGCGACAGCCTGCTGATACGCGGCTGCGGCCGTACCGATTTCCAGCAGGGCAGCCCGCAGCAGCTGTTTGATTCAGTGCGGGAGCAGATACTGACGCTGCCTGCCGACTGCCTGCTTTACCCTGCCCACGACTACCGTGGCATAACCGTCACCAGCGTGGCCGAGGAGCGCCGCTTCAACCCCCGCCTGGGCGGCGATGTAGATGTCGGTGATTTCACTGGTCACATGAATAATCTGAATCTGCCACATCCCAAGCTGATGGCCGTTGCCGTGCCGGCTAACCTGCGCTGCGGCAAGCCCGATGGCGACCTGCCGACGCCAGACGCGCCCGCGTGGGCGCCGTTGACGCTGCGCTTTAGCGGCGTGTGGGAAATTGAGCCCATGGCACTGCTGGAGCATATCGACAAAGTGCAGATTGTGGACGTGCGCGAAGCGCCGGAATTTATCGACCGCCTGGGCCATTTGCCGGGTGCCCGGCTGGTGCCGCTGTCGCAATTGATGGAAAGAATAGGCGAACTGGACCGGGAGCGGCCGGTAGTCGCGGTATGCCGGTCAGGCGTGCGCTCAGCCCAGGCCAGCGTACTGCTGACCAAGGCAGGGTTTAGCCAGGTTGCGAACCTGACAGGCGGCATGCTGCGTTGGAAAATAGAGGCGCTGCCTGTGGCGTCGGACAGCGTCTGAGGCCACGTGGCTGGTATGGAGTGGTCAGGCCGCGGCTGAAAACTCCGGCGGTTCCCACTGCTGCATCCATGCTGGCAGTTGTTCTGCGGGCATAGGTCGGCTGATGAAATAGCCCTGTGCCTGGTCACAGCCCATTTCCTTTAGCATCAGCATCACATCCTTGTTTTCCACTCCCTCGGCGACGACCCGCAGGCCCATGTTGTGGCCCAGGTCTATTGTGGAGCGTACAATCTTGACGTCATCCGGGTCCTGCTCCATTTTCAGCACGAAAGATTTGTCGATCTTTAGTTCATCCACAGGCAGGCTCTTCAGATAGGCCAGCGAAGAATAGCCGGTGCCGAAATCGTCAATCGACAGGTCAACGCCCATCGCGTGCAGGCGTTCCAGCGTCTGCTGCGCGCGGATCGGATCGTCCATGATTGCGCTTTCGGTAATTTCCAGGCAAAACGACGCTGGCGTCACATGGTGCCGCTCCAGAATGTCGGCAAACTTGTTTGGCAAGTCCTGGTCCAGCAGATCGCGCGTGGACAGATTGACCGACATTTTAAGGTGCAGGCCTTGCTTTATCCATTCGGCGCAGGTCTGCGCCGCCTGTTCCAGCACCCAGCGCGTCAGCAGCCGGATAAAACCCGTCTGCTCGGCGAACGGGATGAACTGGTCAGGGAAGATGAAACCGCGCTCCGGGTGTATCCAGCGCACCAGCGCCTCTACCGCAATAACCTTGCCGGTATCCAGCGCCACCTTGGGCTGTACATACAGGCGGAATGCTTGATGGTCCAGTGCGGCACGCAGTTCGCTCAGCAGCGACAGGCTTTGCTGGCTGGACTTGTCAATTTCAGGGATATAGGTGACGGCTCCGCTATTTCTCTGTTTGGCTGCATACATCGCCACCTCTGCATGGCTTAGTAGCGACTCAGCGCTCTTTGCGTCTCCGGGGAACCCGGCAATGCCGATGCCGGCGCCCAGGTCCACGGTCTGGTCTTCAATGGATATCGGTTTTTCCAAAGATTGCAGGATGCGCGCCGCCAGTTCCTGCGCGGCGGCCAGGTTGGAATTGGGCAGGAGGATCGCAAACTCGTCGCCGCCCAGACGTGCCGGTTTGGTCGCGCCCTGGCCCAGTTCTGCACTGAGTCTTACCGCAACCTGCGTCAGCAGCAGATCGCCGAAGCTGTGGCCCATGACGTCGTTGACGTGCTTGAAGCGGTCCAGGTCCATCATCAGCACATAGCAGGATTCCTCCTTGGATTCGGCATGCTTGATCGCGTCGTGCAGCATGTTGACGAAGCGGGCGCGGTTTGGCAGATTGGTCAGCGTATCCCAGTACGCCAGGCGCAGGATTTCCTTCTCGCGGTTGGCGATGCCGTCGCGCATGCTGATGAAGGTGCGCGCCAGTTCACCGATTTCATCATGTCCCTTGACGTCGATCGCCGCCGTGTAGTCGCCGCCGCCCAGCTTGCGGGCGGTCTCTGCCAGTTGGCGCATAGGGCCGGTGATGCGCCGCGCGGAGAAGACGCTGACCAGGATCGCCACCAGAACGCCTATGCCGGTCAGTACCAGCAGGTTCAGCTTCAGGTTTTCATACGGGGCAATGGCTTCATTGATGGATCTTTGCAGAACAAGCACTGTGGTCTGGTTCTGCCGCGCATTTTGTGCCAGCTTCAGCACGCGCGCGCTGTAATTGTCGTTACCGATTTCCAGGTCCTGGATAAACCTCGCCTTGTCCAGGCTGGTGGGCAACTGGCGCGCCAGTTCGCTGGCTTCTGTGGGGCTGAGTGTGGAAACGCTGGAAGTCCATGGACCATCATCGGAACTGGTCAGCAGCGACACCTGCATCGAAGACAGCTCGCGCATGTCGGCAACGATCTTCTTGTCGATAGGAATTGCCATCACGACCCAGCCTATCGTCACCGGCGCCGGTGCTTTCAGCGGTACTACCACCAGCTGGTAAGGATGGCTTTCCACAATTGCCGTACTGGCGGTTGCTCCGCCGTTTTGTTCGGCCTGGTCTATCATCGAAGGGATTAATTGCTGCAGGCTGGCCGCCAGCGTCGCATTGGTCGATGCAGTCACGCTTTTATCCAGCCCGATCAGCATGGTCAGCGTCGATCCTATGCGCTCTCCGTGGTTGGACAACGCCGATTCTATCGTGTCGCGGTCATTGGTATTGACCGCCGACAGGAAGCCAAACTCTGACGCCAGCACCTTGGCGCCAAAAATCAGCCTCTGCGCATTTTGCTCCAGCAGGTTGCTAAACTGGCGTTCGCCGATTTTCAGCTCTTCCTGGATGGAAGCGCGCGCATTGACCTGGATTTCATGGCGGATCGTAAAAAATCCTGCTGCCTGCACACCCAGGATCAGCACAATGAAAAGCGCGACGACTCGGCTTTCCAGGCTACGGAAGCGCATCTGTCATCCTGATTTGCAGCTTGCGCTGACAAGCCGCTGGTAGAAACGTGGGCAGTGGAACGTGCATTTCTGTAGTTATATAGGTGGTGAGTGCCGGATGCGCTGATTAGCTTGCTTTATAGCTCAGTTTAACAGTAATCGTAGCATCGTCTTTATAAGTGATGGTCTGCTCGTTGATAGGAATGCCTGCCGCCTGCTTGTAGTGCCAGGCCTTCAACGAATACTTGCCTGCGACGATGTTGGCTATTTTCGCTTTGCCTGTCGCGTCGGTTTTTGCAAAAAAGGGCGTATCGACGACCTGTATGTAGGCAATCATCTGGTCATGGATGTTGCAGCCGACCACCACGGTGCCGGATTTGTCAAACAAAATGGGCTTGGTGGGAGTGCCCGCATATAGCTTGATATCGAAAGGTTTAGGCGCGGAAAACGAGTACGCGTGATGCCTGACCGTGTCATTGTTCGGAAAATTAATGGCCGTGCCGATCTGAATGACTGTCACCAGTGGAATGAATTTTTTGTCTTTTTGTTCTATGTCCACCTGCACCGGTGATTTGGCCAGCGGTGCGGACCCTTCGGCATATACCACGGCATCAGGTACTGGCTGGCCGGCACTGTCGACGACCTGTACGGTCAAGCTGGCGCATGCGCTACCTGCGGTTGCACATAGAAGCAGGGCAAAGGCAGTCTGGTGAAGTGGTAATTTTGTCATGGTTTGGCCAAGTAGGGTCAAAAAAGGAAATCGTACGGTATATACCCGAAAGGCATCCTGTGGTTGCATATTTGTCGCTAAGAAATCATGCAACACATAACTATACTACCGAGTGCCAAAATTTTGCGTGAGCAGTATTAATAATGCTCTGGTGTAATTTTTATATTGCGTGGTTTTACAATAATTGACATTATCCAATAATGGTTTGGAGCAATATGTTTCGAATATAATGTGATGTAAGGAATGTAAGAATGCGCTGAGCTCGCTGTTGCGGATATGCTGCCGGCAGGTGAAGGCTGGCCTCGACATACCGAAAAAATCGTTTGTTTTACGGGATTGTCTGGCTATTGTTTGTGTATTGTTGTGAAATTGAATGGTCCGTGTTGTCTGCAACGCCTCGCTGATGTATCTTCTGCGTCTACCCCGGGATTTGCCGCTCTGGAATACTAATCGCAATTTGCATCCTTAATAGAGTGTATGGAATCAATCATAAAACACCTTGTGGAAATCACTGGTCATCGCGACCATGACCTCCTCAATATTTCTGTGATTTCTGCATTAAGCGAATTGACACGCGCGGAGCGTGCGCGCGCGCTGGATATTGTTGCTGTTGGTAAACAGATATTTATTCAACCGCAGATTACGATCAAGAATGGCAAGGTTGTCACTGCCGACGAGCCGCTTGATTCGCTGCAGGGCGGCGAACCCATCACACAATACCCCGATCTGGAAGTGGGACTGGCGCAGCATTCCAATCTGATCGAAGGACAAACCGCAGACGGCAAACCCATTGTCTGGCTGCCGATCTGGATCAACGACAAGGTTAGCACCTGCCTGGAAATCATCAATCCGGCGTCGTACACCCAAAATACGATGGAAGTGATGGAAGGCATACTGATTGTTTACCGCAACTTCCAGAACCTGCTGGACTATAGCGAGCGCGACTCGCTGACCGGTTTGCTGAACCGTAAAACCTTCGATGATAACTTTTCCAAAGTGCTACGCGCGACTTCGCAGCAGCATAATGGCGGTGAAAGCGAAGAAGGCAATGCCGAGCGTCGCAACCATGAGCCGGAAAAGCAGCACTGGCTGGCCGTGCTGGATATCGATCATTTCAAGCGCGTCAACGACCAGTTCGGCCATCTGTATGGCGACGAAGTACTGATCCTGATCGCCAACCTGCTGCGCTCTTCATTCCGGCCCAGCGACCGCCTGTTCCGTTTCGGCGGCGAAGAGTTTGTTATCCTGCTGCGCTCCACCACGCAGGAAGACGCGCAGCATATCTTTGACCGCTTCCGCGTCAATGTCGAACAGCATCACTTCCCGCAGGTTGGCAAGGTGACTGTCAGTGTCGGTTTTGCCCGCATTGATCCGTTCGAACCTGCTGTCGCCATCATGGGCCGCGCAGACCAGGCGCTGTATTTTGCCAAGAGCAATGGCCGCAATCGCACCTGCTACTACGACAGTCTTGTCGATAGCGGCGATCTACATGCGGAACGCTCGAACGACACTGCCGAATTCTTCTGATTTTTCAGCACGGTTCGTACTCCGCTCTACCCTCAGGCCGCGCGTTTCTCTATGTCTGGTACTTGCACCGCTTCCTTTAGTTTCAGCGGTGCGGAGCGTGCGCGGGACATCGTCAGTAACAACACGCTGCCGAGGATGATGCCCATTGCCAGTACTTCGCGCGCGCCGATTTTTTCATCGCCGAGAAGTACGCCAAGGCTGACGGCGATCACCGGATTTACATACGCGTAGCTGGATGCCAGCGCCGGCGGCACTGCCGTTAGCAGATACATATACGCAGTGAACGCCAGTAGTGAACCAGCGACCACCAGGTAGGCCCAGGCCAGCAAGGCTGGCGTAGTCATTTGCGCACTGAAGCTCTCGCCTTTGAGCAAAGCGACAATCCCCAGGAAAACCCCGCCTGTCAGCATTTCGCTGGCAAAGCCCATCGCCCCTGGTGCCACCGACAATTTTCTTTGCGACAGCACCGAACCGATGTCCCAGCAAAAAACTGCACCCAACAGCGCGACGATACCTACCGGCTGAGCTGAAAAATCGCCGCTGCTGGCCAGCAGCACGGCACCGACGAAGCCGCCGAGTATGCCGGTCCATTCGCGCTTGTTGGGCCAGTCGCCGAACATGCCCACGCACAGCGACAATATCATCGGCGAGCAGGCGATGAATACCGCCGTCAATCCGGACGACACGTATTGTTCAGCTACCGCTGTCAGGCCCATGCCGCCGCCCATCAGCAAGATACCGATCACGCTGGCATCGCGCCACTGCTTCAGTGTCGGGTTTTTGACGCCGCGCCATTTGAGCCAGCCGAACAGCAGAGTGCCTGCTACCAGGAAGCGCGTGCCCATCAGCAGGAAAGGCGGGAAAGACGCAAGGGCGACATGGATCGCAAAATAGGTCGAGCCCCAGACGATATACACAGTCAGCAAGGCGAAAAGGACAAGGCGGGGCAGGCGCAGCATAAGCAGTGGTGGAATCCGGGACAAGATGAAATAACGAGAACACAGTGTATGCGTGCCGTGCCTGCTTTTGAATAGATAATCGAAGGCAAATCGGTTACATTACTTTGGATTTAATCGAAAACAGGGCGGTTTCCCGTGAAGATAGAACTGGACCAGATGGACGGCAAGATACTGGAGATCTTGCAGGAAGATGCGCGGGTAACCCTGGCAGAGATAGGGCGGCGCATTCATCTGAGCCAGCCGGCGGTGGCAGAGCGTGTCCGGCGCATGGAAGCCGCCAATGTCATCACCGGCTACCATGCGCGCGTGAACCCGGCGGCGCTGGGTTACGGCATGACTGCTTTTGTGCGCGTGGCGCCGCATTCGGATTACCGCGCGCTGGCCGCAGCTGCGCAGCAGCTGTCCGGCGTTGTGGAGTGCCACTCGCTGACTGGCGACGACTTCATCGTCAAGGCAGTCGTGCCGTCGGTACAGGAACTGGAGCAGCTGCTGACGGAGCTGACCCGCCATGGCGGCACATCCACTTCACTGGTGCTGACTTCGCCGGTGGAACGGCGGTCGCTGAAGCCCTTGTCAAGCTGACCGCGATCCACGATGGAATTACGCCAGCTCAGATATTTCGTTGCGATTGTCGACCACGGCTCGCTGTCGCGTGCCGCCAGGGTGCTGCACGTTGTGCAGCCGGCGTTGACGCAGCAATTGCAGCAGCTGGAAGAAGAACTAGGCGCAGCCCTGCTGCACCGTTCGGCACAGGGCATGCTGCCTACGGATGCCGGAAAACTGTTCTATGAGCATGCGCAGGCCATCCTGAAGCAGGTCGGCGATGCACGCTCGGCGGTCGCACAGTCCGCCGACAAGCCAGCCGGCACTGTGGCGCTCGGCATACCGCAAAGCGCTTCCGGTGCGCTGGCATTGCCGCTGCTGAAAGCGGTGCGCACGCATTATCCGGAAATCTCGCTGCAGATGACGGAAGAGCTAACAGGCAACCTAATAGAGCAGCTGAAGTCGGGCCGTATCAACCTTGCTGTGCTGTTTGACGATGGCCAGCTGGGCGGCTTTTCAGTGAAGCCGCTGGTGGAAGAGCAGATGATGTATATCGCCCGCGCCGATTCGCAATTCATCAGCAAGCGCAAAATTATCCCGCTGGACAAGGCGCTGCAAGCACCACTGATATTGCCGGGTTTGCAGCACGGCGTGCGGCCGCGCATAGAAAGCATTGTGCGCCAGGCAGGCCTGGCGATCAGCAATGTCATCGACATCAATTCCATTGCCATCCTCAAGTCCGCGCTGATGGCCGACATGGGCGCTACGATTCTGCCCGTGGCGCCGCTGCTGGCGGAAATCGAACGCGGTGAGCTGCGCGCCTGGCCGATAGGCGGTACGCCGATATCCCGCACCGTTGTGTTGTGCGCTTCCCGCAACATTCCGCTGACCAATGCCGCTGGCGCGATAGAGCGGCTGGTGCTGGAGGTGACGCAGGGCCTGTGCGACAGCGGCCGCTGGCTCGGTGCGCGGAATTTGATGACACCTCGCTGATGGGAGGTTTGTTATTGATCAGCCTGAAAACTTTCAGCCATCTGAATCTGGTGCTGACCTTGATGGCGCTGCTTGGTATTCCATTATTGTTTCGACACAAGCCACATCTACGCATATCGTGCGCGGTATTTTCCATGATTGTCATGTTCATGTTTGTATGCGGTCTGCCACCACAGGTACCGCTGCAGGAAAGACTGATGCATGGCGCCATCCAGATTGCGTTTGATCTGTTGCTGGGCTTTGCCTGCGCCTGGCTGCTGCAATTTTTATCCGCTACCGCCGCCGGAAGGAGGGGTATCACATTTAATGATACCCCTATTCAAATTCCATATTTCCCAGTTCACGCAACTGTCTCTACACTAGCCCTACAGCAGATTTCAAAGGGAGTCGAGGAGGCGCTGCAGCTAGGAGCCGGTTTGGCCGATGTGCTTACAAAGCGTATTTGCCATTCAGGCCCGTATTCGAAGCTTCCTTTGAACATCCAATTTGTATAAAAATATAATACTTATTGCCGTCATGGCAAAAGCGCGGTTTTTCGTGCCTGAGTTTTTCTATTTTTGATGCGGATTGGAATAAAATGGCTGCCATCACAGCCCTGCACGATTGGTAAACCTGTGTCTTACCGGACGCATCGAATGCCATTTTGCAAACGAAATCACAAATTTTTGGAGTACACATGTCATCCGACGCAGCAATGGAATCTGCTGGTCTGGCGTCCGCGCCTGCCCCGCAATCTGCCACGCAAGATACCCGTAGCACCCCTCAGAATGAACGACCTACGCCTACATTGGCACCGGTCAGCCTCGACGATAAATATACATCCAACAGCGGCACCATCTTCCTGTCCGGCATACAGGCGCTGGTGCGCCTGCCGATGATACAAAGGCAACGCGACCTGGCCGCAGGTCTGAATACCGCCGGTTTTATCTCCGGATATCGTGGCTCGCCGCTGGGCGGGCTGGATGAGACATTGTGGAAAACCAAAAAGCTGCTGGAAGCCAGCCACGTCAAATTCGTGCCCGGCGTTAATGAAGATCTGGCCGCCACGGCGGTATGGGGTACGCAGACGGTGGATCTGATCGGCCCTTCCAAATACGATGGCGTGTTTTCGATGTGGTACGGCAAGGGCCCTGGCGTCGACCGCTGCGGCGACGTTTTCAAGCACATGAACCACGCCGGTACCGCAAAACATGGCGGCGTGCTGCTGGTGGCCGGCGACGACCATGGCGCCTATTCGTCCACATTGCCGCACCAGTCCGACCATATCTTTTCTGCCTGCATGATTCCGATGCTATATCCATGCAATGTGCAGGAATACCTGGACCTCGGCTTGCACGCATGGGCAATGTCGCGTTTCTCCGGTTGTGCCGTCGGTTTCAAGGCGCTGGCCGATACGGTGGAGTCGAGTTCATCAGTTGATGCCGATCCCTTCCGCCTGAAGATCACGATACCGGAAGATTTTGTGATGCCCGAAGGCGGCCTCAATGCGAGGCTGTCGCTGGACACGCTGGGCATACAGGCGCGCAAGCAGGAAGCGCTGATGCAGGATTACAAGATCTACGCGGCACTGGCCTATGCGCGCGCCAACAAGTTGAACCATACGACAATAGATAGCCCGCACGCGCATCTGGGCATCATTGCATCCGGCAAGTCTTATCTTGACGTGCTGGAGGCGATGGAAGAGCTCGGCATTGATGAAAAATTCGCCGCCGACATCGGTATCCGCTTGTACAAGGTGGCAATGCCGTGGCCACTGGAACCGGAAGGCGTGCGCGAGTTCGCGCAAGGCCTGGATGAAATCCTGGTCGAAGAAGAAAAGCGCCAGATCGTTGAATACCAGCTGAAAGAGCAGTTATACAACTGGCGTGATGATGTGCGCCCGCGCGTGATCGGCAAGTTTGATGAAAAGGGCGAATGGGTTGCGCCGCGCGGCGAGTGGCTGCTGACATCGAAGGCGGATTTTTCAGTCGCGCAGATAGCGCGTGTGATCGCTGCACGTATTTCCCGTTTCCACACCAGCGACCTGATCAAGGCCAGGCTGGCATTCCTGGAAGCCAAGGACGTGGTGCTGAACAAGTCGGTCAGCACGCCACCGCGCCCGGCCTATTATTGCTCCGGTTGTCCGCACAATACGTCCACCAAGGTGCCGGAAGGTAGCCTGGCGCTGGCCGGCATAGGCTGCCACGTAATGGCCACGGCTATTTACCCGGAATACAACAAGCTGACCACGCATATGGGCGGCGAGGGCGCACCGTGGATAGGCCAGGCCGCTTTTTCCACGTTGCCGCATGTGTTCCAGAATCTGGGCGATGGCACCTATTTCCATTCAGGCTATCTGGCAATCCGCGCGGCGGTGGCCGCCAAGGTCAATATCACGTACAAGATTTTGTATAACGATGCGGTCGCAATGACCGGCGGCCAGCCGGTGGACGGCACCATCAGCGTGCCCATGATGGCGCAGCAGATGGCAGCCGAAGGCATACAGCGCATTGCACTGGTGACTGAAGACCTGTCGCGTTACGCAGACAGATCTGGCCTACCTGCGCTGGTAACGCTGCACGACCGCAAGGACATGGATGCGGTGCAGCGCGAATTGCGCGACATCCCGGGCGCCACCGTGCTGATCTATGACCAGACTTGCGCCGCCGAAAAACGCCGCCGCCGCAAGAAAGGTGAGTTCCCCGACCCCAACCAGCGCATGGTCATCAATGAAGCCGTGTGCGAAGGCTGCGGCGATTGCGGCGTGCAGTCCAACTGCACGTCCATTATGCCGCTGGAAACCGAGTTCGGCCGCAAACGTACGATAGACCAGTCTTCCTGCAATAAGGATTACTCCTGCGTAAAAGGTTTCTGCCCGAGTTTTGTCACCGTCGAAGGCGGCAAGCTGAAAAAGTCCAAGGCTGGCGTCGGCAAGAGCGGCGTGGATGACGGTTTCGGCCTGTTGCCGCAGCCGCAGATACCTGCCTGCGCAACGCCTTACAACATCCTGCTGAACGGCATAGGCGGTACCGGCGTCATCACAATAGGCGCGCTGATCGGCATGGCCGCGCATCTGGAGGGCAAGGGCGTGTCCGTGCTGGACATGACAGGCATGTCGCAGAAAAACGGCTCGGTCACGTCGCATATCCGCATCGCTGACAGCGCGGCCCGGTTGCGCGCGCAGCGTATCGCCACCGGCGAGGCCGATCTGGTGCTGGGCTGCGATATCCTGACCGCAGGTGCACATGACGCCATTTCCAAGATGCGCACAGGCCGCACGCGTGCCGTCGTCAATACGCACCAGCAGCCAACCGGCCCCTTCGCCAAGAATCCGGACTGGGAATTTCCTGCTGAATCGGTGCAGCAGCTGATCGTTGAATCGGTAGGCAATCATGCCGATTTTATTGACGCGACCAAACTGGCAACTGCGCTGATGGGCGACTCCATCGCCACCAATTTGTTCATGCTGGGCTTTGCGTACCAGAAGGGTGCGATCCCCGTGTCCGAACAAGCGCTGATGCGCGCGGTGGAGCTGAACGGTGTTGCCATCGAATCCAACAAAAAGGCTTTCCTGTGGGGTCGCCGCGCCGCAGTAGATTTGCCGCGTGTGGAAAAGGTCGCGATTCCATCGTTACCCGTCATCGTGCAGATGCCGCAGAGTCTGGACAGCATCATCAAGCGCCGCGTGGCTTTCCTGACTGATTATCAGGATGCCGCGTATGCGCAGCAATATCAGGATCTGGTCGGCAAGGTGCGTGCCGTGGAATCCGGGCTGGCGCTGGGTAACAAGCTGACCACGGCAGTCGCTAAATATGCATTCAAGCTGATGGCTTACAAGGATGAATATGAAGTGGCCCGTCTGTACACTGACGGCCAGTTCACCGAAAAGCTGAAGCAACAGTTTGAAGGTGATTTCTCGCTGAAGTTCAACCTTGCTCCGCCGCTGTTTTCAAAGAAGGATGCGCAGGGCCATCTGGTCAAGGCGCAATACGGCTCCTGGGTATGGCAGGCATTTACGCTGCTGGCCAAGTTCAAAAAACTGCGTGGCAGCAAGCTGGACATCTTCGGTTACACCGAAGAGCGCAAGGCAGAACGCGCGATGAGTACTGACTACCAGCAGATGGTGTTGTCCCTGATCAAGGATTTGAACAAGGACAAACTGGAACTGGCCATCGAGTTGGCCAGCCTGCCGGAGAAAGTGCGCGGCTTTGGCCACGTCAAAGAAAAAGCGATGAAAACCTACTATGCTGACAAGGCTGGCTTGCTGCAAAAGCTACGCGGCAAAGTGGCCGGCGATATAGCACAAGCAGCTTAGTGCATTGATTGATACTTTGATAATGCGGGGCGCATGGCGTCCTGCTTATCTTTTTCACGATTAATTTCACATTGACGTTTACGTAAACGTCATATGCGTTAAACTCTTAGTTCGTATCTGCCAGCGTGGGCGCACATGCCCAGAAGACAACAAAAAACTATAGAGACCAGCGCTACTGAGGAACCCCATGACTGACCTGTCGATTGCCCAAAAACTGACCGAATACAAACCCGCCAACAAGGTGCGTTTCGTTACCGCCGCCTCGCTGTTTGACGGCCACGATGCCTCCATCAACATTATGCGCCGCATCCTGATGGCGAATGGCGCGGAGGTGATCCACCTGGGGCATAACCGCTCGGTCGAAGAAATCGTCACCGCCGCCTTGCAGGAAGATGCGCAGGGGATTGCTATCTCCAGCTACCAGGGCGGCCATGTTGAATACTTCAAATACATGATAGAC
>JAYSKH010000119.1:0-3166 GCA_043726505.1 Undibacterium sp. | reverse complement strand
CTGAGCTTTGCATCTGCCGCTTATAACAAGAACAAACAGCTGCTGGATACCTTTTCGGCCAATCTGGAAACCTTACCGGACGCCGTAGCCGACCCCGCGACGATGCAATGGTGGCAGCAAAGGCCACAAGCCTGGGCTGCGTGCCGCGCCGATCTGGAAATTCCTGCGCTGGCCATGCAGCGTTACGCCGTCTGGCTGCGCGCCTTGCCGGGCAAGCCCGTATTTGTCGGCTATCCGGCCGCGTTCGACTTCATGTTTGTCTACTGGTACCTGATCCGCTTCAATGGAGAGAGTCCATTTTCGCATTCTGCGCTGGATATCAAAACCTATGCGATGGCCAGGCTGGGCAGTTCCTACCGTAATACAACCAAGCGTGCTATGCCCAAACACTGGTTTGATGAGTTGCCGCATACCCATGTGGCGCTGGACGATGCGTTGGAGCAGGGCGCGCTGTTCTGTAACATGCTCAACAGCGAAGGCGGCAAACCTGGCTAAACGGCGGGCCTCGCTGCAAATACAGTCATAAAACCGGCCGATTATGACAATATCGATTTAGCGCATTTTTGTTCCTTGACTTGAATGACGTACGTACGTATTATTTCTTTGCAGTGTGTGCTTCTGCGTTATTTTTTATCTCGTTTTCTGCCTTATTTCTTGCAAGGATTACTATGCCAAAACCTTCATCACGCGATGCCTTGCTGGATGCCGGTCTTGCCGTCATGCTGGATCAAGGCTATTCGGGCGCCGGCCTGCGTGATATTGCCGCCGCAGCCTCCGCCCCGCTGGGCACGTTTTCCAACCATTTCAAGACCAAGGAAGCCTTCACCGTTGAGGTGATACAGCGCTACTTCACCCTGATGAAAGAGTGGATGGAACCCACGCTGAACAATCCTCTGCTGACGCCGCTGGAGCGGATCAAAAGCTATCTGGAAATGATTTCCTGCAAACAGGAAGCCACCGGCTGGTCGCGCGGTTGCCTGGTAGGCAATCTCAGCCTGGAAACCGCGACGCAAAGCGAAGAGATACGCCAGCAGCTGTCCGCCATCTTTACCGAATGGCGGCGTTTCTTTTCCGTCTGCATGCGCGAAGCGCAGCAACAGGGCCAGATAGAGGCGGATTTCCCGCCAGAAGATATGGCTGATTTCCTGATCTCCGGCTGGCAGGGCGCCATGATGCGCATGAAAGTGGACCGCAGCCCCCGTCCGCTGCAGCAATTCAAGAGCATGGCCTTTGCCACGTTCCTCAAGGAGAAACGAGCATGATCGCGACTATATCGACAATATCGACTTCATCTACTACAGCGGCCACAGTGGGCAACGCAGCAAAGCCGGGTGCGGTGACGATTACCTATTGCAGGCCTTGCGGTTTTGCCGCCAGTGCCATCAATACCGCGGCGGCGTTGAGGATGCAACTGGGCCTGGATGCAGATCTGGTGTCGCGCAAGAACGGCATCTTTCAGGTTTCCGTCAATGGCAAGGCCGTTGCAAAAAAGACCGGCGACGGCTTCCCGGAAGAGAAAGAAATTCTGGATGCCGTGGCCGCCGCGCTGGAGATGGCTTGATCTGATGCGGCTGTCTGCCGCACCCTTTCGCGGCGCGGTGCAAATAAGCCTGCCACCGCGTACTGCGGCGTTGTAAAATCTTTATCGTTGGCGCCCGCTGCGCCGCATCTGCCGCTGTGGAGCCATCGATGACGAACCACTTTCTAAATATCACCAAACTCACCAAACTCGCCAAACGCGTTGCCGCGCTGGTTCTGTTGCTGAGTTTCTTTTTGCCGCTGTCGCAATGTTCGTCCAGGATTGCCGATCAGGAAATCGCCGCTCAGCCGGCTAGTCAGGCAGTTCAGGAAGCGGCTCAGACAGCGACGCAGGCAGCGGTTTCTGCGCCGGCCGAGCCACCCACCGATATTGCTGCTTATTCTGCCTACCCTTGGCCTAGCGCCGCCAGCATCGTAGTACTGCTGCTGTTCGCCTGGCCGGCTGCCCTGCAGTTATATGCGTTGTTGAAGCCTGATGCGTTTGCTGCAAACGGTTACAAATGGGCGCTGCTGGAATTGCCGCTGATTGCCGTGACGCTGTGCTGCATCCTGCTATTGAGCAGCCTGGGGCAGCAGCTGCGCTACGGTGCGGTTGTGGCGTCGGCTGCGGCTTACTGCTACCTGCTGGCGGTATTGGTGCCGGCAGCATTGCGCGGCGGGCCGCGCGGCGCTGCAGCCTAGGCCCCTGGTTTTTGTTCCTGTATACTTCCGGTTTTATGTATTTACGGCGGCCTTTCGGCTCTGCCTGACTATTTCCATGTCTTCCGCTTTCCCTTCCGCTGCTACGGCTGTATCTTTCCCTGCTATCGAGCCCGCAGTGTTGCATCGCGTGCGCCAGCATATTATTGAATACCTGGAAGTTGCCGCATCGTTTGATGAGCAGCGCGCCTATCAGGCCAGGTCGCCTGACGTTGACGTGCCCGCCGAAGTGCTGCACCAGTGGGAAGACTGGCTGACGGACGACTGGCAGACGCGGTACGCCGACCCCGTTTTTTCAGACAACGAGCGCGCTGCGATGGTGGAATACCAGCAGATTATCGATCCGCTGGCCAATGGCGCGGTTGATACGTCGCCGGGGCTGGGGCTGCTGTGCGAGACGCCGCACTGGCAGGCGCTGCGGCGCGAAGCCCAGGCCATCCTTGCCGTATTCATGGTGCGCGGAAAATTGACGGAACAGGTCAAAGCATCGTGAGCTGCCCGCGTTCTTTTCAGCATCGTGCGGCTCTGTGGATCGCGGGCATTTTATGTGCCGGTGGATGCCTCGTCGCGGCACCAGTGCTGGCGCAACAGCGTAGTGCCGGCACCAATATCAGCAGTATTGCCAGCGTGGCCAACCTGATGCTGATTTTTCGCGAAGCCCCCGGCGTCAACAAGCCGGATGACATCATGGTGCCTGCCGACCCGGCCGGCGCCAGCCCGTCAGACAAGGGCTGGTTTGATTATCTGGGTGACATGCAGCTGCGCTTTGTCTTCGATGACGGCGCTCAATTGCGCGATGCTTCCGTGCAGGACTTGCGTGCGCTGGACCTGTCGCCCAGCCAGGCGGTGCGCGCGGCAATGCAAAATATCAAACGTGTCTATGGCGAGCCCGAGATCAGTCGCGGCAATGGCGGCCTGATGCTGATCC
>JAYSKH010000118.1:0-6970 GCA_043726505.1 Undibacterium sp. | reverse complement strand
AGCTCGCTGGAAAAAACCACATCGTCGATGAAAGAACTAACGGTGACGGTCAAGCAGAATGCCGACAATGCACGTGAAGCGAACCAGCTGGCCGCTTCCGCATCGGAAGTCGCGCGCCAGGGCGGCGTGGTCGTTGCGCAGGTAGTCAACACGATGGGCTCCATCAATGAATCGGCAAAGAAAATCGTCGACATCATCAGTGTCATCGACGGTATTGCTTTCCAGACCAACATCCTGGCGCTGAATGCGGCAGTGGAAGCGGCACGCGCCGGTGAACAGGGCCGCGGTTTTGCCGTGGTAGCCGCCGAAGTGCGTAACCTGGCGCAACGCAGCGCCGCTGCCGCCAAGGAAATCAAGACATTGATCGGCGATTCTTCCGAGAAGGTGGAAGTCGGCAGCAAACTGGTGGCCCAGGCCGGCATCACGATCGATCAGGTCGTCACCAGCGTGAAACATGTGACCGATATCATTGCCGAAATCAGTGCCGCCAGCCAGGAACAGAGCGTCGGCATTGAAGAAGTCAACATGGCCATCATAGAAATGGACGGCGTCACGCAGCAGAATGCCGCACTGGTGGAAGAAGCCGCGGCCGCCGCGCAAAGCCTGCAAGACCAGGCTGCAGAACTGGCCAATGTTGTCAGCATCTTCAGGCTCAGCGCTGGCGACCAGTTCACGCTCAGCACGGCTTCAACAGCAGCGCCGGTAGTACAGCGCGCCGAAGTCAAACCGGTGGCCATCAAGTCCAGGACAAAAGCGATTGCAGCGAAGCCTGTTACTGCTCGGCCTGCACCGCGCAAGATCGCCGTATCCGGCAAGGCATCTGGTAAATCTTCCGGCAAAAGCGCTGCCAGTGATGAATGGGTTGAATTTTAAGATTGAGCGAACTGCTCGAAATGAAGGAATGCGGTCGGCAAAACCAGCCGCAGTTTAATAAATAATATGAAAGAGTATGCTATGAACGCCCGTTTTACCACGCTTTCCACCCTGGTTTCCGCCGTGTTGCTGACAGCAGCGGCCTCCGTGTTTGCCGCCGATACCGCTCCTGTTCTGGACAGCAAATCCTGCGATCAACCCAAATACCCAAAAGCAGCGCTGATGAATGAAGAAACAGGCACAGTCGGCATGGGCCTGCTGGTAGCCGCCGACGGCAAGGTCGTTGAATCCAAGGTAGAAAAGTCCAGCGGCTCCAAGAGCCTGGACAAGGCCGCTATCGCTGCCTATAGCCAGTGCAAATTCAAACCGGGCACCAAGGACGGCAAGACCGACCAGGTATGGGCCAAGATCGATTTCGTCTGGAAGCTCGAATAAGCTTTACGGCTATTCTGCGGCGGTGTGCCGCAATAAAGTGTGCCGTAATAAATAAAGGGAGCCGAGGCTCCCTTTATTTATTGGATGGACGGTTTGTCTAGTCTGCCTTAGCCTGCGCCGAGGTAGATGAACTTGAACAGGAACACGCCCGAGATGATGCCTGCTACGGCAGAAACCTGCTTGACGCGGCCCGTCAGCAGCTTCAGCACCACATAAGTAATGAAACCGAAGGCGACGCCGTTGGCGATCGAATAGGTGAACGGCATCAGCAGTGCAGTGACGGCGGCCGGCACGCTTTCCGTCGTATCGTCCCAGTCGATTTCGGTCAGCTCACGCAGCATCAGGCAGGCAACATAGAACAGCGCCGGTGCGGTGGCATAGGCCGGCACGGTGCCGGCCAGCGGTGAAATGAACAGGCAGGCCAGGAACAGCACAGCTACAGTCACCGCTGTCAGGCCGGTGCGGCCGCCTGCTTGTACGCCAGCCGCACTTTCTATGTACGCCGTGGTGCTGGAGGTGCCGAGGAAAGCGCCGGCGACGATGGCGGTACTGTCGGCCAGCAGCGCCTTGTTCATGCGGTCCAGCTTGCCCGCTTTCAGCAGCCCGGCGCGGTTGGCCACGCCCATCAGTGTGCCGGTAGCATCAAACAGCTCCACCAGGAAAAACACCAGCACCACGTTTAGAATGCCTATCGACAGCGCGCCCATGATGTCCAGTTTGAACAGCGTCGGGTCCAGCGAAGGCGGTGCCGATACCACACCCATGAACTTGTTGCCGCCGAATACAAAGCTGGCCACGGTCACTGCCAGGATACCGATCAGGATCGCGCCGCGCACCTTCATCCTGTCCAGTGCGACGATCAGGAAAAAGCCGCAGATCGCGAGGATGGCGCCCGAATCATGCAGGTTGCCCAGCGTGACGTAAGTAGCGGGATTGGCCACCACGATGCCGGCGCTTTTCAGTGAAATAATGCCGAGAAACAGCCCTATGCCTACAGTGATCGCGGTACGTATCGAATGCGGAATGCCGTTGATGATCATCTCGCGTATCCGGAAAATGCTGACAAACAGGAACAGGCAGCCGGAAATGAATACCGATCCCAGTGCTACCTGCCACGGCAGGCCCATGCCCTTGACGACGACATAGGCAAAATAGGCATTCAGTCCCATGCCGGGCGCCAGCGCTATCGGGTAGTTGGCATACAGCCCCATGATCAGCGTGCCCAGCGCAGCAGCAACACAGGTAGCGACAAACACGGAATCCTTAGGCATGCCCGCATCGCCGAGGATGGACGGGTTAACGAAGATGATATAAGCCATCGTCAGGAAGGTGGTGAGACCGGCGAGCAGCTCGGTGCGTACATCGGTCCCATGGTCCTTCAGTTTAAAAAACTTCTCCAGAAATAACATTTTGTTCCTCTCTCCTCACGTATTTATTATGAAATTCTGTAGTTTCGCGCTGTCTACCCTGTAGATAACACTGTCAGAAATCTCTTTTCCCAGGTTGGCCCCCTGCAAGCAGGCCGCATCTTAACTGTTTGTCGAGATGCTTCCTACTATTTCAGCTATTGATATTCGCAATTCGGGTGATGTAATGTCGTTCATAAAATAGCAGCGTAGATGCCGCGAGCCGGCATGATGGTTATTCGGTTTTGATGATAGTTCGCCATGCACCGCAGCGCAAAGCCCGTTTTACCCGCCATGTAGCATTTTGTATATTTGGGTTTCCATGTGGCTTTTCGGAGTGGAAAAGCATAGGTGCGGCGTATTGTTCCGGCAGCGAAACGGAGTACCATGTAGCGGTCACCCAGCTTCCCGCCTCGAAAAACATGTGCCAGTTACTAGGAATGAACTGCAATACCCCGACCGACATCGTGTTCAGCTTTACCGGCTTCGCCACGCGCGGCGGCCGCACCGACGAACACAAGGATGGCTGGGGCATCGCCTTTTTTGAAGGCAATGGCGTACGCCATTTTGTTGACCACCAGGCAGCGGTCGAATCGCCGATAGCCGAACTGATCAAGAATTACCCGATCAAGTCCAGAAACGTCATCGCGCATATTCGCAAGGCAACCCAGGGCCAGGTCAGACTGGAAAACTGCCATCCATTTGTGCGCGAATGCTGGGGCCGCTACTGGGTATTTGCGCATAACGGCGACTTGAAAGAATTCGAGCCCGTGCTGGATGGCCCCTACAAGCCGGTCGGCAATACCGACAGCGAACGCGCGTTTTGTTATCTGCTGCAAAAAATGCGCAGGCATTTCGGCGAGATACTGCCACCGCTGCCGGAACTGGCCGCCTTCCTGCGGCAGGTGGCGGCGGAAATCGCTGCCTACGGCACCTTTAACATGATGTTGTCCAATGGTGAGGCGCTGTTCACGCATTGCTCCACCAAGCTGCACTATATCGTGCGCCAATATCCGTTTACGACAGCCAAGCTGTCGGATGAGGACGTGTCGGTGGATTTTTCTGAACTGACTACGCCCAGGGACAGGGTGGCCGTGATCGTCACCGAACCGCTGACGACCAATGAAAGCTGGACGCAGTTCCAGCCCGGCGAACTGAAGGTATTCGTGGATGGCGAGGCGTGCACTTTGTGAGTCCGGATTGACGCATTTTCCCCGTTGTCATGCCTGACACGAAAAATGATGTGGCAATTCCGCCGGTGCCTATGTCTTCGGTGGCAGCCGCCTTGCAATTAAGACTGTTCACATAGGGAAATTTGGTTTAGGCTAATTAGTACATATTTCGTCCGCCCCATAAATTTCTGTTTGTTGGGCTGAATGTCCGTCAACCGACACCGCTGAACAATGAGCAACCGACCGCACGACCATCTGGACACCAATTTGCTGCGTGTGCTGCACACTTTGCTGGTGGAGCGCAGTGTGACGCGCACCGCGATGAAGCTGGGGCAGTCGCAGCCGGCGATCAGCAATATGCTGAAGCGCCTGCGCGAGATTACCGGCGATGCCATCCTGGTCAGGGGCAAGAACGGCATGACGGCGACCGAGCGCGGTGAAGAACTGCTGCTGCTGGCCAAGCAGGGCCTGAGTGTGATGGAAAGCATTTCCAGCCCGGCGCCTGCCTTCTTGCCGGCACAAACGCAGCGCGTGTTCCATCTTGGCGCGCCGGACTACCTGAGCGTGCTGCTGATCCCGCTGATCATGGAAAAAGTGCGTGAACTGGCGCCGCATGCGGGGCTGGTCGTGCATTCGCTGAATGCAGGCTTCGATTATTCGTCCGCATTGGAAAATGGCGAACTGGATGTGGTGATCGGCAATTGGCCGGATCTGCCGCAGCACCTGCACCTGGCGCATCTGTTTGAAGACGAACTGGTCTGCATGCTGAACCGCGACCATCCTGTCGTGAAGAAAGGCCTGTCGCTCAAATACTATCTGGAAATGGCGCATCTGGCGCCGACGCCCTACATGATGGGCCACCGTAGCATCATCGACAGCGCACTGGCCGAGCAGGGCCTGAAACGCCAGATCAAGATGACGATTCCGTATTTCGGCATGGTGCCATATGTGCTTTCCAAGACCGACCTGATTTTTACGACCAGCCGCAGTTTTGCAATGCACTTCGCCGGCCACTGGCCGATTGCGGTTTTACCGATGCCGGTACCGATGCCGAAGATGCGTTTCTTCATGCTGTGGCATGAACGCTCGCACGCAGCTGCCGAGGTGCAGTGGCTGCGCAAGCTGGTATCGGATTCGTCAAAAGAAATCATGGGCCGGTCGGCAGAGGAGCTGACCGGCGGCATGCTGGATGAACTGAAAGCTGCGTGGTGGAAGTAGGGTTAGTGCAGGCGGCAGACTCTGGTGTTTAGTCCACGTATCTGAGCCCGGCCTTGGCCAGCGGCTCGCGCATGTTATACATATCCAGCCCCAGCACGCCGGACGCCAGTTTGGCGCGTTTTTCCGTTTCATTATTTTCACGCGCTTCGGCCGCATCGGCCGCTTGCTGCGCAATGGCTGCAGGCACGACGACTATGCCATCGGCATCCGCTATAACAACATCACCCGGATTGACCAGCGCACCGGCACAGACGACCGTGATATTGACCGACCCCAGTGTCGCCTTGACAGTGCCCTTGGCGCTGACTGCACGTGCAAATACCGGGAAATCCATGCTGGCCAGTTCGCTGACATCACGCACACCGCCGTCAATCACCAGGCCTTTTGCGCCGCGCGCGTGGAAAGAGCTTGCGAGCAGATCGCCGAAGAAGCCATCTTCATTATCCGTCGTGCAGGCTGCCACCACTACATCGCCAGGCTGTATCTGTTCCGCTGCGACATGCAGCATCCAGTTGTCGCCCGGTTGCAGCAGCACGGTGACCGCCGTGCCGCACAGACGGGCACCAGAATATACAGGATGCATATAGGTCTTCATCAGGCCCACGCGGCCCATCGCCTCATGGATGGTCGCCACACCATAACGCGCCAGCTTATCCACTGCTGCGCGGTCGGCGCGCACGATATTGCGCTTGACGATGCCCAGCTCATTCATTGCAGTAGTCATGGTCATAGTCCTTTTGATGTGAGTACCGCATCCAGACGTGGGAAAACACGCCGTGCATTGCCCTCATAAATCTGAAACCGCTGTTCCGCCGTCAGTTGCGTAGAAGATTCGATATACCGTTTGGTATCGTCGTAGTAATTACCCGTCTCAGGGTCAATGCCCCTTACCGCACCGATCATCTCCGACGCAAATAGGATGTTGTCCACAGGAATAACCTTCGTCAGCAGATCAATGCCCGGCTGGTGATACACACAGGTGTCAAAAAAGATATTGTTCAACAGATGATCTTTTAACAAAGGCTTCTTCATCTCCTGCGCCAGCCCACGGAAACGGCCCCAGTGATAAGGCACCGCGCCGCCGCCATGCGGGATCAGGAATTTTAACGTAGGGAAATCCGCAAACAGATCACTCGTCAGGCATTGCATGAATGCGGTCGTATCCGCATTCAGGTAATGCGCCCCTGTTGTATGGAAGCACGCATTACAGCTGGTGCTCACATGGATCATTGCCGGAATATCGTATTCCACCATCTTTTCATAGACTGGATACCATTGCTTATCCGACAAAGGCGGAGAAGTCCAATGGCCCCCTGAAGGATCAGGATTCAGGTTAATGCCCACAAAGCCGTACTCCTTCACACACTTCTCCAGCTCAGGAATACAAGTGGCCGGATCTACACCTGGCGACTGCGGCAACATCGCCGCCCCGATGAAATGGTCAGGAAACAACTCCGCCACCCGGAAGCACAGCTCATTACAGATCGCCGCCCACGTCGATGACACATTAAAGTCGCCGATATGGTGTGCCATGAAACTGGCGCGAGGAGAAAAGATCGTCAGATCTGACCCGCGTTCCTTCATCAGCCGCAGCTGGTTAGACTCGATGGATTCGCGCAGCTCGTCATCGCTGATCTTCAGTTCCGACACCGAAGGCATCAGCACCGGATCGGCAATGCCGGCGATCTGCCGGTTGCGCCACTGCTCCAGCGCTTTGGGGGCTGTTGTGTAGTGGCCGTGGCAATCGATGATCATCTAAAACTCCTTTTGCTCAATTTCTGTTAAAACTTAGAACCTGCTGTTGATACCGAAAGTAAGTCCGTTCTGGTCAGGCACGCCAAAGGCATTCAGCGTGCTGACGACGGA
>JAYSKH010000117.1:0-9947 GCA_043726505.1 Undibacterium sp. | reverse complement strand
GGTAGCGCCAGCACCACCGGGCCGGGCCGGCCGCTGGTGGCGACCTGGAAGGCGCGCGCAATATATTCAGGGATACGGTCGGTGCGGTCTATCTGCGCTACCCATTTCGCCATCTGCCCATACATGCGCCGATAGTCGATTTCCTGGAAGGCTTCGCGCTCGACGAAATCATTACCCACCTGGCCGACAAACAGGATCATCGGCGTGGAATCCTGGAACGCGGTGTGCACGCCAATGGCCGCATTGGTGGCGCCTGGCCCGCGCGTGACAAAGCAGATGCCGGGGCGGCCCGTTATCTTGCCGTAGGCATCAGCCATGAAGGCGGCGCCGCCCTCCTGGCGGTTGATGATGAAACGTATGGAGCTGTCGTACAGCGCGTCCAGCACCGGCAGGTAGCTTTCGCCGGGTACGCCGAAAATGAACTCTACACCGTGCACCTGCAAGGCATCCACGACCAACTGACCACCGGAGCGAGATTTAAGCATGACAATGTCACATATATAAGGGAAAAACCATACGCTACCAGAAACGCGCGAGGTGCTGTTATTTGTACTTGCTCACGCTTTATGGGGTTCCGCGCCGGATTATTAGGGTTCCCGCAGCGACGCTGTTACAATACGGCCTGAAGCAAGCCAGACAATCGCTGGCCTTATCGTAATGGTAAGGCGGGAGGAAGGTCCGGACTCCATAGAGCAGGGTGACGGCTAACGGCCGTACGCTGAAAGCCGCAAGGTATAAGGCGAGGAATAGGGCCACAGAGACGAGCGTATTTAGTTACGGTGAAACGCGGTAACCTCCACCCGGAGCAATTTCAAATAGGCACGCATTGATGCTGCTCGCGGAGCGTGCGGGTAGAAAGCTTGAGCGCTGGAGTAATCCAGCGCCTAGAGGAATGATTGTCATAGCACGGAGTAGCAATACCGAGTGCCGTAACAGAATCCGGCCTACCGGCTTGCTTCATTTTTATTTTCACTTCGGCATATCCCTTGCCTTGTCTTACCTTACTTGGGTTCCCACATCTGGCACGGCCAAACTGGCCGCTGGACCGTCCCTGTTCAATGAGCTTTCCTTTATCTCTTTTATATCGCTGCGGCAATTTGTTGTATAACCGCATCTATCTGCAATAGCGAAATTCCGGTGGTACACTTCATGAAGGCAGGCGGCTGAAGCCGTCGCCTTATTGATAATACTATTATAAGAGACGACCATTTTGACCCAGCATCTTCCCGCCCTTTGCAGAAAGGGTAATAGCGGTTCTTTCCCTCGCTTGCTCTAAGCTTTAAGCAGTCTATAGCCATACATAATCAGTAATTTATTTTACGGACGCGGCTTTTTAGAACTTTTTCGCTTTCAGTTAAAGGGTCTTCGCATGGAAAGAAACATCGCCGGCAGGGAACAGCGTGACGTACCCACGACGGTATTCCTGCTGATTGTCAGCCTGATTATTATCGCCATTCTGGGGCAGACATGGTGGTCGGTCTCGCAGGACAAGGTATTGACGCTGTCCTCCGCGCAGGAGAACAGCTATCTTGCCGTGCGGGTGCTGGAAGAACATGCCAGCCGCATACTGCAGGATGCGACACGTTCGATAGGCGCCGCCGCCGAAGGCATCAGGAGCGAAAGCGACACCGTGCTGCACGACGAATCGGCAATACGGCAGATCCTGGTCAACCAGCGCCAGGATTCCAAATTCCTGCAATCCATTGCCGTCATCAATACCTCGGGGCATTTGTGGGCCACCTCTTTTCAGTTTCCGGCCAGCGAAACCGACCTGAGCGACCGCCAGTATGTCAAATTCCTGCTGAATAATCCGCAGGACAGGGGCGTCATTGTAGGCGCACCGGTCAAGCTGGCGCAGGGTAGCCGCTGGGTTTTGCCTGTCGCCAGGAATATCTACGACCGCGATGGCCAGTATGTGGGGCTGATCCAGGTCGAGATAGACCTGGCCTACCTGAATGAATTCTATGAGCGCGTGGCGCGGGACGGCGACGCCAGCATTTCACTGCATGACAATGACGGCAACATCATCATCCGTTCGCCTTTTGATGAGCGTTACCTGGGCCTCAACGCCAGCCAGTCGGCGGTTGCCGCCAGTATCCGGCAGGGATCGGAAGAAGGCGTGCTGCAGGACAGGTCTTTTGCCGGTGACGGTGCACAACTTATTTATACCTACCGCAAGATGGCGGAATTTCCGATTACGGTCGTCTACGCGCGCGACGTGAGCAGCATCCTGCTGAGCTGGAACAAACGCCTGAAGCAGAGGATATTTTTTGCCGCGCTGACGATAGGCTTCATCCTGCTGCTGGCGGCCGTACTGGTATGGCATATCGGCCACCTGCGCAAATCAAATGCCCGGCTCAGGGCCAGTGAAAACCGCTACCGGCTGTTGTATCAGGAGGCGCAGGATGCGATCCTGCTCATTAACCGCGATTATCGCTATGTCGATTGCAATCCGGCCGCGATTACATTATTCGGCGTCGAGTCCGCAGCCGACATCATCGGCAAACGCGCCGGCGGGTTCTCGCCGAACTCGCAGCATGTGAACCAGTTGCCGAGCATGGCGCGCGACAATCTGGTCGCTACGCTGGTGGATGCTGCGTTCGAGGGAACGGCACAGCGTTTTGAATGGACGACGCACAAGAATGGCCAGCTGCAGTTCAACGAAATTACGCTGAGCCGCGTCGAAGTCGAAAGTGAAATACTTCTGTTCTGTGTGATGCGCAACGTCAACTCGCGCAAGTATACCGAGCGCCTGCTGGAGGGGCAGAATCGCCTGCTGCAACTGATAGGTAGCGGGGAAGACCTGGCCAGCATCCTGGAGGCGGTGTGCCAGTTCGTCGAAAAGCTGAATCCGCACTGGCGCTGCGGCATACAGCTGCTGGATGAGGACCAGCGTACTTTTTCACGCCTGGTGGGCCAGAATTTTCCTGAAATGCTGAAGCCGCAATTACAGGGCCTTGTGGTCAGCAAAGGTAATGGCGTATGGAGCGAGGCCGTCATCAATGCGTCGCCAGTGTGGGTGGAAGACCTGCAGGCAGCGCCGGAGATGCAGTTCATCAATGCGCTGGAAAACCTGTCCGGGTTTGCCAGTTGCGGCGCCTGGCCCATCATGGGCAAGAACGGCCAGTTGCTGGGCACCTTTACGCTGTTTTTTACCGTGCCGGCGCCGCTCAATGATGAAGACATGGGCCTGATGGGGATTACTACGGACATTGCCAGCATCGCCATCGAGGACAGGCGCTCGGAAGAAAAAATCCTGAAGCTGGCCCACTATGATGACCTGACCGGCTTGCCGAACCGCTTTCTGTATCACCAGCATCTGGCCAAATCGCTCGCCCATGCAGAGCGCAACCGTGCACGGCTGGCAGTGTTTTTTGTCGATCTTGACCGCTTCAAGAACATCAACGATACCTTCGGCCACGACGAAGGCGATACAGTGCTGCGTAACATCGCCCGGCGTTTTAAAAACTGCCTGCGCGAATCGGATACGATAGCCCGCGTTGGCGGAGACGAGTTCATCCTGCTGGTGGACCAGTATGAAAATCCAATGGATCTCAGCGACATCGCCGACAAACTGCTGATAGAGTCGGCGTTACCGTTCGATATCCGCGGCCAGGAGTGCCAGCTCAGCGCCAGCATCGGCATCGCTACCTATCCGGCGGACGGCAAGGATGCGCAGACCCTGCTGAAAAACGCCGATATCGCCATGTACCGGGCGAAGAACCGCGGCAAGGATAATTACCAGTTCTATGCGTCTGAAATGAATGTGCACACCGTCGAGCGCCTGGCGTTTGAAGCGCGGCTGCGGCGGGCGCTGGAGCGGCGCGAATTTGTCGTGTATTACCAGCCCAAGCTGGAGATCGCTTCCGGTCGCATAGTCGGCGCCGAAGCGCTGGTGCGCTGGAACCATCCGGAACGCGGCATCCTGTTCCCCGGCGAATTCATCACGCTAGCGGAAGAGGCGGGTTTGATAGGGCGGCTGGGCATGCTGGTGCTGGATATCGCCTGCCGCGACGTACTGGCCTTCCAGGCGGTGGATAAATCCTTCGGCCGCGTGGCAATCAACCTGTCGGGCGCGCAGTTCAATGATGCCAACTTGCTGGCCGATGTACAGAGCGTCGTGGAATTCTGGCGGGTCAACCCGCAATCCATAGAATTTGAAATCACCGAAAGCATGGTGATGCACAACCGGGAGCAGGCGATTGTATTGATGGACGGTCTGAAGGAAGCCGGTTACACGCTGTCGATAGACGATTTCGGCACCGGCTATTCTTCGCTGGCCTATCTAAAGCGCTTCCCGGTAGACAGCGTCAAAATCGACCGCTCCTTCATCAAGGACATGCCGGAAGACCCCAACGATACCGCGATCGTGCTGGCCATCGTGGCGATGGCGCATACGCTGGGCCTGAAGGTTATCGCCGAAGGCGTCGAAACGGCGACACAGCTGCAGACGCTGACCGATTCCAGCTGCGACGAATATCAGGGTTTCTATTTCAGTAAAGCGATTCCCGAGAATGAATTTGTGGCGCTGCTGGAGACGCAGACACAGGCGGAAATGATACCGGCATGATTGTGCCCAGCGGTTTCGTCCCATTGCCGGAATTGCCCTGAGTGGGCGCCGAGCCTGCCAGCAGCAGCGTAAACGCTTCATTGTCCATTGGCCTGCCGAAATAATAGCCCTGCGCAAAGTCGCAGGCGTTCTGCTGCAGGAAGTGTGCCTGTTCCTGCGTTTCCACGCCTTCCGCGATCACCGACAGGTTCAGGATATGCCCCAGTGAAATGATGGCCTTGACGATGGCGGCATCATCCTTGTCCACCGCAATGTCGCGCACAAAGGACTGGTCGATCTTCAGGCAGTCCACAGGGAATTTTTTCAGGTAGCTGAGACTGGCGTAGCCGGTGCCGAAATCGTCCACCGACAGGTAGACGCCCATCTGCTTCAGCTGATGCAACGTGGCGATGCTCGCGTCCATATTGTGCATCATCATCGATTCGGTGATTTCCAGCTCCAGCAGACTGGGCGGCAGCCCGGTTTCTTCCAGCGCATTTTTGACAATCTGTACCAGATCGCCATGATGCAGCTGGCGCGGCGAAATATTGACGGCAATCCGGACTGGCTGCGGCTGCAAGCCTTGCATAAGCCACTGCATCGCCTGTGCGCAGGCAGTGTGGATGACCCATTCGCCTACCGGCATGATCAGCCCGGTCTCTTCCGCCAACGGAATGAATTCGGCCGGCGATATCATGCCTTGCACCGGATGGCGCCAGCGTATCAGTGCTTCGGCACTGTGGATCAGGCCGCTGCCGAGATCGATCTTGGGCTGGTAGTGCAGCGTTAGCTGCCTGTTTTCAATGGCGATGCGCAGCTTGTTCAGCAGATCCAGCCGGTCGGCTACAGCCGGTGTCAGCACGCCGGCAAAATACTGGTAGTTGTTGCGGCCCAGTTCCTTGGCCTTGTACATGGCGGCATCGGCATTTTTCAGCAACACATCCGCATGCTCGCCGTCGCCCGGATACAGGCTGATGCCTATGCTGCAGGTGACCGTCAGTTCCCGCCCGTCTATGCGGCAGGGCTGCGACACGCTGCTGCGGATGCGTTGCATGACCGAATCGAGCTCGTCGCCATCGGCGTGGTGATTCAGCAGCAGCACGAACTCATCGCCGCCAAGCCTGGCGACGGTATCACTGTCGCGCATGCAGGCCAGCAGCCTTTCGGACATGATTTGCAGTAACTGGTCGCCAGCCTGGTGGCCCAGGCTGTCGTTAATGTACTTGAACTGGTCTATGTCCAGGAAGGCCAGCGCCAGCCGCGTGCCGCGGTGCCGCGCCTGCATGATGCCCTGTTGCAGACGCTCATGCAGCAACGCGCGGTTCGGCAGGCCGGTCAGCATGTCATGGCTGGCCCGGTGTTCGACTTCCGCTTCGTGCAGTTTCCTTTCGGTGATGTCTTCCACCGTACCTTCGTAAAACTGGATATTGCCGGCCTCGTCATAGACAGTGCGCGCGTTCTCTGAAATCCAGATGATGCTGCGGTCCTTGCGGTAGACCCGTGATTCGAAATTGGTGACCGAGCCCAGCTGTTCCATCAATTGCATGAACTTCTGCCTGCGTCCGGTCTCTACATACAGCTGGGTATCCAGCTGGCGCAGTTCGCTCATCATCTGCTGCGGCGAACCATAGCCATAGATGCGCACCAGCGCGGGGTTGACCGACAGATACCCCTGCGGCGTGGACTGGAAGATACCCTCTATCGCATTTTCCACGATGCTGCGATAGCGCCTCTCCACTTCCAGCGTCACCTGGTCGGCCTGTTTGCGCACCGTGATGTCGGAAATCAGGCCCTCTACGGCTTCCAGCTTGCCTGTATCACCATAAACGCCGACGCCGCGCTCCCACAGCCAGCGCGATTCACCATTAGCGTGCGTGATCCGGTATTCAAGTTCATACGGCTGCCCTTGTGCCAGCGCGGCCTGCACGCTGTCGCGCAGCCTGGCCAGGTCTTCCGGTTCGCACAGGCGCTCATAGGAGGGCCTGTCCGCGTATACGGCATCATCGGCAGGGTAGCCGGTAATTTTGCTGCAACCCGCGCTGACCAGCTCCATGCTGTACCGGCCGTCATTCCTATAGCGGAACACCATGCCGTCCAGATTATTCAGCAGCGTGCTGAGAACTCCCGATTGATCGAATTGGCTCAGTTTATTGGCAGGGCTTGCTGGCATAGGGGTGGTGCACCACCATAAGGAGGATGCATACACGGGAGAGTTGTAATGTGTTGACTCAAGCAAACTATGTGCCCGGAGGCAAGGCCTTGCTGGAACAAAGAATGCCGGGTCGCCGCCTTCCGGATCAGGATGGGCCGGTTAACGTGCGTTTGTGTGTTTTAACGGGGTGGAAGGTCAATAAAGGGGCGCAAGTTTGCACAAAAGATGCGCATCGCAGCGTTAGAAAATATTTCTTTTTGGGAATTTTATATTTTCCCAGATGCCTGTAAGCCGCGCAGCTTGCTGTTTACAGCATTGTCAGCCAGGTTTTGAGTTTTGGCATGCCCGTCTGCTTGCCGATTCTGGTTTTAATATATTTGCGCGCAAGGAATTGTAGATAGCCCTGCGCCTCGCGATCCTCAGGCCCGTCTTGCAAGCCTGTGATCGGCTGATGATTGACGCACTAATGGGTTGCGCCCGCGTTTGAGCGGGCGACATGGTCAACGGCTGGAACGCGTACTGACATCTACCCACACGGCGAGCATCAGGATGCTGCCTTTGACGATCATCTGCCAGTAGGTATCGACATCCAGCATCGACATGCCGTTGTCGAGACTGGCCATCACCAGCGCCCCGATCAATGCCCCATAAACAGTACCCGAACCGCCGCGCATCGAGGTGCCGCCGATGAAGCAGGCAGCGATGGCGTCCAGCTCCCCCATGTTGCCCGCCGATGGCGAGCCGGCCGCCAGGCGAGCGGTATTGACGAGGCCAGCCAGTGCGCACATCACGCCCATGATGCCGAAAATCCACAGCTTCACCGCCTGCACGTTGACGCCCGATACGCGGGTTGCCTCCATATTGCTGCCGACCGAATAGATCCGGCGGCCGAATACCGTTTGTGTGGTGATGTAGCTGAACAGGCCGAGCAGGCCCAACAATAGCAAGACCGGTACCGGGATGCCGTCATAGGTATTGAGCGTGCGTACAAAGGCCAGCAAGATCGCGCCGATCAGCAGGGTGCGCAACGCATCACGCCACAGCGGCGGCACCGGCAAAGCATGTTGCCGGCGGTTGCTGCGCTGGCGCCAGCTCAGCACCAGCGCCAGGGCAAACAAACCCAGGCCCAGCGCAATGCCGAATTGCGGCGGCAGATAGCCTTGCCCCAGATATACCAGGTCGCTGGAAACCGGGGCGATGGTGAGGCCGCCGGTGACACCCAGCAGTATGCCGCGAAACGCCAGCATTCCGCCGAGGCCGACGATGAAAGAAGGAATCCGCATATAGGCCGTCAGGTAGCCGTTGAACAGGCCAAAACCCAAACCCAGCAACAGCACCAGCGCCAGATTGAGCGGCAGCGGCAGGTGGTGCGTCACGTCCAGCACGGCGGCTATCCCGCCTAGCAAACCGAGCATGGAACCGACCGACAAATCGATTTCGCCGCCGATAATCACCAGCACCATGCCGCAGGCGACAATACCGGTGATCGACATCTGGCGCAGCAGGTTGGACAAATTGCGCGGTGTGACGAAACCACCTTCCGTTTTCCAGCTGAAGAACGCCCAGATCAAGGCGATGGCAATCAGCAAGGCCATGATTTTATATTGCCGGAACAACTGCTTGATATTGATTGCACTCATAGTGTTTCCTGAAGATTGCCGGCGCTTGCGGCCTGCTGTGATGCCAGGTATTGCGACGACTGGTCGATGGCCGCGGCCAGCACGGTTTCCTGGCTCAGATTTTGGTTGATGAAATTGCCCCGCAGCTTGCCTTCGCCGATGACCAGCACGCGGTCGGACACGCCCAGCACTTCGGCCAGTTCAGAAGAGACCATGATGATCGCCATGCCTTGCCGCGCCAGTTCTGCCATCAGCCGGTAGATTTCTGCCTTGGCGCCAACATCGACGCCGCGCGTGGGTTCGTCCAGGATCAGCACCTTGGGCCGCGCCAGCAGCATTTTCGCCAGCGCCGCCTTTTGCTGGTTACCGCCGGACAGGCTGGTAATCGGCATGAACGGACTGGCTGTCTTTAAATGCAGACGGGATATTTCATTGTTGATGGTTTTCAGTTCTGCTTCGGCGTCGATGCGGCTATAGTGCGAAAAATCCTTGAGTACGGTCAAGGTGATGTTCTGGCCGACGCTCAGGTCCGGAACAATGCCGTGCTGCTTGCGGTCCTCGGGCACCATGCACAGGCCAAGGCGGATAGACTTCAGCGGCGTGCTGGTATCGACCTTGGCGCCGTCCAGCCAGACCTCGCCTTCACTGCGGCCCGGGTACGCGCCGAACAGGGCCGATACCAGTTCGGTACGGCCGGCGCCCACCAGGCCGGCGATGCCCAGAATTTCTCCGCGCCGCAGGCTGAAGGAAATGTCGTCCACCCTTTTTCGCTGTGGATTGCCGGCGTCGTAGCAGCTGATATTGCGCGCTTCGAATATCACCTCGCCTATCTCATGTTCCTGGTCTGGATACATGGCGGTAATTTCGCGGCCCACCATCTGGGTGATGATCTGATCGACCTTGATTGTCTGCATGGGCGTGGTAGCAATGTGCCTGCCGTCGCGGATGACCGTCACCGTATCGCCGACTGCAGCCACCTCGTCCAGTTTGTGGGAAATGTAGACGCAGGCTACACCCTTGGCCTTGAGGTCGCGGACGATGTCCAGCAATACCGCGATCTCCGAGGATGTCAGTGACGACGATGGTTCGTCCAGGATCAACAGCTTGGCTTGTTTGTTGAGTGCCTTGGCAATTTCCACCAGTTGCTGATGGCCGCCGCCGTATTGCGCGACCGGCAACGCCACATTAATATCGGGCATTTTGAGTTCGCGCATGAGTTCGGCTGCACGCTTGTACATGGCGGGGTAGTTCATGCGGCCGCCCGGCAACGTTATCTCGTGACCCATGAAAATATTTTCTGCGACCGACAGCTCTTGCACCAGCATCAACTCCTGATGGATGATGATGATGCCTGCGGCCTCGGTGTCGCGCATCGATTGTGATTGCAGGGGCTGGCCTTGCCACAGGATTTCGCCCTGCCATGTATCGTGCGGATAAACGCCTGACAACACTTTCATCAAGGTGGATTTTCCAGCGCCATTTTCACCGCACAGGCCCAGGCATTCACCGGCCCGGACCTTGATGTCGATGCCGTCGAGTGCGCGGACATTGCCGAAATCCTTGATAATTCCCCGCATTTCCAGCAGATATTCAGACATGTAAATTCTCGCAGTTTTGAATGGAGGGG
>JAYSKH010000116.1:0-10089 GCA_043726505.1 Undibacterium sp. | reverse complement strand
GCCAGCGCCAGCGGATTCGCATGGCTAAAGATAACAGGCTGGTCCGACGCAGTCATGATATCCAGGCTGCAGCGCCGCCCGCTGTGCGAACAATCCATCAGCATGCCTGCATCATTAACGGCGCGCACCATGCGGCGGCCCAGGTCCGTCAGCCCGCGTTCCGCATCATGGCAACCGTCAGCAACATTATTGTTGCGGTTATAGGCAAAGTGAATTTGCCGCACACCCAGCTGATGGTACAACGGCACCATCTCCGGGCTGTCCATCAGCGGCATGGAACCTTCGAGATCAAAGCTGACGGCAATTTTCCCCTGTGCGGCTGCCTTGCGGATATCAGCCACACCGGACACCAGCATATAACGCTCCGGCGACGCCGCGATTGTCGCGCGGAAGCCTGCAATGACAGCCATCACCTGCGATACCGGATTCATGTCCGCGCCGACATTGATGGACACGTAATTGACGCCATACGCGCGCAAGGCGTCTACCGGCGCGAAGCTGGCTTGCGGATGGATGGGCAGGCAGGCGTGGGCATCCCAGTGGATCATGTACGGTTTCTCATTGTTTGCATTAAGGGTTTCCGACTATAGCCGATTTCATGTGCAAACAAAACACGCTCAGGTTTCAGCCCCTGCTTTTTTGATGACCAATACCCCGTCTTTATAGCTCAGCACCTGTCCTGACGAGACGACGCCCTGTTCCAGCCTGGCCTTCTCGGCCGCCGCCAGGTCGATAGAAGGCTGCGTCACATGATAGTTACGCTGGTCCGTGATGACTTTTTTCTTACCCGGTGCAACGGTGCTGCTCTTTTTGCGTCCAAACATCTTCAGACTCCTCCGGTAGGATATTCCGTCCTAGATGGCAGTGATGAATTAAATTGCAAGTGGCTTAGCTGCAGAAACTTCGCCGCACAAAAAAAGCCGGCGCCTTGATGGGCGCCGGTCTTGTAGGTTGAATCTTTATGTCGAACTACACGACGCTACACCACCTTGTTCGGCGTCTTGTCGGAAGTGCCGTGCTCCAGTGCTGCGGCTACGCCAGCACCATACGCCGGATCAGCCTTGGTGCAGTTGGCGATATGCCTTTGCTGGATCTCTTTCGACGCATCGCCGATGGAACGGGCAGTATTGTCAAACAGCGTCTGCTGCTGGGCCTTGGTCATCAGGCGGAACAGATTGCCCGGCTGCGAATAATAATCGTCGTCGGCCCTATGGTTCCAGTGGTCGGCGGCGCCTTCTATCGCCAGCGGCGGTTCGGCATAATCAGGCTGTTCCTGCCATTTACCATAGCTGTTGGGCTCGTAGCCTAATGTGCCGCCATGGTTGCCGTCTACCCGCATCGCGCCGTCGCGGTGGTAGCTGTTGAACGGACACTTGGGCGCATTCACCGGAATCTGGTGATGGTTGACGCCCAGCCGGTAGCGCTGTGCATCGCCATACGAAAACAATCGCGACTGCAGCATCTTGTCCGGCGAGAAGCTGATGCCCGGCACCACGTTGGCCGGTGAAAAAGCCAGCTGTTCCACTTCGGCGAAATAGTTGTCTGGATTGCGGTTCAGTTCAAAATGGCCGACTTCCATCAGCGGATAGTCCTTGTGCGGCCAGACCTTGGTCAGGTCGAAAGGATTCAAGTGGTAGCTGCCAGCCTCTTTCTCCGGCATTACCTGAATGAACATCGTCCAGCGTGGAAAATCTTTATTTTCTATGCTGTCGAACAGGTCGCGCTGCGCGCTTTCGCGGTCGCGGCCTACCAGTTCGGTGGCTTCAGCATCGGTCATATTCTGTATGCCCTGCTCGGTGCGAAAATGGAACTTGACCCAGAAACGTTCATTAGCGGGGCTGATAAAGCTATAAGTATGGCTGCCGAAACCGTGCATGTGACGGTAAGAACGAGGAATGCCACGGTCGCTCATGACGATGGTGACCTGGTGCAGCGCTTCCGGCAGGTTGGTCCAGAAGTCCCAGTTGTTGTTGGCGCTACGCAGATTGGTGCGTGGGTCACGCTTGACGGCATGGTTCAGATCCGGGAACTTCAGCGGATCGCGCAGGAAGAACACCGGCGTGTTATTACCCACCACATCCCAGTTACCCTCTTCGGTATACAACTTGATGGCAAAGCCGCGGATGTCGCGCTCGGCATCCGCCGCGCCGCGCTCGCCCGCGACAGTGGAAAAGCGCGTGATCAGCTCAGTTTTTTTGCCTATTTGCGAAAAAATCTTGGCCTTGGTATAGCGGGTAATGTCATGGGTGACGGTAAAGGTGCCGTAAGCGGCGGAGCCTTTGGCGTGCATACGGCGCTCCGGTATCACTTCCCGGTCGAAATGCGCAAGTTTTTCCAAGTGCCATACATCTTGCAGCAAGGCCGGGCCACGAGGGCCGGCCGTTTGCGTATTCTGGTTATCCACGACCGGTGCACCGGCCGCCGTAGTAAGTTTGTTCATCATTCATCCTTTTGGCGATAGAAATCAGATTAAGGGACTACATGCTGCAATCCCACTACAGATCTGAGCAGCCCGCGCGTCAGCATTACTCCTATTACTCCGCGTTCCGTCGGGCATCTGCAGGCCCCGCATTCTGCCTTGGCGGCGGAAAAGCGGGTACGGCCCATTATGCTTGATTTTTCGTCAAGGCAGCATCCTGCTAAAGGACGGTAAGGCAAAGCGCGCAGTAGCGGACATTGCAGTGCAGAAAGAATATTTTTGCGTCGATGCGCGCCGGATAAATCACGATAGGCGATAATGGAGGCTGGAACAGATTTATCCCCGGCAGGAATCGCAAGCGCTGCGCATATGGCTGCGGCAAACGCGGATTCCGCCATCAATTTTTTTGGAAATAACGCATTTTGAGCACAAGAACCAAACGCTGGAACGGCAAAATCGACACCTTCACCCCGGCCTACCTGAAAAACGTCGTCGAAAAGATGACCGACTATGGCGACCGCGTGCAGTTTGCACTGACCGGCACAGGCATAGGCCCCAACTACCAGACCATCAATGCTTCCGACAAGCGCATGACCTTCGACAGCAGCAACCGCCTCGTACATCCGGGCGAAGGAGAATTCGGCGTCGGCAATGTCTCGGGCATCTTCACGCTGGAACAGATCAAGACCGTGCTAGTGGGCGGCGTCGTCAAGACCAGCAGCGGCACGCGCGTCACCCGCTCCGCCAGCGGCGCGACACGCAACACCACTGCCGCCGTCAAGGCGCAGGACCTGGTGGACGCAGCGAAGTACGACTATTTCAAAAATAACCGTCAGACCCTGCCGCCTACCATAGGCGAACATTCGGCCGAAATCACCGGACTGATGAAAAAAGGCATGTCGGCCGAAGAAGCATTTACGGATGTAGTGAAGCGCTACTTCTGACGCTGCTTGTAGAACACCGTATCTGGCATGACCTGCAGGATGCAGCACAGTTGACCAAGGCGGACTTTGTCCGCCTTTTTTCTTTTCGGGTCCCTGAATCAGCCTTCACCGCACAAGCTTCGTATATTGCCGATTAAATGCTCGACTAATCGGGCGCTTGCTTTTACCATTGCTTTTACCATTCATTACATGCCCCGCGCCACACTTTATTGCGACGCAAAAAAAATAAACGAAACAGGCCGTGCCGTATTTATTTAAACGATAGCGTCAATATTCTGGAGGTAGCCCATGCTTGCTGCACCAATACCGGAAAATGAAGCCCAGCGCGTCCGCGCACTGCATTCGCTGGATATCCTGGATACACCGTCCGACGAGCGGTTTGACCGCCTTACCAGGCTCGTCAAGCTTATTTTCAAAGTACCCATTGCCATCGTCAGCCTGGTGGATGCGGACAGGCAGTGGTTCAAATCCTGCATCGGCCTTGATGCAACAGAAACGTCGCGCGATGTTTCTTTCTGCGGCCATGCCATCCTCGGCGATGACATCTTCACGATACCGGATGCACTGTCCGACGAACGTTTTCACGATAACCCGCTGGTTACCGACGCACCGTGGATCAGGTTCTATGCGGGCTGCCCGCTCAGCGTCAATAATGGAAGCAACGGCAGCAAAATAGGCACGCTGTGCCTGATCGATGTGGAACCGCGCCAATTGGATGCAGACCAGCGCGAAATCCTGAAAGACCTCGCGCGCATGGCGGAGCAGGAGCTGGCCGCGGTCCAGCTGGCGACGATGGACGAGCTGACGTCCATGTCCAACCGCCGCGGCTTTGAAGCACTGGCCCAGCACGCACTGCACGTGTGCAAAAGGATGAACCGGCCGGCATCACTGTTGTTCTTCGACCTGAATGGCTTTAAAAAAATCAACGATACCTTCGGCCACGCGGAAGGAGACCGCGCACTTGTCACCTTTGCCGAGGTGCTGCGCTCGGCGCTGCGCGACAGCGACATCGGCGGCCGCCTGGGGGGCGATGAGTTTGTCGTGCTGCTGGTTGATGCAACAGAATCCAGTTCGGCCATTTTCCTGGCGCGCCTGCAAAGGCTGCTGGACGCCCGCAATGAGCAGGCGCACCGCGGCTACGATATCCGTTACAGCGTGGGCCAGATCGATTATGACCTGGCACGGCATGACACCATTTCCACCTTCCTCGCAGATGCCGACGCCGCAATGTACCAGAACAAGCTAGCGGGCAAGCCACGGTAAAGCAATAACGGCAAGGATGTCGGGGCTGCACTGGCAGGAACATCCTCTGTTACAAGCGAAGTTTGCGGTGCGTGCTTCTGCACCGCAAAAGACCTTAGCGTCACCGGATAGCTGAACGTATTTCTATTTAGATTTGAGCAGAGCCGCCATCTACAAACAGTTCGCTTCCATTGACAAAGCTGCTGTCATCGCAGGCCAAAAACAATGCGGCGCTCGCCGCTTCATCGGGGTCGCCCAGACGGCCAAGCGGAGTGGTAGACTCCACCATCTCAATCATTTGGCGGTTCACCTCCTCCGTCGGCGCAAGCCCATGCCAGCCCGGCGTGGATGTCGAGCCAGGTACCAGAACATTGACACGGATCTTGCGCGGCGCCAGATCAAGTATCCAGCCACGGGCAAAATTACGGATGGCGGCCTTGCTTGCACTGTAGACGCTGAATGCCGGAATGCCGGTGACCGCACTGGTTGAGCCCGTCAGGATGATGGATGCACCGTCCTTCAGCAGCGGCAAAGCTTTCTGCACTGTAAACAGCGTCCCTTTCACATTGGTGGCGAAGGTATCGTCAAAGTGAGCCTCTGTCACGTCGGCCAGCGCGGCAAATTCGCCGCCGCCTGCATTGGCGAACAACACGTCTATGGTGCCGGCCTCCTCTGCGACCATTGCAAAAAGCGCATCCAGATCACTGAGCCTGGATATATCTCCCTGGATGCCGCGCGCATTGCTGCCTACTGCGGCAACCGCTGCATCCAGTTCTGCCTTGCGCCGCCCCGTCATAAAGACGCGCGCGCCTTCTTGTGCAAACCGCTTGGCCGTTGCAAGGCCAATGCCGCTGTTTGCGCCGGTAATCACGGCAACTTTTCCATCTAGCTTACCCATTCAAATCTCCTCAAAAAATATAACGTGGGCCTATTATCGGAGAGAACTTACCTATATACTAGTACCTACCAAAAGGTAAGTATAAGGTTTTGCAATGGAAAATATTTGTGGACTGGATGTGGCGCTCTCGGTCATCGGTGGAAAATGGAAGCCGCTCATGCTGTTCTACCTGAATGGCGGCCCTCGCCGGTTCGGAGAGCTGAAACGGCTGGTCGCAGGCGTGAGCGAGAAAGTGCTGATACAGCATCTGCGCGAATTAAGCGAAGACGGTATTTTGATCCGGCACGATTATCAGCAGGTGCCGCCCAAGGTGGACTACGAGATGACTGAATTCGGACATACGCTCGCACAAGCGCTGATGCCTCTTTGCCATTGGGGCAATGCAAACAGGCAGCGTGTTGAGCAGGTGTCGGTGAAAAAAATTAGCCAGATGAAAGACGCTCAAGCAATGCCAAGTGCTCCTCCAAAATGACTCGCAATAAACCTGCGCTCAGGCTGGCGCAGCCTGCCGCAACAGGCTGACATACCCCGGCTGTATTTCCATGCGCGCGGTCGCGCCCCGCCGGCGCAGCAGCTTGTGCGCCTTCGGCAAATTCCAGCATGGCATATTGGTGAACATATGATGTTCACAGTGATAATTGACCCAGTAAGGCGCCACCAGTATTCGCTCCAGCAGTCCTGCATGGGTCGTGCGCGCCTGACGCAGCGGGTCGGCTTCATTTTGCGCCACCAGCGCATGCTCGGCGATATTGCGTATGCGCGACACCAGCGGCAGCCACGTCATCATCGGCAACAGCCACATCGTGCCCCACACCCACCAGTAACCCGCCAGACTGAAAGCCAGCAGGCCCAGGCCGTTTTCAATCAGGAAGCGGCGATCTTTGGCCGCCTCCTGCATCAGTAATGTCATGACGGATTCGCCCGGCTGGCGCTTGGCTATGCGCTGCGTGTAATGGCCAAAGCGCTGCTTGAAAAAAGTCTGCCCCGTCAGGTCTCGCACAATCTTGCGGACCAGCGATGCGCGGGTAATGGGGAAAGGCGCAGACAGCACAAGGTCCGGATCTTCGTTTTGCTGCACGTAGCGGTGGTGCTGCAAATGATAAGGCCGGTAAGCGCCCAGGCTGGATGAGCAAAACCAGATCGCAAGCCAGTCATTGAGCTTGCGGTTGCGGTGCAGCCCTGCGTGCGCCGCGTCATGCATCAGGATGAACAAGCCCAGTTGCCGCGTGCCGATGACAAGCACCATTACCGGGATGGTGACCGGCCATGCCGCGCCCACCGCCATTGCCACAGCAATCACCAGCCAGCAATGGGCGACCAATACCACGCCCTTCCATGAGGAGCGCTCGGTAAGTGCGGCCCATTCTTCAGAGGTAAAAAAATCATCAGGCTTGACGCGAGGGGCAACAGCCATACTGGGCTCTCCTGTGATGGAAGGAAAAATGCGATCGCAAATTTCAAAATCCGTGCGGAAGATCATAGCCGATTCCAGGCAATTATTTTTGCGCTGTGCAACATGCATGTTTTGATCCGCTAGGACAAAAAAGTACTGCGGGAAATTGGTCGAAATTGAGTGCAAGACACAGCTGGTCGCAGTCAAATAAATTGAAATTTTTCAGCAACATTTTTTATATGAAACATTGCTTAGAAAAATTAAATAAACCGCCATTTATCGCTTACTTCAGGGCTTTCTTTCCCACGCACATTTGTTACAACTGTCGAAATAATTTACATTTATCGAAACTTTTTCTAATGCAACTCCGGCAATAAAAAAGAATAGTCATCCATATCAACAGCTTGCAATTTCCGTCCCATCTGACATGGACCGTGGATTGTTTTTTTCTTGCGCAGCTTCCGATCTGCGCCCCTACCTTTAATAAGTGTAAATATCCGTAGAGCAATGTCGTAGTGACGCTTATCTTTTTTTGGTTATCTCTTTCCTCTCAGGACAAATAATGAAAACTACAAAGCTCAGATTCAAACGATCTTTGCTCGCGCTGGCGGGTACCGCACTACTGGCGCTGACGGCAACGTCCACGCAGGCAGCTGCGATCACCGAAAGCGGGGATGCGGGCCAGCTGCCAGGCTCGGCACAGATAACAGCAGGCACCGGATCTATCGATACGATACGCGGTTCCCTGCTGACGACGCCAAGCAATGATTACGCCGACATGTTTCGCATCTATCTGTTTGCGGGCAGCACGTTCAGCGCAACAACGACGGCCTCGGATTTTAATTTCAATAATTTCGATACGTCGCTGTTTCTGTTCGATAGTGCCGGCAATGGCCTGGTCGCCAATGACGATGATCCCAACGTAGGACCAACTTCGACCTTACATGACTTCTCCGTGATCACCAGCGGCTACTATTACCTCGCCATCGCCGGCGCAGGTTATACGCCAGTCAGTGCGGGCGGCTCGATATTTGGGGACCTGACCCAGATGGACCAGGTCGGCCCTGGCGGCCCGGGCGGCTCACAGGCATTATCCGGCTGGCAAAGCATCACCGGCGAGGGCGATGCCTACGAGATCGTGCTGCAAGGCGCATTCGCCGACGTGCCTGAACCCGGCTCGCTGATGCTGCTCGGCCTCGGTGCTGCTGCGCTGGTCTCTAGACGTAATCGGAGCAACAGGCGCAGCCTCAGCACGCTGGCGGCAAGCGCTGCACGCTGATACAGCGCGGCAGGCTTATTACTGCAGGCCAGTTGCTACAGGCCTATTCATTGCCCCCCATTTTAGACATGGATCAATCATGAAAACCAAATACATCGCTCCGCTGCTGATGGCTCTGCTATCCGCCGCTACGGGGCTGGCGCAGGCGCAGCAGGCAAAGCTGGACGGACGGCTTTCCGATCTCGTTGCATCCCTCAAATCCCGCAGTGTGTCGCGTCTGGCGGCCAGCGGGCCGCAGGTAGCCGATCACAGCATGAGGGATAGTTCGGGCCGTATCCTGGTCGATATCTACCTCGACGGCACCACTTCCATAGATTCAGTTGTCACCAGCCTCAAGGCCGCCGGCGCCAATGTCACGGGCGTCAACGCCTATTTCCGTAACGGCGCCATATCAGCCTACATCCCGCCGGCGCAGATTGAATCGTTTGCAGCCACTTCCGGCTTACGGCTGATGAAAATGTCGCTCAGGCCGCAGCGTAATGTCGGTGCCGTCACGTCGCAAGGCACCACAGTCATCCATTCCGACGTCGCCAATGCCAGCGGCTACACCGGCACCGGCATCACTGTCGGCGTGTTGTCGGATTCGTATGACGGGTCATCAACTGACTTCACCAAGATACGCGCCGCCAACGACATCGTCAGCGGAGACCTGAGAGTCCCAAAGTTTGTCATCGACCTGATTGATCCCAACAATGATACCGATGAAGGCCGGGCCATGATGCAGATCGTGCAGGACGTGGCGCCAGGCGCAGACCTGTGCTTTGCCACCGCCTTTAGCGGCGAGGCGGCTTTTGCAGACAATATACGCACGCTGCGCACCAATCCTGCCTGCAACGCCGATATCATCGTCGATGACGTGTTTTATTACGACGAACCCTTTTTCTCGGATGGGCAAGTAGCCCAGGCAGTCAACGATGTAACGACCAGCACTACGCTGCCCGGCAAAAAGGTGTCGTATTTTTCGTCTGCTGGCAATCAGGGAGCGGCCGACGGCAACGGCTCTATCGACGTGCCTAACGCCACGTTCTCCACCACGCCCACTAATCTGGGCAACATCAATCTGGCTAGCGTGGCAAGCTGCGCTAGCTCGCCATCCAGCGGCTCCAGTAAGGCTGACGTCGCCGGCGGCTGGCTGAATTTTGGCAGTGGCGTCTATGCGATGCCAGTGGTGTATAGCTCGGCCGGCTCTACCATGATCATGCAATGGGACGATCCCTTTTATTCGGGCGGTGTGACCAGTGACCTGAACTGGTATATGTTCGGTTCCGATGGGAACTGCGTCGTCGCTTTCGCCAGCAATAACCTGTCAACAGACGACGCTATTGAGATCATCGACCTGTCCAGGGGCGCCAACGGCACTTATCGCATCATGGTGGCACGCACCGGCGCCGGCACCCATCTCGCTACTCGTGTGCGCATGACGAATTTAAATGGATTTTCCGGCGCAGCATTCCCGACCAACAGCCCAACCACCTTTGGGCACAGCGCTTCTGCCAATGCCAACAGTGTTGCGGCATATCGCTACTCATATCCGTCGATAACGCCTCCGTTTACTCCCATCTTTGAACCGTTCAGCAGCCCGGGGCCAGTGACTATCGCCTTCGACGCTGCAGGCAATCGCATGGCGGTGGCAGAAATCCGCAAAAAGCCGGACATGGCGGCACCGGATGGCGTCAACACAACCTTCTTTTATCCCGACGGTGATTACGAAGGAGACGGCTTTAATAACTTCTTTGGCACCAGCGCGGCTGCGCCACACGCGGCAGGCGTGGCAGCACTGATGCTGCAAAAGGCGGGCGGGCCAAATTCACTGACGCCGAAGCAGGTCAAGAGCCTGCTGCAAACGGCGGCCCCGGCGCGGGTGCCTCCATTCGCGGCTGGAGGGACAGTGGCAAACAAGCTGTGGAGCCCGTA
>JAYSKH010000115.1:0-17204 GCA_043726505.1 Undibacterium sp. | reverse complement strand
GCCATCTTTAAGCCTCCTTCACAAATATCGTGGAAAATGCGTCATTTCACGCATCGCTAATAGTGGTGGGGTTTTTCTGGTGACGCAAGTGTTTTTTGTGGCTTTTTATCGAAAATGTATCCTATACAGCAGCCAGCAAGGGCGGGCGGCCCAAAAACAACTGCGAAAGCTGTTTTTAAACGATTTTCAGAGGGAAACGCCTAAAAAGAAAACGGCGCCTTATAAGTCTATATAAGGCGCCGCGTGGTGTCACAGAGTTGGGATAGCTGCTGTCCTAGCGCCTGCCAGGGCCGGAACCGGCGCCCGGCATCATGCCTTTCATGCCGCGCAACATCTTCATCATGCCGCCGCCCTTGAGCTTCTTCATCATCGACTGCATCTGTTCGAATTGCGCCAGCATGCGATTGACTTCCTGGATCTGTACGCCGGCCCCGGTTGCGATGCGGCGCTTGCGGGATGCCTTGATCAGCTCAGGCTTGGCTCTTTCCAGCGGCGTCATCGAATTGATCATGCCTTCCATGCGGCGTACTTGCTTTTCTGCCTGATCCATATTGGCGCCATTGGCAGCCTGCTGCAATTGCGCCGGCAGTTTATCCATCAGGTTGGACAAGCCGCCCATTTTTTTCATCTGCGACAGTTGCAGTTTGAAATCATTCATATCGAATTTGCCGCCGACCTTCAGCTTTTGCGCCAGGTCCTGCGCTGCGGCCACGTCCATGCCTTTTTGCGCTGACTCTACCAGCGCCAAGATGTCGCCCATGCCCAGGATGCGGTTGGCCATGCGGGTCGGGTCAAAGGCTTCCAGTCCATCCAGTTTTTCTGCAACGCCAGCGAATTTGATCGGCTTGCCGGTGATATGGCGTACCGACAATGCCGCGCCACCGCGTGAATCGCCATCCAGCTTGGTCAGCACAATGCCGGTCAGCGGCAGTGCATCATTAAAGGCTTTTGCAGTGTTGACCGCATCCTGTCCCAGCATCGCATCAACGACGAACAGCGTTTCGATAGGCTTGACGGCAGCGTGCAGCGCAGCGATTTCCAGCATCATCGCTTCGTCAATGCCCAGACGGCCCGCGGTATCGATGATCAGCACGTCATGGTAATGCTTCTTGGCGAAGTCCAGCGCAGCCAGTGCGATATCCACCGGTTTGTCGGTCGGCAGTGAAGGGAAAAAATCCGCACCTACCTGCTCTGTTACTGTCTGCAACTGGCCTATCGCTGCCGGACGGTACACGTCGGCCGATACAGTCAGCACTTTTTTCTTTTTCTGTTCTTTCAGGTATTTTGCCAGCTTGCCGACGGTCGTTGTCTTACCGGCACCCTGCAAACCTGCCATCAGGATAATCGCCGGCGGCTGCTGGGCAAAACTTAGCTGGTATGCATCCTCGCCGAGGTCGGCGCCCATGATACTGGCAAGTTCCCGCTGAACGACGCCTACCAGCGCCTGGCCCGGGGTCAGCGAAGAAATCACTTCCTCGCCCATCGCCTTTTCCTTGACGCGGGCAATCAGCTCCCTGACGGCAGGCAAGGCCACGTCGGCTTCCAGCAAGGCCATGCGCACTTCGCGCAGCATTTCGGCGGTGTTGGACTCGGTCAGGCGAGCCTCTCCGCGCATGGTTTTAACGACTTTGGCAAGGCGTTGGGTCAGATTATCGAGCATGATGTATTTCTTGAAAATAAGTCAATGTAGCGTAGGCGGGCGCCCTGGCAGACAACGTACTGCAGGCCGTGCACTGAAATCAGCCCTCCATTTTACCTGATGACGCTGCACCGCTGAAAAATAGAATCCCAGCCTGCCCGCCTTCTCTTCTTTGTCGCAGTAGCAGCATTAATATTGGCGATGTAAATACGCTATGATGCGGAAAACCGGAATATTCGTTCGTGATTCTGGTTTTTCGGAATTTGTGAATTGTCGCACAGGACAATAAATGTTCAGAATCAAGTACTTGGCAGAAGATATAAAATAATTGCCGTTGGCATAGAGCATGCTATATCGATAGCACAACGATAAACAAACACGCATGAAAAAGATGCGTGGACAAACAATTACATAATGGAGACCTTCATGTTGAAAAAGACATTTGCTGTGAGCCTTTTGCTGTCCGCCGTTGCCGCACTTACTAGCGGTTCTGCGCTGGCGCAAGAAACCGTTCGCCTCGGTAACCTCAAATTCGCGCACTACGGCGCGGTATCGTATATCAAGGAAATCGCTCCCAAATGCGGCATCAAGATAGAAGAACATGTGTTCGCCAAAGGCCCCGACATCATGCAGGCGATCCTCGCCGGTGAGCTTGACGTCGGTGCTGCTTCTTCCGAAGGCGCGATCACCGCGCGTGCCAATGGCGCACCTATTTATGTCGTCGGCGGCTTTGCCAAAGGCGGCGTGCGGCTGGTGGCGCGTGCCGATGCCGGCATCAAGAACGTCAAGGATCTGAAGGGCAAAAAAGTAGGCGTAACCCGCGGCGTAATCCAGGATGTGCTGCTGACTTCCGAGCTGGCGCAAAACGGCCTGACGGCATCGGACAAACCGGGCAAGGACGTACTGATCGTATATCTGGCGTTTGCCGATCTGAACCAGGCGCTGCTGGGCAAGGATCTGGATGCGATCATGCAGTCCGAACCGCAATCCTCGCAGGCCATCAACAAGGGCTTTGGTGTTGAAGTGATCAAGCCTTACGACACGCCTATCGGTGAACCAATCCGTACGCTGGTCATGACGGAAAAATTCTATGCGGAGCGCCGGCCGCTGGCAGAAAAATTCATGCGTTGCTTCGTCGATTCAACCAAGATGTTCATCGACAACAAGGGCCTCGCTGAAAAATATGTACGTGAAACCGTGTTCAAAGGCCAGATCTCCAAGGAAGACTTCAACGACGCCATCGCCAACTCTCCTTATTCCTACGATATTACCCCTGAACATATCCAGATCACGACGGACGTGATGGCCAAGTATGGCATCGGCAAGATGGCCAAACCGCCTGTCGCCAAGGATTGGGTAAAAACCGATCTGCTGGATGCGGCCAAAAAAAGCGCCGGCGTCAAGTAAGGGGCTGTAGATGGCAAAGTTTAATTGGCGCGGCATCGTTGCCGGCCTGATCGTGCCGGTCGTCGTCATTGCGATATGGCAGGCTGTTTGCTCGGCCGGCTACGTCAGTCCGCTGAAGCTGCCGTCACCATATGCGGTCGCGCACCGCTGGGTGGAATACCTGCTGCCGCCGGAGCCGTATACGGCCGATGCAGGTTCCTGGCTGGTATGGGCAGTGTCTGGTGAACTGCTGCATGATGCCGCAGGCAGCATGTACCGCGTGCTGACCGGTTTCCTGATCGGCGGCGGTCTGGCGCTGCCGCTGGGCATCGTCATGGGCGCCAGCAAGCGTGTGTATTCGCATATGTATCTGCTGATACAGGTGTTGCGGCCTATCCCTCCCAGCGCCTACACGCCGCTGGCCATGCTGTGGTTCGGCCTGGGCAATCCACCGGCAACCTTCATGATCTCGATCGCTGCTTTTTTTCCTATCTTGATCAACACCATTACCGGCGTGCGCCAGGTCGACAGCATCTACCTGCGCGCGGCGCAAAACCTGGGCGCCAGCCGCGGCACGCTGTTGCTGCGCGTCATGCTGCCGGCGGCAACGCCTTACATACTTGCGGGTATCAGGATAGCGATAGGCTCCGCCTTCATGATCGTCATTGTGTCGGAACTGATCGCCGTGCCTAACGGGCTTGGCTTCCGCATTAACGAAGCGCGTGAATATTCATGGACAGACAAGGTCATGGCCGGCATGTTTACGATAGGCTTCATCGGTCTGGCGCTGGACATCGGTATGAACAAGCTGAATAACTATCTGCTGCGCTGGCATCGCGGTCTGGAGAACTGATATGCACAGCCCACAGATCAGCGTGAACGCTGTTAATAAGGTATTCCAGACCGCCGACAAGGAAGTTGTCGCGTTGAAAGACATCAACCTGGAAATTCCGCAAGGACAGTTCGTCTGCCTGCTCGGACCTTCCGGCTGCGGCAAGTCCACACTGCTGAATGCGGTGGCTGGCTTCTCCTTGCCTTCGTCGGGTTACATCGTGACCGACGGCAAACAGGTTACTGCTCCCGGTCCCGACCGCGGCATGGTGTTCCAGGAATATGCGTTGTTCCCGTGGATGACAGTGGAACAGAATGTCGCTTTCGGCCTGGAAATCAAGGGCAGCGGCAAAGCGGAGATACAGCAGAAGGTGTCGTCGCTGTTGAGCATGCTCGGCCTTATCGATTTCAAGGCGCGCTTTCCGAAAGACCTGTCCGGCGGCATGCGCCAGCGGGTCGCCATCGCCCGCGTGCTGGCGCTGGATTCCCCCATCATGCTGATGGACGAACCCTTCGGCGCGCTGGATGCGCTGACACGCCGCAACCTGCAGGATGAATTGTTGCGCATCTGGGCGGAATTGAAAAAGACCATCATCTTTGTCACGCACAGCATAGAAGAGGCGATTTACCTGGCTGACCGCATCATCGTCATGACGTATCGCCCCGGCACCGTCAAGCGCGACATCATGGTGGATCTGCCGCGCCTGCGCGACCCGTCTGCCGCGGAGTTCAATGCATTGAAGCGGGAACTCGGTCAACTGGTCATGGAGGAGCAGCAACGCCACCATCATGATGAGTTGAAACTGGCTGCAGTAGACTGAAACTGCGGGCTGCCTGTATATATATATGTAGTGATCTATATATAAGCAGCCTGCATCCGGCAACTGCCAGCAGCTTGCCGGGGCATGCCTTTTTACCCTGCCTTACGGGTAATGAATCATTTAGCGCAAGTCTCGCCTGCAAAGTTCCAGTTGCTGAGTGAGGCCGGCGCAGCAAGGAAAGTTCAGCGTATGGCCTCATCCAGGCGTATAGCCCTGCTGGCAGGCATGGCCGCAGTTGCGGTGGCGCTGGTGTTCGCCGCCTATCTGATTGCGTCCAGAAAAGCGCGCGACGACTATCGCTACGCTGCCGAACGGCAACTGCAGATCATTGCCCTCGACCTCGGTTCCACGCTGGAAAAATATGAAACCCTGCCGTACTCAGTCGCTTATCTGCCGCTGACGTCGCAATTGCTGGCGTCTCCCGCAGATGCAGGCCTGACCCGCAGGCTGAACGACACGCTGAAAGACATACAGCAGCACGCCAAGGTTGCCGCGATCTATCTGATGGACCGCAACGGTCTCACCATCGCCGCCAGCAACTGGGACACGCCGCAAACCTTCATGGGGCAGAATTTCAAGTTCCGGCCCTATTTTTACGACGCCATCAAAGGCAATGCGGGCCGTTTCTATGCGGTGGGTAATACCACAAGCATTCCCGGTTATTTCATTGCGCAGCCGGTATATCCCGCCGGTGCAGCGCGCGGTTCCACGATGCCGATAGGGGTCATCGCCGTCAAGATCAGCCTGAACGAATTCGAGCAGGCATGGCGCAGCAGCGAAGAACCTATCGCGCTGACGGACAGCCAGGGCGTGGTTTTTCTCAGCAACCGCGAGCCCTGGCAATACCATAGCCTGCATGCGCTGGATGCTGCCGTGCAGCAGGATATTGCCAATACCCTGCAATATGCTGGCAGCCGCATCATGCCCATGCTGGACCTTCCCAAGCCGCAGCGCGAAGGTTTTGGCGAATATGTTGCGCGCCCCATCGGCAGGCTGGGCTGGCAACTGATGCTGTTTCCGGCAGAGGCGAAAGCGATACGCGCCGGTCTGCAGGCGGCCGTACTGTGCATACTGGTATTGATCGTGCTGGCCGCTTTCATCGGTGCTTACGACCAGCGCCGGCGGCGGCTGGAAGAAGGCCTGGCGGCACAGCGGGCGCTGAAGCAGGCGGCGCTGGACCTGGAGCACAAGATTGCGGAACGTACCGACCAGCTGACATCCGCCAACCAGCAGCTGGAACATAAATACGGCAAGCTCAAAGAAACCGAGCTGCTGCTACGTTCCACGCAGAATGAACTGGTGCAGGCCGGCAAGCTGGCGATGCTAGGCCAGATGGCTGCCGGCATCACACATGAGCTGAACCAGCCGCTGACGGCGATCCGCGCCTTCGCCGACAATGCCGGCACCTTCCTGTCGCAGGGCAAAGTGGCGCAGGCGACAGAAAACCTCGCCCATATCAGCCATGCCAGCGCCCGCATGGGACAGATCGTCGGCCAGCTAAAGGGGTTTGCGCGTAAAAGCCCGCAGGCGGTGTCGGCGACCAAGGTCGCCACCGCGATCCATGCAGCAGCGCGGCTGCTGCACAGCGAATTCGAAAGGCAGACTGTACAGCTTGAACTGCACCTGGATGAAACGCTGTACGTACAGGGCGACCCGGTACGGCTGGAGCAGGTGTTGCTGAACCTGCTGCGCAACGCGATGGATGCGGTGGAGAACGCGGAGATCCGGAAAGTAAGCGTCCATCTGCAGGCCGAAGGCAGTGTCGCCAGTATACGTATACTGGATACGGGGCCGGGCCTGCAGGACGACGCCGTGCAACACCTGTTTGAACCTTTCTTTACCACCAAGCCGTCCGGCAAAGGCCTGGGACTGGGGCTGGCGATTTCATCGTCCATCATCCAGGCGATGAACGGCGTGCTGCACGCAAGAAATACAGAAGGTGGCGGCGCCGAGTTTGTCATCGAGTTACCCGCGGGCGAAACGGAGCGCACGGACGTGCTACCTGAGGGGCGCATAAATAGAGAACAAATAGCAGAATAGAGGTGCGGGAATGGAAGCGCTATTAATAGAAGATGAGCAGGCAGTGCGCCTGGCGACTGCACAGACGCTGGAACTGGCCGGCTTCGCCGTGCATGCCTGCGCCAGCGCAGAGCAGGCGCAGCATTACCTGAATGCAGGTTTCGCCGGCATCGTTGTTACCGACGTGCGCCTGCCGGGCATGTCGGGGCTGGACGTGCTGGCGCAGGTAGTGGCGGCCGATGCCGATCTGCCGGTCATCGTCATTACCGGCCATGGCGACATCAGCATGGCCGTCAACGTCATGCGTACCGGCGCCTACGATTTCATCGAAAAACCGTACGCGGCAGAACGTCTGCAGGAAACCGCGCTGCGCGCGCAGGAAAAACGCCGCTTGGTGCTGGAAAACCGGGTACTGAAACAGACGCTGGCCGCCCATCCCGATACGCCGGACCTGATAGGCCAGTCGGTACAGATAGAAAAAGTGCGCAAGTTTATCCAGAATATCGGCCCCACGCAGGCCGACGTGCTGATCAATGGCGCCACCGGCACCGGCAAGGAGGTTGTCGCCCGGCTGCTGCATGCCAGTTCGGGCCGCAAGGGCGAGTTCGTTGCCATCAATTGCGGCGCGCTGCCTGAATCCATGTTTGAAAGCGAAATCTTCGGTCACGAGGCTGGCGCGTTCACCAGCGCGCAAAAGCGCCGTATCGGCAAACTCGAATATGCGCACGGCGGCACCATCTTCCTGGACGAGATAGAAAGCATGCCGCTGGCGCTGCAGGTCAAGCTACTGCGGGTTTTGCAGGAGCGCAGGCTGGAAAGGCTGGGCGGCAATACGCTGATTGATCTGGATTGCCGCGTCATTGCCGCCAGCAAGATGGATTTGCTGGCCTTGAGTGCAGACGGAAAATTCCGCGAGGACCTGTATTACCGGCTGAGTGTGGTCAGCCTGGTTTTGCCGCGTCTGAACGAGCGCCGCCAGGACATACCGCTGTTGCTGGCCTATTTCGTGCAAAAAGCCGCGCTGCGCTACCGGAAATCCGTGCCCGGCTGGCTGGCGACGCAGATGGACACCTGGAAGCAGCGCGACTGGCCCGGCAATGTGCGTGAATTGCGCAATTTCGCCGACAAGCTGGTGCTGGGCGTACTGGATGACGAGCCTGCAGACGAAGCGACAGGCTTTGCCGGCACCTTGCAGGATGGCGGCAGCCTGCCGAAAAAAATGGATGCCTACGAAGCCGGCCTGATTGCTGCCGCGCTGAAAGCCCAGGGCGGCAATGTCGCCGCTACTGCGGAAAACCTGGGAATACCGAAAAAAACCCTGTACGACAAGCTCAAGAAATATCGCTTGCTGGAAGCGCGAGATGCCGACTAGGCAACTTGCAGGGGCGATGGATACACGCTGATACAAGAAGGTGCAAACCCGTGCGAAGCCAATATGAGAGTCGCCGCCATGCCGAATAAGTGTGGAATGGAATTTCAACGCTGACATGGTGTAAACTTGTGCCATGCAAAATTCTCTATTGTTCCTGGCGGCTGTACTGTATGTAGGCTGCATATTCATTCCCGCGCAAAAGCGGCTGGCGGTGTCGCTGGTGACTGTGGCCGGCTGGCTGGTGCACGGCTTCGCGCTGTGGCAAACCACGTTTTCCCCGGATGCGGTCAGGGTGGGGTTTGCCGTCATGCTGTCGGCGGCGCTGTGGGTATCGGTGCTGGTGTACTGGCTGGAAAGTCGTAATTTTTCACTGGACGGCCTGCGTGTGCTGCTACTGCCAAGCGCGGCGCTGATGGCCATCCTGCCGGTATTTTTCCCTGGTTCTGTCATCACGCTGGCCGGCAAGACGGTCATGTTTCCGTGGCATATCGCCATTGCGCTGCTCGCTTACAGCACGCTGACCATCGCTGCCTTCCACGCCGTGGTCATGACGCTGCAGGACGCTCACCTGCATATGCGCCGCCGCAACAAGCCGGCAAAATGGCTGAATACCCGGCTGACCACTGCCGTGGAGCGCTTGCCGGCTTTGCTGACAATGGAAAAAATCCTGTTCCGGCTGGTGCTGATAGGTTTTCTGCTGCTCAGCCTGACGGTGCTGTCGGGAGTCATTTTTTCAGAGCAGGTGCTGGGTGTCGCTTTCAAATGGGACCATAAAACCATCCTGTCGCTGTTGTCGTGGCTGCTGTTCGGTATCTTGCTGGCGGGCCGAAAATGGCGCGGCTGGCGCGGCAAAACCGTATTGAACTTCACGCTGACCGGGTTCCTGACGCTGCTGCTGGCATACGTCGGCAGCCGTTTCGTGCTGGAAGTGTTACTGCACAGGAGCCTGGCATGAGAATCCTGTTCTGGCTGGTGCTGTTTGTTGTCGTGATCCTGGCGCTGAAAAAGAAAGTGCAGACGGTAGCTTCTCCCGCGCGCGAGCAGCAGGCCCCTCCGCCGCCAGCCGGTAGTTCCGGCCGTGACGTGGAAGCCATGGTGTGCTGCGCAGCGTGCCAGGTATACGTCCCTGCATCTGAGGCGGTGCACAGGGGGCAGCAGGTGTACTGCTGCAAAGAGCATGCAGAGCAGGCAGGTGCCCACTGATCCCGATGCCAGCCGCGCCCAGTTTCCGGCCTAATTACAATACCTTCGGTCGTTCGCTGCAAACGCTGAACGTGTCGCGGGTGGTGGTGGCGATAGTGCTGCTGGGCTATCTCAGCCTGAAAAGCGGCGAGTTCTGGTCTCCGGCGCAAATGCTGTTTAGACAGACCTGCATGATCTATCTGGTGCTGACGGTCGGTTTTGTACTGCTGAAAATATACTGGCCGCGGCGCTTCATGCTGCAATTGGCCGCGCAGACAGCGGTCGACATCACGATCATTTCCATGCTGTACGTAGGCACCAGCGGCGCCAAGAATGGCCTGGCGATCCTGTACCTGTTTCCGCTGGCAGGCGCTGGTGTGCTGGCACCGCTGGTGTGGGCGCTGTTTTTCACGTCGATAGTCGCGCTGTTCCTGTTGCTGGAAAGCGGATATCAGGCATTGCAGCTGGATGACGGCATCCCGATCTCGCAGGCCGGCTTGTATGGCGCCGCATTTTTTGCCGTGGTGTACGTACTCAACCGGCTGGCCCGCAAGCTGATCTGGCAGGAAGAGCTGGCCGCGCGGCGCGGCAAGGAGCTGGCAACCCAGCAGGCTATCAACCGGCTGGTGATTGCCGATATGGGGGATGGCTTGCTGGTCGTGGACCAGGGTGGCCGGCTGTTTGAGATCAATCCGGCGGCAGGCCGCATGCTGGGCGGCATGATAGGCAGCAATGAAATTCATGCACTCTTGCAGGATTTCGCCGGGCTAAGGCCGATCTCGGAAGCGCTGGTCGCCTGGCAGCAAAGATCCAGCCCTAAGGATGTCCCCTCCGATGCCGATTCTGCGCTGGTCGCAGTGAGACTGCTGGAGGACAGCCGTGGTGATGATACCGCTACCGACAGCCGCCGCGAGTTTGTTGCCCATCTGAAGCTCAGGTTTGTCGCGGTGGACAGTAGTGATATCGCTGGTTTAGACCGGGACCGTGGCGACTACACGATCATCTTCATTCAGGACGTGTCCGAAATTGAAAACCAGGCGCAACAGCTGAAGCTGGCGTCGATGGGCCGCCTGACCGCAAGCATTGCGCATGAGGTAAGAAATCCGCTGTCGTCTATCTCTTATGCTGCATCGCTGCTGAGTGAAGATATCCCGCACGATACGCAGGCGCGCCGGCTGCTGAAGATCGTTGACGATAATGTGCTGCGATTGAATCAACTGATCGAAGATATCCTTAAGCTATCGCGCAAGGCGCAAACCGATCTGGAACCTTTCCTTCTGATACCGGTTATCCAGGAAATTGTGCTGGACCTGAATGAAACTCGCGGGCTGGCCACCAGTCTGATCTATGTCGACCACAGCGTCAATTTCAAGGTACAGTTCGACCCCATGCACTTGCGTGAAATTGTCGTCAACCTGTTGTCGAATGCGGTACGCTATGCCAGCGGCAAGCCGGCCAGCATACGGATATGGGCTTATGCCGGCCAGCCGGACCGGCAGGAGCTGCACATCCAGGACGATGGCCCAGGCATCAGTCCCGAGGTGCGCTCGCATTTGTTTGAACCTTTTTATACGACATCCAGCAAGGGAACCGGTTTGGGACTGTATATGGCGCGTGAACTCTGCCTTAATAATCATGCCTTGCTCGATTATGAGTACCGGCTTGACGACGTCGCCTCTGCGCCGGGTGCGCTACAGTCTCCGGCGGGCCGTTTCGTCATTAATTTTTCGCTGGACAAGTCATGAGCACCAAAGACATCGCGGGCGTGCCGCGCATCCTCGTCGTCGATGATGAGGCACATCTGCGCGAGTTGCTCGAAATTACGCTGATTAAAATGGGCCTGGACGTGGACAGCGCGGAATCGCTGGAAGTCGCGCGCGCCTGCCTGGCCAAGAGCAGCTATGCACTGGTGCTGACCGACATGCGGCTGCCGGACGGTTCCGGCATGGAACTCGTGTTTGAGGTCAATACTCATTACAAAACCACGCCGATCGCCGTCATCACTGCCTTCGGCAGCGCCGACAATGCGGTCGTGGCGCTGAAAGCTGGCGCTTTCGATTATGTCTCCAAGCCGGTAGCGCTGGACCAGTTGCGCAAGCTGGTGCGCTCTGCGCTGCAGATGAACGAGGCGCCGGCTTATCCGGCAAGCGCAGAGTCCGGCCCCGTAGGCGTGGGGGAGGGCGGGAACGAAGCCGCGGTTGCTTCCGTGCTGATAGGAAATTCGGCCGGCATGCAGGGTGTGCGGGGCCAGATCAGCCGCCTGGCCCGCAGTATGGCGCCGGTGATCATTACTGGCGAATCCGGCAGCGGCAAGGAACTGGCCGCGCGCGAGATCCATACGCATAGCGCGCGCGCTGGCAAACCGTTTATTGCTGTCAACTGCGGCGCCATCCCCGAAGCCTTGATGGAAGCAGAGTTTTTTGGCTACCGCAAAGGCGCTTTTACCGGCGCCCAGGATGACAGGGACGGTTTCTTCCAGGCGGCCGCAGGCGGTACGCTGATGCTGGATGAGGTGGCGGACCTGCCGCTGGCAATGCAGGTCAAGCTGCTGCGCGCGATACAGGAGCGCCGCGTGCGCAAGGTCGGCGCGACCGTCGAAGAGCCGGTCGATGTCAGGATCATCAGCGCCACGCACCAGAACCTGGCGGACTGCGTGACCGCCGGTAAATTCCGGCAGGATCTATATTACCGGTTGAACGTCATCGAGCTCGGCCTGCCACCATTGCGCGAGCGGCTGGAAGACATCGCCGAGCTGTCCACTGCAATCCTGCAGCGACTGAGCCCGCCAGACGAAGCCATCAGTCTGTCCCAGGACGCCTTGGTCGCGCTGACGCAGTATGAATTTCCCGGCAATGTGCGCGAACTGGAAAATATCCTGGAAAGGGCAGTCGCCTTTGCCGATAACGGCCATATAGAGCAGGAAGACCTGGCCTTGCGCAATGGTAAGAGCGGTAAGAGTGGCAAGGACAACCGCGGCAATACGACAGAAATGCCAGGGGCAGCGATGCCGCTGTCTGGTCCTGATTCTGTTTCTTTTCCTGGTTCTGTCCCTGCATCCGAAAATGCCGCCACGGTGGAACCAGTCGCTGAGCCGCAGCCAGCCCCGCCCGTGCAGCAATTGCCTCTCCCGGAGGCTCCCGGTGATGCTATTTTTGCCGCGCCCGCGTTGCCCTGCAGCCTGCCCGATTATCTGGAAAGGGTAGAGCGGGAAGTCATCCGCCGCGCGCTGGCCAAGACCCGCAATAACCGCACGCAGGCGGCCGAGTTGCTGGGCGTCAGTTTCCGCCAATTGCGCTACCAGATACAAAAGCTGAAGATAGGCGACGACGAATAAGGAGCATCCGCCCATGAACGTATCTGCGGAAAGTGATGGCCTGATCATCGGGGAGGATGGCTGGTGCGGTAGCGCCGTCCGGCTGGAGTCTCCCAATTTCAATGAGCGGCCCTCCGGCACAGAAATTTCTCTGTTGGTGATCCACAACATCAGTCTGCCTGCCGGCCATTTTGGCGGCCCCTATATCAGCGATCTGTTCCTGAACCGGCTGGACTGCAGCCTCGACCCCAGTTTTGAGTCGCTGCGCGGCGTGCAGGTATCGTCGCACTTCCTGATACGGCGCGACGGCAGCCTGCTGCAATTTGTTTCCGCCGCCAAGCGCGCCTGGCATGCCGGCGCTTCATCGTTCGGCGGCCGTAGCGGCTGTAATGATTTCTCCATCGGTATAGAACTTGAAGGCAGCGATGCGCAGGCTTTTGAGGCTTTGCAATACCGTAGGCTGGCCGGTCTCAGTGCCGCCTTGATAACAGCGTACCCGCTGACACACATTACTGGTCATTCGGACATTGCGCCTGGCCGTAAAACCGATCCCGGCCCGTATTTCGACTGGAAATTTTACCGCCGGCAGGTACAGGACAATTTCGCAACGGCGCCAAAGTTAGCCATACCGGCCTTTGTATTCGACGTTTGAAAAAGTCAATCGCCACAGCGACTTTATATCGATTAAATAATTCTTTTTTTAGCAAAAAAAGCGGTTGCATTGCCCGCATAGGGGCACTAGAATTAGTGCAAATCAAGGCTTGTCCACTATATCTAGTGGTTTTTTAATTGTTTCTCTATATTGCTTTTGTTTTCGGTCTGAAGTAAAAAATGACGCTGCCAACGCTGAAAAACGACCGGAAAAAGTAGCAATCCGGCTTCGCAATACACCGCAACACCTTGTTTATATTGATTAATCCGACAATGCCCGCAACTAGCTTGTAGTACTACTGCGTGGCGCTGCCGATTCGTACTTATTAATGCTGACCCTGGAGGCGAAATGCACTCTTCAATTGAAATATCCACCCCTTCGACACCTGACATGGCATCGGTAACATCGCAAGCCGCGCACAATGCAAACAGCGCCGCCGCGTTGGGTTCCGGTTACAGCGAATTCCGCATCATCCGCCGTAACGGCGCCGTAGTCGGTTTCGAGCCGTCCAAGATTTCCATCGCCGTGACCAAGGCTTTCCTGGCGGTGAATGGCGGCCAGGGTGCAGCTTCTGCGCGCGTGCGCGAGCTGGTGGAACAATTGACTTCCAACGTCGTGTCGGCGCTGGTACGCCGCCAGCCTACCGGCGGCACTTTCCATATTGAAGATGTGCAGGATCAGGTTGAACTGGCGCTGATGCGTTCCGGCGAGCATGATGTTGCGCGTGCTTACGTACTGTACCGCGCCAAGCGCATGGAAGAGCGCCGTTCGCTGGTGACGCCTGCAGCAGCAGATAATGCCGCATCCCCTCTATATATGATCGTTGATGGCCAGCGCCAGCCGCTGGACGTGGCTCAGGTGCGTGCGCTGATCACGGCTGCCTGCGTCGGTCTGGAAAACCTGGTGGACGCCGAAGCGATTTTGGCCGAGACACTGAAAAATCTGTACGACGGCGTTCCTGTCGAAGAACTGTACAAATCAGCTATCCTGGCCGCGCGCGCGCTGATGGAAAAAGAACCGGCCTACAGCCAGGTTACTGCCCGTCTGTTGCTGCATACAGTCCGCAAGGAAGTGTTCGGCAAGGAAGTGGCGCAGCAGGATGCCGCTGCCGAGTACGTCGATTATTTCCCTAAATTCATCAAGAAGGGCATCGAAGCCGAGCTGCTGGATTCCAAGCTGGCCCAGTTCGATCTGAAAAAACTGGCCGATGCGCTGGTTGCTGACCGTGACTTGCAGTTTGGCTACATTGGCCTGCAAACTTTGTACGACCGCTACTTCCTGCACGTCCGCGACATCCGTATTGAAATGCCACAGGCTTTCTACATGCGCGTGGCAATGGGCCTGTCGCTGAACGAAATCAACCGCGAAGCCCGCGCGATCGAGTTCTACAACCTGCTGTCGTCGTTCGACTTCATGAGCTCCACACCTACCTTGTTCAACTCGGGTACATTGCGCTCGCAGCTGTCTTCCTGCTACCTGACCACGGTCGCCGACGACCTGGACGGTATCTACGAAGCAATCAAGGAAAACGCACTGCTGGCCAAATATGCAGGTGGCCTGGGCAACGACTGGACTCCGGTACGCTCGCTGGGCGCGCATATCAAGGGTACCAACGGCAAATCGCAAGGCGTCGTACCTTTCCTGAAAGTGGTCAACGACACTGCAGTGGCAGTCAACCAGGGCGGTAAGCGCAAGGGCGCAGTGTGCGCCTACCTGGAAACCTGGCACATGGACATCGAGGAATTCCTGGATCTGCGTAAAAACACCGGCGATGACCGCCGCCGCACGCATGATATGAACACATCCAACTGGATTCCTGATCTGTTTATGAAGCGCGTGATGGAAAAGGGCGACTGGACACTGTTCTCCCCGTCCGACGTACCAGACCTGCACGACAAATACGGCAAGGCTTTCGAAGTGGCTTACACCGGCTACGAATCCAAGGCTGCCAGCGGCGAACTGAAGCTGGCCAAGAAAGTAGCTGCGCTGGACCTGTGGCGCAAGATGCTGTCGATGCTGTTTGAAACCGGCCATCCATGGATCACGTTCAAAGACCCGTGCAATATCCGTTCGCCGCAACAGCACGTCGGCGTCGTGCACTCGTCCAACCTGTGCACCGAGATCACGCTGAACACCAACGACAGCGAGATCGCGGTCTGCAATCTGGGCTCGGTCAACATGCCGGCACACATGAAAGACGGCAAGCTGGACCACGTTAAATTGAAAAAAACTGTAAGCACAGCGATGCGCATGCTGGATAACGTGATCGACATCAACTATTATGCAGTGAAGAAGGCACGCGATTCCAACCTGCGCCACCGCCCGGTCGGCCTCGGCATCATGGGTTTCCAGGATTGCCTGCACATGATGCGCATACCATATGCTTCCAATGAAGCAGTGCAGTTTGCCGATACGTCGATGGAAGCAGTCTGCTATTACGCTTACCTGGCATCGACCGAACTGGCAGAAGAGCGCGGCCGTTACAGCTCTTATCGCGGTTCCCTGTGGGATCGCGGCATCCTGCCACAGGATTCGATGAAGCTGCTGGCGGAAGAGCGCGGTGGTTATCTGGAAGCGGATATGTCGGAAAGCATGGACTGGACACTGGTGCGCGACCGCATCAAACAGTACGGCATGCGTAATTCGAACTGCGTGGCGATTGCGCCTACGGCAACGATTTCCAATATTATCGGCGTTGCAGCCTGTATCGAACCGACTTACCAGAACCTGTACGTGAAGTCGAACCTGTCCGGCGAATTCACCGAGATCAACGAACACCTGGTGCGCGATCTGAAAGAACGCGGCCTGTGGGATGAAGTGATGATTGCCGACCTGAAGTATTTTGACGGCAGCCTGGCAAAAATCGACCGCATCCCGGAAGATCTGCGTGAACTGTATGCAACAGCGTTTGAAATCAGCCCGTCATGGCTGGTGGAAGCAGCCTCCCGCCGCCAGAAATGGATTGATCAGGCTCAGTCGCTGAACATCTATATGGCAGGCGCATCCGGCAAGAAGCTGGACGAAACCTACAAGCTGGCGTGGTTGCGTGGCCTGAAAACCACTTACTACTTGCGTACCATAGGCGCAACACATACAGAGAAATCGACCAGCAAGACCGGCGCTCTGAATGCGGTGGCAGTCGATGGCGGCAACGGCGGCATGATGGCAAGCGCAGCTTCGGCAGCGCCGGAACAGGAACTTGATGGCCCGGCATGCGTGCTGCGTCCGGGTGATGCCGGTTTCGAGGAATGCGAAGCCTGCCAGTAAGCAGCAGCTGGAATGAACCAGCGGCGCCCATTGTAAAAATGGGTTCCCTGGTCATAAAAGCAGCAGCAAGAGCAGCAGTAAGCGAAGTAATAAGCGCAACAATAAAAGCAGAAGCAGCAGGCGCACCCGTGCCGGTTGTTTCAACGCAGATACAAATACAAGGCCGGATCGCGGGCATACCGCAGTCCGGCCGGCAATGAAGAGGAATAAAAGATGCTTTCTTGGGATGATGAAGTAGCGCCGGCAGCACCAAAGCGGCCCGCAAGCCAGCCGGACACGGCTTACCAGGCACGTTTGCAGACTCAGGATGTGGCGCTGAACCCATCACTGGTCATCAAGCAGGTTGCCGCCGCGCCGGAAGTGCTGGCCCGCCGCGTCAACGCTGCCGACAAGCGTATCATCAACGGCAAGACCGACGTCAACCAACTGGTGCCGTTCAAATATAAATGGGCGTGGGACAAGTATCTGGCCGGCTGCGCCAACCACTGGATGCCGCAAGAGATCAACATGCAGCGCGACATTGAGCTGTGGAAGCGTGCCGACGGCCTGACCGACGACGAGCGTTTGATCATCAAGCGAAACCTCGGCTTCTTCGTCACCGCCGACAGCCTCGCCGCCAACAATATCGTGCTCGGCACCTATCGCCACATCACCGCGCCCGAGTGCCGCCAGTACCTTCTGCGTCAAGCGTTTGAAGAGGCGATCCACACCCACGCCTATCA
>JAYSKH010000114.1:0-18581 GCA_043726505.1 Undibacterium sp. | reverse complement strand
CCGGTAGTAGGCCCCACGCCTTACCGCAACCTGTTCCTCAATACCGGCCACGGCACCCTGGGCTGGACCATGGCGGCAGGCTCCGGCCGCATGATCGCCGATGTGGTGTCCGGCAAGCGGCCGGAAATCGCAACGCAAGGCTTGTTCATGGACAGATATGGCAGCGCCAATCGTCCTATCATCGTGTCCGGGGAGCTGCAATCATGAACCAGTTAGAACGCGAACAATTGATTTCCTGCACGGAAATTTTTGCCGATCCTAGCCTGAATATGCGCTTTTACACAGCGATAGAATTGCTGGCGCAAATCGTCATGGTAATGCCGCGCACGGCAACTGCTGCTGCACTGGCGCAGACTACCGGTCGCACGCCGCGCCTGGTGCGCTCCATCCTGTCCACCTTGAGCAAGGAGGGCCTGGTGTCGCGCGACGCCAAGGAAAAAGATGCCTGGCATTGCCGCGGCTGTAACGGCGTGATCACGCTGGCCGATGTGTATCGCTGCTTCTCGCTGGCGGAAGAAAAAGCTATCGCCAAGGCATCGCAAAAGGCGATCGAAAAAGCCGATGCCAAGGCTGAGGCTGACGGCGAAGCTGAGGATGCGGTGAAACCGAAGTCACGCAGCTCCAGCCAGCAAAGCGTGGATCTGCTGATGATGCAGGTAAAGATGACGGTGAACCGCGCGGTGCTGCAGCAGCTGGAACAGTTCGATCTGGGACGTTTGCGCGGCCTGGCGTCCACCACCAGCTTCCGCTCTTACAACGCGCGTCCGCGCGGCTATATTCCCGAGCCATACTGATATGATGGAAGCTTTCCTGCGGACCTTTTCCGCGGCTGAGCCTCCGTCCACAGTATAAAAAGCCCATGCGCATCAATATCCAGTTCAAAGACCGTGTCGGCATTGCTCATGAAATCCTGGCGGTGCTGGCACGCCGCGGTCTGAATGTTGTCGCGGTCGAGGTCGATCCTCCGAATATTTACATCGACAGCCCCGAGCTGCTGGAATTCATGCTGCCTTCATTGCAGCTGGATTGCGCCACCGTGCGCGGCATCGGCAACATCGAGGTAGTCGATATCCTGCCCGGCATACGCCGGCGGCTGAATCTGGATACCATCATGGCCGTGATGGAAGATCCCGTGCTCGCGATTGATGCAGGCGGCAAGATTGTCATCGCCAATATGGCGGCGGCGTCGGCCACCGGCATGAGCGAAGCGGTGCTGTGCCAAAAAAATCTAAGCGACCTGGTGGATGACCCGGCGGTACTGGAAGAGCTGATTTCCAGTTCCTTCAAGGTGCCGTCGCGCGAGGTGCTGCTGAGCGGCGAGCCCTTCCTGATGGATGTGACGCCGGTGTCCGAGCCTTTTACAGCGGGTTTGCCCAAGCTGGGGCAGGCCGTGGGCGCGGTGCTGACCCTGCATGCGCCGCGCCGCATAGGTGGGCGCCTGCACGCGCTACAGCATTCCGAGGGAAGCGGCTTTCATTTCATCATCGGCGAATCGGAACAGATACATTCGCTGAAAATCCGCGCAGCCCGCGTAGCAGCTGTTGATGCGCCGCTGCTAATCACCGGCGAAACCGGCACCGGCAAGGAATTGCTGGCGCAGGCTTGTCATGGCGTTAGCGCGCGCAGCAATGCGCCTTTCCTGGAACTGAATTGCGCGGCGCTGCCGGAGAGCCTGGCGGAAAGCGAACTGTTTGGCTATATGGCAGGTGCATTTACCGGCGCCCAGCGCGGCGGCAAGCCTGGCCTGATAGAAATGGCCGACGGCGGTACGGTGTTTCTGGATGAAATAGGCGAGATGTCGTTGTATCTGCAGGCCAAATTGCTGCGTTTTCTAAACGACGGCAAGTTTCGCCGCATCGGGGGCGACAAGGAGGTCAAGGTCAATGTGCGCATCATCAGCGCCACCCATCGCAACCTGCGGAAAATGGTGCAGGAAGGGCAGTTCCGAGAAGATCTGTTCTACCGGCTGAATGTGCTTCACCTTGAAATGCCGGCGCTCAGAGAGCGTCCCGACGATATCTTGTTATTGGCCCGGCATTTCATAGAACGCGCGTGTACGCAGGCGCAAAAGCCCATCTGCAGGCTGAATTCGTCCGCCTGTGCGGCGCTGGTATCGAACCGTTGGCCAGGTAATGTTCGCCAGCTACAGAATGTGGTCTTCCGCGCCATCACGATGTCGGACGAAAAGGTGCTGGATGCGGCAGATCTGGATTGGGCCGAAGACAGTATCAGCGCCGACGAAGTGAACATCAATGCGGCGGAAAGCTGGGAAATTTCGGTGGATGCGTTTGAGCGCTCGCTGCTGGAGAAGCTGTATCCGCAATATCCATCCAGCCGTAAGCTGGCGGCGAGGCTGGACACATCGCATTCGATGATTGCGGCCAAACTGCGCAAGCATGGCATTCCGCAGGCCAAACGCTGAAACGAAGGCGATACGGCAATAAAGGACAATAAGGTAATAACCTGAAGGGCGCGCTGTCTTTCAGGCTGCCTTGCTTATTCCTTTATATCCGCCGGATCTTCGGGCAGGTTGACGGCGGGAATCGTGTATTTCTCTTCCGCCCAGGCGCCGAGGTCGATTTGTTTGCAGCGTTCGGAACAGAAGGGGCGGAATTTACTCGCTTCGTTCCACGTCACTTTGCCGCCGCAGGTAGGGCAGTCAACTACTGTAGCCATTACAAATTCCTAAACAAGCTGATCTTTAAAAATTGCACAAGGTCAGGTCAAACGGTATATCGCTTTCAAATGCCTTGGGTTTCATATCCCCATCTTGGGACATAAAACGTATCCACAACATATATTTGTTGGCTGAGATCTCGGGGATGGCGCCCATTTCCTGCACGACGTTGACACGCAATAACTGATAAATCTTGCCTTGCAGCATTTGTTGATAGCTGCCTGCCTGCGCGATGACTTTTGTCGTCACGCCCGATTCCCGCAACAGCCGCAATACGACATTGATCGCATCAAACAGCGGCGCGATCGGCGCAAACCAAGCTGAGATATCGGCGAAACGTTTTTCGGGAGTATTTTTCTGCCATGCGTAATAGCTGGGTAAATCAAACTCGCAGGCGCCGCCGGGAATGATGGTGCGGCCGCGTATGCTCATCAGCCATTCATTGTCGCGCACGTTCTGGCCCGTTTTGCCTTGTGACGCCATCAATGCGCTGCTGGCCCTGTCTACATCCTCCAGAATGCGGTCCAGCATGTCGGCCTGCACATTAGGGTTGGAGCGGAAGCTGATCAGCGTATGTTTCTGGCGTTCAAGTTCTTGCAGCAGGTCCGATTTCAGATCGGCACGGCCGGCGACTTCCAGCATTTCAAAGATAGTGGATAGCGCCACGTGATGTTGCAGGGGATCGGGCTGGTGCAGGAAAAAACTGAATTTCTCGTACAGATCCTCTAGTCGCAGCAAAGTGCGTATGCGTTCATTGAACGGATATTCATAGATAATCGATGTAGGGTTTATATGCATATAATTGGGTGCGCAGTGGCTACGACATTGCAGGGCCAGTCACCGGGTCTACAGAGGCGGAATGGTTTGCTGGTGCAGGCAAACGATAATCACAAGCTGTTGAGCATTGCTTTTATCAGCCCGTCAAACCGGATCCCGGTTTGAGCGCATCTCCCAATTCGTATGCCGACAAACCCTGATCTCTGTAAAAATGTGCCAACCACGTTTCACGTGATTCTGAACCAAGCTGACAAAAATTACAAACGTTGTATGACATTTGTTTTAGCTGATTCTGCCAAATTGCTATATTTGGTATGCAGCAGCCTGACCTGGGCATCGATTTGTGCAAGATCGCCTTCGTTACTGATGACGTCATCCGCTGCCTGCAGACGCCTTTCGCGGCTGGCCTGCGCATTCATGATGGCGCGGACTTGCGGCTCCGTCAGGCCGCTTCTGGCCATGACGCGCCGTATCTGTGTCTGCTCTGCACAATCGACTACGAGCACCCTGCTGACGCGGGTTTTCCACGAGCCCGATTCTACCAGCAGCGGGACGACAAAAATAGTGTAGACGCCGGTGGCGCCGGCGGCCGCCTTTTCCGTTTCACTGCGTATCAGCGGATGCAGGATGGCTTCGAGCTTTGCTTTTTCCGCTGGGTGGTTAAAGACGCGCTCGCGCATTTTGCTGCGGTCCATTGCACCATCGGGCAAGATAAATTCGGGGCCGAACTGGCGGCTGATTTCCGGGATGGCAATACCGCCTGGGCTGCTCAACTGATGCGCGATCAGGTCGGTGTCGACCAGGCTGGCGCCCAACTCGGCAAACAGGTTGGCAACGGTAGTCTTGCCGCTGCCTATGCCGCCTGTCAGGCCCAGCGAAAATGCAGTTGCCTTGCCCATTTTCTTAAAAGGATAAACCGATGTAGTTTTGCGTCAGCGTTTTGCCCCACACCAGCGCAATCAGGCCGGCGGCCGCGAGGTAAGGCCCGAAAGGAATCGGATTATCGCGGCCTCTTTTTGTCAGAGTTATCAAAGCAATTCCGACTATAGCGCCGACGATAGATGACAGCAGGATGATGATAGGCAGCATGCTCCAGCCCATCCATGCCCCCAGTGCCGCCAGCAATTTGAAGTCGCCGTAGCCCATGCCTTCCTTGCCGGTCGTCAGCTTGAACAGCCAGTATATCGACCACAGCACCAGATAGCCGGCTGCGGCGCCGATGACAGCGTCGTGCAGCGGCACAAAAACACCGGCCACATTGACCAGCAATCCGCACCACAGCAGCGGATAGGTCAGATCGTCCGGCAGCAGCTGCGTATCGGCGTCGATGAAACTCATTGCAATCAACAGATAGACGAACACCAGGCTGAACAGGCCCATCCAGCCACTGCCGAAGTGCCAGATCAAGCCGGCGGACAGACAACCTGTCAGCAGTTCCACCAGCGGATAACGCGCAGAAATCGGCGCCTTGCATCCTGTGCATTTGCCGCGTATGGCCAGGTAGCTCACTACCGGAATGTTTTCCAGCGCCGTGATCTGGTGCCCGCAATGCGGACAGGCAGAGCGTGGTACCACGAGGTTATAAGGACTGGTATGCAGCGGTTCCAGCCCGTTTTCCATTGCCACGTAGTTGTCCGATTCGCGCTGCATCATTTTCGGCACGCGATGGATCACGACATTGAGGAAGCTGCCTATCAGCAAGCCGAACAGGCCTGCGATTGCTGCGCTCAGGGTAGTTCCCGGCGCAGCGAAAAAAATCAACTCCGTCATCAGACCACGGATCCCAGTTTGAAGATAGGCAGGTACATGGCCACCACCAGGCCGCCGATGATCACACCCAGAATCACCATGATGAAAGGCTCCATCAGGCTGGACAGGTTGGCAACCGCCTCATCCACTTCTTCTTCATAGAAATCCGCCACCTTGCCCAGCATTGCATCCAATGAGCCTGATTCTTCGCCGATGGCGACCATCTGCGTCACCATGTTAGGAAAGACATTTGCATTTTGCATGGACACAGTCAGGCTGGTGCCAGTGCTGACTTCGGTTTGTATCTTGACGGTGGCATCCAGATAGACGGCATTACCCGCAGCGCCGCCGACGGAATCCAGCGATTCCACCAGGGGTACGCCGGCTGCAAACATCGTCGCCAGCGTACGGGTCCAGCGCGCGATTGTCGCTTTGCGTATCACATCGCCAAAGATGGGTACTTGCAGCAGCAGCCTGTCCATTGTCTGCTGCATTTTCAGCGAGCGTCTCCACGACTGCATGAAAAAATAGATGCCGCCGAACAGGCCGCCAAAAATCAGGTACCAGTACTTCACGAAAAAATCGGAGATGGCCATCACAAACAGTGTCGGCGCGGGCAGATCGGCGCCGAAGCTCTTGAACACTTCCTTAAAGGCTGGTACGACCCAGATCATGATAACTGCTGTCACGATGAAGGCAACGCTCAGGATCGCGATTGGATAGGTCAGCGCAGACTTGATTTTTTTCTTGATCGCCAGCGTCTTTTCCTTATAAATCGCCAGCCGCGTCAGTAAGTCTTCCAGAATACCTGCCTGTTCGCCTGCGCCGACGAGATTGCAGAACAGTGGATCAAAATACAAAGGAAATTTGCGGAATGCCTGATTCAGGCTGGTGCCGGTTTCAACGTCGCCGCGGATATCCTGCAATAATTTGGAGACCGACGGATTGGCGTTGCCCTTGGCAACAATGTCAAAAGACTGCAGCAGCGGTACGCCGGCCTTCATCATCGTCGCCAACTGGCGGGTGAACAGCGTGATGTCTTTGTCGGTGATTTTTTTGCCGGAGCTGTAGGATTTCTTTTTGAGCTTGGTGACCAGCACGCCTTGCCGCCTGAGCGTCGCATTGACAATGGCTTCGCCGCCGGCGCGGATTTCGCCGCGCACGGTCTTGCCATATTTGTCCTTGCCTTCCCAGGCATACAGGAATTCCTTTATCTGGCTTGTTTTCGCCGGCTTACTTGCTTGCGTTGCCATGCACCTGCTCCAGTCTTATCATTCGTTGGTACATCCAAGAACCTCTTCCAGGCTGGTCAGCCCCTGTTTTACTTTTTGCAATCCAGATTCGCGTAGCGTTCTGACGCCTTCGCTTTGCGCCTGTTTTTCAATTTCCAAAGCGCTGCCGTGCGCCAGGATGATTCGTTCTATCGATTCGGTAATCGGCATGATCTGGTAGATGCCGACCCGGCCCTTGTAGCCGCCGCCGTTGCAGCGCTCGCAGCCCACCGGCTGATAGGCTTTCCACGTGCCGTCCAATTCTTCTTCCTTGAAGCCGGCTTGCAACAGCACGTCATCCAGGATGTCGATAGGTTTTTTGCATGTGCACAGGCGGCGCGTCAGCCTCTGTGCAGTAATCAGGATGACCGACGATGCGATATTGAACGGCGCCACACCCATGTTCATCAGGCGCGTTAGCGTCGAAGGTGCATCGTTGGTATGCAGTGTCGAAAACACCATATGGCCGGTCTGCGCAGCCTTGATCGCGATATCAGCGGTTTCCAGATCGCGGATCTCACCTACCATGATGACGTCAGGATCCTGGCGCAGGAAGGATTTCAGTGCAACCGCAAACGTCAGCCCGGCCCTGTCGTTGACGTTGACCTGGTTAACGCCCGGCAAATTGATCTCGGCCGGATCTTCTGCCGTGGAAATATTGATGCCGGGTTTGTTGATGACGTTCAGGCAGGTATACAACGACACGGTTTTGCCGGAGCCGGTTGGCCCGGTGACAAGCACCATGCCATAGGGCCTGGTGATCGCATTCATCAGGATCTCTTTCTGATCCGGATCGTATCCCAGCGCATCGATACCCATCTGCGCCTGCGAGCCGTCCAGAATACGCATGACGATCTTTTCGCCGAACAGCGTAGGCAAGGTGCTGACGCGGAAGTCGATAGAGCGTGACGCTGACAGCACCAGTTTCATACGGCCATCCTGCGGCACGCGTTTTTCAGAAATATCCAGCTTGGAAATGACCTTGATGCGCGATGCCAGTTTTTCCTTGATCGCCATCGGCGGTTGGGCTATTTCCTTTAGTTCGCCATCGACCCTGAAACGTATGCGGTAAAATTTTTCGAAAGGCTCGAAGTGCAAATCGGAGGCGCCCATATTGATCGCGTCCAGCAGCATTTTTTGCAGGAACTTGACGATAGGCGCATCATCCACCTCCATTGCCGCTGCATCTGCCGCAGCGGAGGAAACGACTTCTTCTTCATTGAAGTCGATCTCCATGTCATCGCCGGCCAGTTCGTTCAAGCTTTGCTCTGACGTTTTGAGCAGTCGTTCCAGTGTTTTGACCAGCACATCATGCTGCACGACCACTAGTTCTATACCCAGACCGGTCTGGAATTTGATCTGGTCAATGGCCGCGGTATTGGTCGGGTCCGATACCGCGACTGAAATCTTGTTACCTCGTTTGGCCAGCGCGACAATGCGCTGCGTTTGCATCAGCTTGCTGTCGACGATTTTTTCCGGCAGCAGGCTTTCATTGATAACGGACAGGTCCACCAGTGGATAACCGAAGGCTTCGGAGCAGAATGCCGCCAGATCGCGCGCATTGATCAGGCCGCTTTGCAGCAACACGTCAATAAAGGGCGCCTTGTCGGTCTGGGCTTTTTTGCTGACACTATCAATCTGCGGCACACCCAGCAGATTTGCCTGCGCCAATGCGCGGGCAAGTCCGGAACTGCCGGTTTGTAATGTCAGGGTAGGGGAAACTGCAGCCATAGGATCTTTGGTGGAAAGTTTGACTAAACAAAGAGTTGCTCTAGGATAATGCAAAAAACATTTACTTGATACAGCATGTTGTTGCACGGAAACCTAAACGAACAAAAAGTGCGTTTTATTAAGGGCATTCGCTCGCCAGCGATCAACTTTCCCCGAGTAAGGATATCGCCGCCTAGTATAAGACTGTTCTTGTGTTTAGGGTAATTGCCGTGCCGCCACCGGCGTATCCAGCGTCATCGAGCGGCTGCTATGTTGCGGATTCGCCGGGTTTGAGTACGACTTTTATCAGTTTGACCATCTTGATCGCCTGATGCTGCACCTGCACGACCTCAATGATGCAATCATGAACTTTCAGGCTGATATTGGCCTCAGGTATGTCTTGCAAAATTTCCAGCAACAAGCCATTCAGGGTTTTAGGTCCATCCAGCGGAAAATCCAGCTTCAGGCGTTTATTGATGTCGCGTAAGGTAGTGGCGCCTTCCAGCATGCACTCGCCCTGCTCATTCCATTTGAACTGATCGATGCCGGCGTTACCGGGAACGGATGTGGTGAATTCGCCTATCATTTCTTCTATGATATCTTCCAGCGTCACTAATCCTTGGACCTCACCGTATTCGTCGACGATGATGCCGAGTTTTTCACGGTTTTCCTGGAAATACTGCAGCTGGGTAAAGACATCGGTATCCGCTGGAATGAAATAAGGGGCGCTGAGTATCTCGCGGAAATGATCTGTAGTGAGTTCATCTCCCTTGTTCAGCAGCGAAATGGCTTTGCGTACATGCAGTATGCCGATGACCTTGTTGATTTCACCCTCATACACAGGCAGCTTGTTGTGGTAGCAGGTAACCAGCTGTTGCCGGATATCTTCCACCGGCGTGGCCAGGTTCAGAGCCTCCACCTGCGATCTTGGCGTCATCACGTCATTGACGGAAATGCTTTCCAGATCGAATAGGTTCAACAGTATGCTCTTGTGCTTCTGTGGAATGAAGTTACCGCCCTCTAATACGATAGAGCGCAATTCTTCCGGCGACAGCCGGTGCTCGTGCGCCGCAGTGCCGGTATTGATGCGCAGTAAGCCCAGTATCAAATTGACAAACAGGTTAACGAACCAGATGACTGGCTGTCCTATTGCCATCAGCGGTTTCAGCACCAGGCTGGCGGGCAGAGAAATACGTTCAGGGTAGGTGGCGCCGATAACCTTTGGGGCAATTTCCGCAAAAACGATCAGCAGGAAAGCGACGATGCCGGTGGCAATGGTTACCACCCTGTCGTTGTTGCCAAAAGTCGAAATGGCAATAGACGTGACCAGCGCAGTGACCAGCGCATTGATGACGGTATTGGCAATCAGCACCACCGACAACAGCTTGTTGACCCGTTCCAGCAGCCACAGTGTCGTGGCCGCAAGCTTGTTGCCACGTTTGGCAAGATGGCGCAACCGGTGCCGGTTGGCTGCCATCAGCGCGGTTTCCGTCATGGAAAAAAATGCGGACAGCAGGATAAGCCCTGCCAGGCTAAGGAGTTGCACCCATAAAGGAACACTGTTCACGATAAGGCTGATGCAATGATGTTAATAAATTCAATGATAAGCGGGCTTGCTGGCAGCTGGCGGACAAACATTGGCCGCCAGCCGGCTTTACGCAAGCGGCGGCGCCGCTTAATGATTGCGGTCCACGGCGAAGTTGCTCAGTGCCAGCAAAGCGTCTTTAAAAGGGCTGTCTTTTAACGAAGCCACTGCCGCAGCTGCACTGGCGGCTGCCTTGTGTGCTTCTTCCTTGGTGTAATCCAGTGCGCCGGACTGGGTAATGGCAGTCAAGATGGCGTTGAACTGGCTTTCATCGCCTTGTTCTATGCAGGTGCGCACCAGTTCCCTTTGTTCGGGAGTGCCGTTTTTCATCAGATAGATCAGCGGCAGCGTAGGTTTGCCCTCGCGCAAGTCGTCGCCGACGTTTTTACCGATATCGATGGCGTTGCCCGAGTAATCCAGTACATCGTCAATCAATTGGAACGCTGTACCCAGCGAGCGGCCGTATTCGGCGGCGGCTTCTATCTGTGCCGGAGTGGCTCCGGCAATCAACGCGCCTACTTGGGCCGCTGCTTCAAACAGCTTCGCGGTCTTCGAACGTATCACTTTCAGATACCGTTCTTCGGTGACGTCCGGATTGTGCATATTTAGCAACTGTAGCACTTCACCCTCGGCAATCACATTGGTTGCGTCCGCCAGGATCTGCATGACCTGCATATTATTGATGGAAACCATCATCTGGAATGCACGCGAGTACAAGAAATCGCCCACCAGCACCGACGCAGCATTGCCGAACAGTGCGTTGGCAGTCTTGCGGCCCCGGCGCATTGATGACTCATCAACAACATCATCATGCAGCAGTGTCGCCGTGTGAATGAATTCGACGATGGCAGCCAGCTCATGGTGGTGCGTGCCCTGATATTGGTAGGCATTGGCAACCAGCAATACAAGCACCGGCCGTATGCGCTTGCCGCCTGCGCTGATGATGTATTCGGCGATCTGGTTGACCAGCGGTACTTCGGAATGCAGCTTCGTTCTGATAACCTGGTTGACCGCGGCCATGTCGGTGGCGATCGTGTCGGAGATAAGGTTCTGGGTAGTTGTTGTGGCAGACAAAGTGGTACCTGCTAAAAAATGCTTAATATCGATAGACGAATCGAAAAGAATAGCGAGATTATACGATGCCCGTGACGATGGCGTGCGTTCCGGGACCACGCTACAGCGAAGTGCATGGCAAAAAACAAATCTTGACTAAATTGGAGAAAGCAAATCTATATTTGCAGATAGTTTTTGACCGTAAGGCTAAGTCTATGTATAATTGGAGGTTTTCCCGATTTAATAAGGCTTTTCACGTCAGGAAAAAATCCTTTTTTTATAATTTGATGAGGTTTCACATGTACGCGGTCATAAAAACCGGTGGCAAACAATATAAAGTTGTCGCTGGTGAAAAACTTAAAATAGAACAGATACCTGCAGACATTGGCTCCGAAATCACCATTGATCAAGTGCTCGCTTTGGGCGCTGGTGACACCATTAAGTTTGGTGCTCCTTTGGTCTCCGGTGCTACGGTGCAGGCTACGGTATTGTCACAAGGTCGTCACGACAAAGTAAGAATTTTCAAGATGCGTCGTCGTAAGCATTACCAGAAGCGTCAAGGCCATCGCCAAAATTTCACTGAAATACAAATCGTTTCGATCAACGGCTAAGCCGGGTGATTGTTCAAGTCTGAATAGTAGATACCAAGGAGTTCTTAAATGGCACACAAAAAAGGCGGCGGCACCACGCGCAACGGCCGTGACTCAGAGTCAAAACGACTCGGCGTTAAAGTTTACGGCGGCCAAACGATCAATGCTGGCGGCATCATCATTCGTCAACGCGGTACACGCGTACACGCTGGTGAAAACGTTGGCATGGGCAAAGACCACACTTTGTTCGCACTGATCAACGGTAAAGTTAAATTCGCAATTAAAGGTGCTTCCCAGCACCAATACGCGATTGTAGAAGCTGCTTAATCAAGCAGTTGCTACGATAGGCTTTACGAGATAAGGCGTAAGCCTTGTTCAATAGAGGCTCTGCCATTGGTGGAGCCTTTTTAGTTTCAAGAGAATCTTTATAAATCCGGTTTGCATGCCATATAGGCTGTGACGGATTTAGTGGAACTTATTTCATAAATGGCAGCACACTTCATTGGTGTCATTCATGAAACGAGTTCTAAGCTCTTTTTAGGTGATAGAAATGAAATTTATCGACGAAGCACGGATAGAAGTGATTGCAGGCGATGGCGGTAATGGCATCGCCTCCTTCTGCCGTGAAAAATTCAGGCCATTCGGCGGACCGGATGGCGGTGATGGCGGCAAGGGCGGCAGTATTATTGCCGTGGCCGACCGTAATATCAATACCTTGGTGGATTACCGTTTTTCCAAGCTGCATAAAGCCAAAAACGGTGAAAACGGCCGCGGCTCCGATTGCTACGGCAAAGGCGCGGACGACATTTTCCTGCGCATGCCGGTGGGCACGCTGATTGCAGACCGCAATACCGACGAAGTGATTGCCGATCTGACCGAACACGGCCAGGAAGTCGTGCTGGTCAAAGGCGGCGAGGGCGGCTGGGGCAATATCCATTTCAAATCCTCGACCAACCGCGCACCGCGCCAGCGCAGCGACGGCAAGGAAGGCGAACGCCGCGAGCTCAAGCTGGAACTTAAAGTACTGGCTGACGTGGGTCTGCTGGGTTTGCCGAATGCCGGCAAGTCAACCTTCATCACAGCCGTATCAAATGCCCGCCCTAAAATTGCGGACTATCCTTTCACCACCTTGCATCCCAACCTGGGCATGGTGCGTGTCAGCCATGAGAAAAGCTTCGTCATCGCCGATATTCCTGGCCTGATCGAAGGTGCGGCAGAAGGCGCCGGCCTCGGCATACAATTCCTGCGCCATCTGCAGCGCACAGGTCTGCTGCTCCATATTGTGGATCTGGCGCCGTTTGATGATGCCGTTGATCCGGTCAAGGAAGCCAAGGCGTTGATCAAGGAACTGCGCAAATACGACGAATCGCTGTATGACAAGCCACGCTGGCTGGTGCTGAACAAGCTCGATGTACTGACAGAAGATGAGCGCAAGAAGAAAGTAAAAGATTTCGTCAAGCGTTTCGGCTGGAAGGGCCCGGTGTTTGAAATCTCCGCGCTGAATCGCGAAGGCTGCGACGATCTGGTCACTGAAATCTATTCCTACCTGGCCGACAAGCGTCAAAAGGAACAGCGTTCGGAAGAGACCCAGATGGTGCAGGAAGCACAAGGCATCCTGTCCATCGATCCGGATGATCCGCGCTTCAAAGTTGTAGACTGAAGCTGTAGTCTGAAATTTGGCCGGCAGTTGCCGGCCAAATCGCTGCGATACCTATTGGCAAACCCGTTCAATGGATATCGCATGTCGTCATGTTGTATCCCTCGCGGCCGCCTTATCCTGGCAGCCCGGCACAGGCCAGCGTGCTATCCGCATGCAAAACCCCACATGCAATGTTTTCCTTATTTGTCTGAGCGCTCGCCTGACAGCCTAACCGTGTTTAATTCGGTGCAAGCGCAGATAGTATGATTTACTGGTGACAAGCAGCCGGCCGAGTTTTCCGGTATCTTCGATGCAATTTTGTAAGCGGCATTTTCTCTCTTTATGCATTCTGTGATTCAACAAGCCAAAAGGCTGATTATCAAGGTAGGCTCTTCGCTGGTAACCAACGACGGCAAGGGCCTGGACCAAGCCGCCATACAGAAATGGGCTGCGCAGATAGCCCAGTTGCGCGCACTCGGCAAGGAAGTCGTGCTGGTCAGCTCCGGCGCCATTGCCGAAGGGCGGCAAAGGCTGGGTTTTGACAAGCGGCCCACCGGCATCCATGAGTTGCAGGCTTGCGCCGCGGTCGGCCAGATGGGTCTGGCGCAGATCTATGAAACCAGCTTTCGCGCGCATGGACTGGGAACGGCGCAGATTTTATTGACGCATGCCGACCTGGCCCACCGTGAACGCTATCTGAACGCCAGGTCCACACTGTTCACGCTGCTGCGCTTTGGCATTGTGCCCATCATCAATGAGAACGACACCGTCGTGACCGATGAAATCAAATTTGGCGACAACGATACGCTGGGCGCACTGGTCGCCAACCTGATCGAAGGTGATGCACTGATCATTTTGACCGACCAGAAGGGCCTGTACACGGCTGATCCGCGCAAGCAGCCAGATGCGCAATTTGTGCATGAGGCCAACGCCGGCGATCCGGCGCTGGAAGCAATGGCCGGCGGCGCCGGCTCCAGCCTCGGCAGCGGCGGCATGCTGACCAAGATACTGGCAGCCAAGCGCGCCGCCAAATCCGGTACCCATACGGTGATTGCCTGGGGCCGCGAAGAGCAGGTATTGCTGAGGCTTGCACAGGGCGAGGCAATAGGCACGCAGCTGATTTCGCAAATGGCGCCGCTGGCAGCCCGCAAGCAGTGGATGGTCGATCATCTTCAAACGGCCGGACAGCTGGTGCTGGACGCCGGCGCAGTGCAGAAGTTGACAACCGAGGGCAAATCCTTGCTGCCCATCGGTGTGCTGGAAGTGCGCGGCGAGTTTGGGCGGGGCGAAGTGGTGACTTGTTATAACGAGGCTGGGTTGGCCATTGCACGCGGCCTCAGCAATTATGCCGGTGCAGAAGCACGCCGCATCAAACGCCACTCTTCTTCCGAAATTGAAGCCATCCTGGGTTTTGTTGAAGAGCCGGAATTGATACACCGCGATAATCTGGTGCTGCTATAAAAACACAAGCCTCCTGGCCGGAGGCTTGTGTTTTTTTGGGATGCCGCACCAGCGACAAAATATGTCGGACAAAATGCGAAGCAGGGCTGGCTAGTACTGCTTGATCACCGTCTGGTTTTTCTTGATCCTGTCCAGGATGTCTTTCACTTTCCCTGCTACCGTCGGGCCTTCGCAGAAATAATCGACTGCCAGGAAGGAGTGCTGCTTATTGGCGCCCAGATTGGAAATAGGCGACCATTCATTGCGTCTGGAGCGAGACCAGCTGCCGTCTGGACGGCCAAACGCATACAGTTTCTTTTCGAACGATTCGCAGCGTATGCCTTCGTAACTGATGTTGTTTGCACCGCCGCGGCTGACTGCCACCAGCGTATAACGCACGGTGCCGTCGCTGGCGATGGTCAGCGATTTGGCGTCAATGGAAAAGTTCTGCGTTCCGCTATCATAAAATTTGATCAGGTTTTCGGCTTTCGGCGCCTCCGGCAATTGCGCGGCGACTTCCTTCCAGTCTTTTTCCATCTCTTCATCGTCTTCTGGCGATTGCTGGGCCGATGCAGGCAGATTGAAGCTCAGGCAGGCAGCCGCCACCAGGGCGGACAGGTATAAGGATTTTTTCAGCATAGATTACTTGGTTTTTTCCGTATCAATGTCCGCGGCCGCTTGTGCAGCGGACACGGTAGGCAGTTGCTGTGACGGCTTGCTGTCGTCGCAGGGGTTTGCCTGATGTTGTTGCCGCAGATAGCGGCTGGTCTGGCGCGCAGCGCTGCCATGGTCCGAGCGGTTCAGGAAGCGTGACAGCTCCTGCAGCGCCAGCTGATAGACGCCGCGCTTGAATTCGATGACGACGTCCAGTGGCACCCAGTACTCGTGCCAGCGCCACGCATCGAATTCCGGATGATTGCTGGCGCGTAAATTGACGTCGCAATCCCGTCCCACCATGCGCAGCAGAAACCAGATCTGTTTTTGGCCGCGGTAATGGCCGCGGATTTCGCGTTTGATGAAGTGGTCAGGCACCTCATAGCGCAGCCAGTCGCGGGTGCGGCCGATGACCTTGACGTGCTCAGGGCGCAAACCGGTTTCTTCTTCCAGTTCGCGGTACATGGCCTGCTCGGGAGATTCGCCGTACTTGATGCCACCCTGCGGAAATTGCCAGGAATGTTCGCGCACACGTTTACCCCACCAGACCTCATTGTTGGCGTTAAGCAATATAATGCCTACGTTAGGCCGAAAGCCTTCACGATCTAGCATGTTCAACCTCAAAACTTTCTGTGGCTAAACGGCCTTCCCTGAGGATGTGAGGGCGACGCTACGTTTGGAAATACGGTGCTTTTCGTTTGTCTGGCACGTTATTCCATAGATAAAACGCAGTTTCCGTCATCAAATATGCAAAGAGTGGGCGCATTAGCCAGCTAATCCTTTAAAATTGGATTGATTATAACCCTCATTTTTGAAAAGAATCATTGTCATGCGCGCTACACGATTTTTTATTTCTACTTTAAAAGAAGCACCTGCCGATGCAGAAATCGTCAGCCATAAGCTGATGATGCGTGCCGGCATGATCAAGCGCCTGGGCTCAGGTATTTATAACTATATGCCCATGGGTTTGCGCGTCATCCGCAAAGTGGAAAATATTGTCCGCGAAGAAATGAATCGTGCCGGCGCGATAGAAATGCTGATGCCCGTCGTTCAACCGGCCGAGCTGTGGCAGGAAACCGGCCGCTGGCAAAAGTACGGTGCAGAACTGATGCGAGTCAAGGACAGGCATGGCCGTGATTTCATTATCCAGCCTACGTCGGAAGAAGCAATTACCGACGTAGCACGGCATGAGATCAAATCCTACCGCCAGCTGCCGCTCAACTTTTATCACATCCAGACAAAGTTCCGCGATGAGCGCCGTCCGCGTTTTGGACTGATGCGCGGCCGCGAATTTACGATGAAGGATGCCTATTCATTCGACCGCAATGTGGAAGGTCTGAAGAAGTCCTATCAGATCATGTACGACGCCTACTTCAGCATCTTCAGCCGCTTCGGCCTGGAGTTCCGCGCGGTGGCCGCCGACAACGGCGCAATCGGCGGTTCCGGCTCGCATGAGTTCCACGTGATTGCCGATACCGGCGAAGACTCACTCGTGTATTGCCCGACATCGGATTACGCCGCCAACATGGAAGCTGCGGAAGCGATGCCGCTGGCCGCAGAGCGCGCGCCTGCACAGGCAACTCTGCAGAAGACCGCGACCCCAGGCAAAGCCAAATGCGAAGACGTGGCCGAGCTGCTGGGCCTGCCTTTGCAGCAGACCGTCAAATCCATTGTGCTGACCGTGGAAACGGAAGAGAAGGAAAAAATCAGCAAGCAAGTCTGGCTGCTGTTGCTGCGCGGAGACCACGAACTCAATGAGATCAAGGCTGCCAAAGTGCCTGGCCTGGCCAACTTCCGTTTCGCGACCGAAGAAGAAATCATTGAAAGCTTCGGCACGCCGCCCGGCTACCTTGGTCCTATCAATACCAAACTGCCGGTCAAGGTCGTTGCTGACCGTACCGTCGCCCTGATGAGTGACTTCGTCTGCGGCGCCAATGAAGCCGACTTCCATTTCACCGGCGCCAATTGGGGCCGCGATATTCCGGAACCAGAGGTTGCCGACTTGCGCAATGTCGTCAACGGCGATCCTTCTCCGGACGGCAAGGGCGTGCTGGCGATACAGCGCGGCATTGAAGTTGGCCATGTGTTCCAGCTCGGTACCCGCTATTCGGAAGACATGAAAGCGACTTTCCTCGATGAAAACGGTAAACCGCAACTGTTGCAGATGGGCTGCTACGGCATAGGCGTCACCCGTATCCTGGGCGCCGCCATTGAGCAGAACTACGACGGCAAGGGCATCATCTGGCCAGCCGCCATCGCGCCGTTTGAAGTGGTGATCTGCCCTATGGGTATGGACCGCAGCGAAGCGGTGAAGGCTGAAACAGAAAAACTGTATGCGTCGCTGCTGGCCGCAGGTGTTGACGTCATCCTGGACGATCGCGGCGAGCGCCCCGGCGCCATGTTCGCCGACTGGGAACTAATAGGCGTGCCGCACCGCATCGTCATCGGCGACCGCGGGCTGAAAGAAGGCCAGCTGGAATACCTGGGCCGTCGTGATGCCGCAGCCAGCAATGTGCCGGTGCAGGAAATGCAGGCCTTCATACTGCAGAAACTGCAAGGGAAGTAGTATTGTTGCTCCTCTCTAGCAAGTCCTTGTTGCGCCGTTGCCGGACGGTGCTGCTGGCGATTCTCGTGTTGTTGGCGGGAGTTGCCGGTAGCCCTGCCGTCGCCGGCAACCAGAAGGAAGAGGCGATGGCCGATGCAGTACGCATCGCGCTCGCCAAAGCCGTCAGCGATGCGCGCCCGCCGCGCGCCAGCTTTCCCAATATCGATGAAAGGATCAAATACCTGACGTGGCTGGGAGAAATGTCCAGCCGCCTGAAGAAACGCCTGCCGGACAATCAGACCCGCCTGGAATTCCTGGAGACTGTCTGGTATGAGTCAAAAAGGGCAGGGCTGGAGCCAGCGCTGGTGCTGGGGCTCATACAGGTGGAATCTGCATTCCGCAAGTACGCAACCTCGGTCGTCGGCGCGCGCGGTTATATGCAGGTCATGCCGTTCTGGTCCAGGGTGATCGGTGACAACGACGCGAAGAAGCTATTCCAGATGCAGACCAACCTGCGTTACGGTTGCGCGATTCTGCGCATGTACATCGATATGGAGGGCGGCAGCCTGTATCTGGCGCTGGGTAGGTACAACGGCAGCCGTGGCCAGCCGGATTATCCGAATGCGGTGCTGGCGGCGTGGAAGCGTTGGGAATATAAGGTATAAATAATAAAGCCAATATGGCTGCGCGTGGTTGTTGCACGCTGGCGCAGGCAGGCTGTCATTGGAGTTGAGTTATTGAAGTTGAGTTGCATGGCAACAAAAAAGCCCGCGCGATGCGGGCTTTTTTGTTTGGGATTGGGATTGAAAGTCCCAATAAGTCTCCCAACGAAACTGCGGCGGCTGCTTAAGACAGGTGGCCGGAAATCAGCTTGGTCATTTCAAACATCGA
>JAYSKH010000113.1:0-6101 GCA_043726505.1 Undibacterium sp. | reverse complement strand
TGTCGCAGCACGGCCCCAGTCACCGGCATCATTGTCGGATTTGTTCAGCACTTCAAGGTTGTCGTCGAATGCACCCATCCACGGTGACATTTTTTCTTCCTCAGTGCCCGGCAGGAAACCGATATCTTCGCCGACCGGAACCGTGACCCTGGTAACGATAATCTCGTTATAGGTTTTGGTTTCCAGCACTTGTGCCAGACCCGCGGCCAGTGCCAGCAGCGTTTTGCCGGTGCCAGCCTGGCCGAGCAAGGTGACGAAATCGCATTCAGGATCCATCAGCAGGTTCAGTGCAAAATTTTGCTCACGGTTACGGGATGTGATACCCCATACGCTGTGCTTGGCATGGCCATAATCGCGCAGCGTTTGCAGTACCGCAGTTTTGCCGTTGATCTGCCGGACCTGTCCGTAGAAAGACGCCTCGCCGTTATTTGGCTCCAGATAGACAAACTGGTTGACCAGCAGAGAAGGAATGATGGGGCCGGTAATACGGTAGAACGTCGTGCTGAGGCCGTTCTTGTTTTCCTGCCAGGTTTCCACGCCTTTGCCGTGCTTGTTCCAGAAATCGTCCGGCAGCTGCACGATGCCTGAATATAGCAGGTCGGAATCTTCCAGCACGTGGTCGTTGAAGTAATCTTCGGCAGGCAGGCCCAGCGCACGTGCCTTGATGCGCATGTTGATGTCCTTGGACACTAGCACGACAGGGCGGCCGGGCTGGTCTGCTTCCAGTGCACGCACAACGGTCAGGATCTGGTTGTCCGCCTTGCCCTGAGGCAGGCCGGCAGGCAGCGAAGCCGTCTGCAGCTTGGTCTGGAAGTACAGGTGGCCCTTGGCGTCCTTGTTGCCCAGCTTGGACAGCGGAATGCCTTGCTCTATTGCATGGTGGTCGATGTCGCCGACCAATGCGTCCAGCGAGCGCGACACCTGGCGCGCGTTGCGGGCGACTTCCGACATGCCTTTTTTATGGTCATCCAGCTCTTCGAGCGTGATCATCGGCAGGTAGACATCATGCTCTTCAAAGCGGAACAGCGATGAAGGATCATGCATCAGCACATTGGTGTCCAGCACGAACAGTTTAGTAACGCCGGATTTGTCCGCAGCGCGGCTGGTGCCGGACTTGACGCGGCTTTCGGTTGTTTTTGCCTTGGCGGCAGCAGGCTTGGCGGTTTTTGCCGCTGGCGCTTTCGCTCGTGCCGGTGTGGCCGGAAGCTTGGCGACGACAGGCGCAACCACATCCTGGCGGACGGCCTTCGCCGGCAATGCCGGTGCAGCAACCGCCACGAGTTTAGGTTCTGGTTTATCGGTTTTTACAGGCTTACCCTTTTCTGCTTTCGGGTAATCCTTGGGGGACAACAAGGCCGCAGGTTTAGTCGGCATTTTCGGCAGGGGCATTAGGACCTCTTATCAAAGTTGTGAGAGCTAAAAATCATCGACTGCTTATCGACTGCTATGAACCCTAAAAGTCAAAAAGCCGCTATGGGCAACCCGACAAGTCGGGTCACTTCCATTCGCGGCTTTTTTCAAAGAAGATTCTGGGTTCCAATTACTAATGTGCGCTCACAAATTCCAACACTTCATCAACGTGTCCAGCTACTTTTACTCCACGCCATTCTTTCACTAATTTACCCGATCCGTCAATGACAAATGTGCTGCGTTCGATTCCACGAACTTGCTTGCCATACATGTTTTTCAATTTCATGACATTGAACAGATTGCAAACCGTCTCATCGGGGTCGGAGATCAGATCAAATGGCATGCCCAGCTTGGATTTGAAGCCTTCGTGCGACCGTATGCTGTCGCGGCTGATGCCGAATATTGTTGCTCCATGCTCTTCAAACTGAGGTTGCAGGTCCCGGAACGCCATGCTTTCTGTTGTGCAGCCTGGAGTATTGTCTTTTGGATAAAAATACAGAACCAGCTTTTTCCCAGCATAGTCGCTCAGCTGGAAAGCCTTGTCACCTGTCATTGCTGCTGAAAAATTCGGAACTATTTTGTTGAGTGCGGATGGGCTTTCGTCGGCCACAGTGGTCTCCTGAACTGTTGATGGGGGAGAAAAGCGAGGGTAATGCAGAAATTCTGGGCTATCCTTGCGACAAATGAAGTAATGACTACGGCCAACATCGACCGTAGCCTCACCGCGTGACAGCATCGCGAACGACCGCATCATAGTCTTGCGTGCACTGCCTGGCAAGAACTCTGATGTTTCAGGCCGCCAGCGCAACCAGTTCGCCGGAGCGGCCGGGCAATTCTGCCCAGTTGAACGGACGTACCGGCAACTGATCCGGCGTCAGCATCTTGTAATAATCAGCCATTGATATGCAAGCGTAACCCTGCTCGCACCATCCTGTCAGCAATTCTTCGAAAATGGGGGCGAGTTTCTGGCCTTCAAGTTCAGCATGTAGCGTAAACACATGATTTTTTTGTATTGCCGTCAACTTCAGCAGCATAGCGGCGATATTTGACGTATCGATGACGGTGCCTTCTATCGTGCGGCCCAGCAATTCGTCCAGTGTGGGCAGCGTGGTCGGCATCTGTATGCAGTCCAGCGTTTTTCCATTGATGGCCAGCCGGTAAGGGCCGGCATCAGGATCGGCAAGCTCGCCGTTGTCCTTCAGCATGGCCCGGCCGTCTGATGCATAGCCCATGCGAAAGCTGTCTAGTTGCGAGAATGCATGTTCATTCATCTGCCAGCCTGCGGCGCCGTGCGTTGCCGGCGCGTGGCCGAAAATCTGCTGGAAGCGCTGGAACGAGTGTTGCATCTGCTTTGCCGTCCATTCGGCGCCGCGTTTCCTGACATTGTCCTGCCACACCACATGGTCCCAGGTATGGATGCCGCATTCGAAGCCGGCATCGTGCACTGCGCGCATATAGTTGGCGCACTTTTTGCCGATGTCTGGCGCCGGCAGCATGACGCCGTACATCAATGTTTTGATGCCGTAATGCTCAACGACTGAAGTGCGTGATACCTTCTGGAAGAAGCCGGGGCGGAAAGCGCGCCGCAGCGCCCAGCCGGTATGGTCGGGGCCGAGTGAGAACAGGAAAGTGGCCTGGGCCTGGTGTTTCTTCAGCATGCGCACCAGATTGGGAACTCCCTCGCGCGTGCCGCGATAGGTGTCGACGTCGATTTTCAGGACTATGCTGGGCATGGAAATACTCTCGGAGTGTGCGGCTTTTTCAGCTTATTGTGTATATATTAATTATGTACATATGGCGCGATATGCGGTGCGAATGCACGGTGTAGCCAGCGTCTTTAGTACATATTGAATGCGTAGTTAATGCGCGTCCAGCACAGTCTGCAGCTCGGCTGCTGTAACAGGCTTACCGTCCTGCACCAGCTCCAGGATATGCAATGCGCGACCATCACCGCAGACGCCCAGTATGGCATCGCCGGATATGGCGAGGCCGGGCTTGAGCTTGTGCGTATCCAGTTTCGATAGCCTGGCCTTGCCTATCACGTAGTGGTGGCCTGCCTGTTCAAAGAAAGCGCCGGGGTAGGGCGGTGCCACTGCCCTGTGCAGGTTGTACACCTGTTGCGTGGGCTGGTTCCAGTCCACCTTGCCGTCTTCTGGTTTGCGCCCGCCAAAATAGCTGCCATTGGACAGGTCATTGACGGAGCGCGGGGCAGTGCCTGCTATTAGCGCCGGCAATACCGGCCATAAGGTTTGCTCCACTGCGACCGTCAGCTTGTTGAATACCTCGTAGGCAGTGTCATCCGGCAGGATAGGAACCGCAGTCTGCGCGATGATGGCCCCGGCATCGGGCTTGGCGGCCATTTCGTGCAGCGTAGCGCCGGTTTCCGTTTCTCCATGCAGCACTGCCCAGTTGACGGGCACGCGGCCACGGTATTTGGGTAGCAGCGAACCGTGCAAGTTGTACGCGCCGCGCTTGGCCAGCGCCAGCAGTTCAACCGGCAGCATGTGGCGGTAATAGAAGCTGAAAATGAAATCAGGGTGGATTTTTTCCACTTGCGCCATCAGGTCAGGCGATTTCGGATCGGCGGGTGTAATGGTAGGAATGCCGTGCTCCTGGCACAGGTCCGCCACCGATTCAAACCAGATGGTTTCGGCCGGATTATCCTGGTGAGTGACGACTAGTGCCACTTCCACACCTCGCGCCAGCAGGACTTTCAGACAGCGCACGCCGACGCTATGGTAGGCGAATACGACGGCCTTTACCGGCGGCCTGGAGGAATCTTCATTTTCCATGTTTGCTGTCCTGTCTTGCTCAGTTGCTATCCGGCCTGTCGGCGCTGCCTTGCTCCAGCACTGCCTGCACGACATAACGCGGCCGGCCGCGCACCTGCTGGTAGATACGGCCCACGTACTCGCCCAGCAAACCTATTCCGAACAGGATGACGCCCATCAGGAAGAAGGCAATCGCAAACAGCGTGAACAGACCTTCGGCTTCCGCGCCGAACAGGAAGCGCCGGGCCAACAGCCAGATCACCAGCGCGCCGGATGCGGCGGACAGTATCATGCCCAGCATCGAGAAAATCTGCAGCGGCACCACCGAAAAGCCGGTCATCAGGTCGAAATTCAGGCGTATCAGGCTGTAGATCGAATATTTGGACTCGCCGGCAGCGCGTTCTTCGTGTTCAACGATGATCTCGGTTGGCTTACGGGCAAATGTATACGCCAGCGCTGGCACGAAGGTATTGACTTCGCTGCACTGGTTGATCAGGTCGATGACGTTGCGGCCGTAGGCGCGCAACATATTGCCCTGGTCGGTGATCTTGATGCGGGTAATTTTCTCACGCAGCCGGTTCATCGCCTTGGATGCATACGTGCGCCATGCGGAATCCTGGCGCTTGCGGCGGATGGAGCCGACATAATCGTAGCCCTCACGCATTTTCTCGACCAGCTTGCCGATTTCTTCCGGCGGGTTCTGCAAATCGGCATCCAGCGTGACGACGATGTCGCCGCGCGTGGCCTGGAAACCCGCGAGTATCGCCATATGCTGGCCGTAGTTGCCGTTGAACAGCACAACACGTGTCACGTCCGGGCGCAGGCGGAACTGGGTTGCCAGCATTGCCGCGGTGCCGTCCCGGCTGCCGTCGTTGACGAAAACGATTTCATAGCTGACGCCGGTTGCCGCCAGCGCATCCAGCGCCGGGTACAAGCGTGCGTATAGGCGGTCCAGGCCGGCTTCTTCGTTATAGACGGGGATGACAACTGACAGTTCTGGTTTCATCGGGCAGCGCTTATTTTATTGAAGGCAGGATTTTACCGCAGCTACGGCGCGTTCCACATCAGATTCTGTCATGGACGGAAACAGCGGCAACGTCACGATCTGCTTGCCGACCCTTTCCGCGATAGGGAACATGCCGTCGGTAAAGCCACGCGCACGGTAGTAGCTGAACAGGTGGATAGCCCGGTAGTGGTAACCGAGGCCGATTTTCTTTTCCATCATCTGCTCCATGAATGCCGCGCGGTTGATGCGCTCTGGCAGAACGATGTGGAACATGTGCCAGTTGCACTGTTCAAAATCGGCAATCGGCAGTTCGGCGCCGGTCTGGGCTTCAAAGTCGTCACCGAAAGCTGCAAAATAGTGCTTTGCCAGCGCCAGACGCTTGGCATTGAAATCCGCCAGGTGTTTCATCTGGCCCAGGCCTATCGCCGCGGCGATGTCGGTCATATTGTATTTGCCGCCGAGCACGTCGACATCGATGCCGTCCAGGCCGCTGCGGGTAACGCCTTGCAGCCGGTATTTTTCAGCCAGTTTGGCTTCTTCCGCATTGTTCAATACAAGGCAGCCGCCTTCGCCTGTCATGATGTTTTTGTTGACCTGGAAGCTGAACGACGCAAAATCGCCGAAAGAGCCTATGCGCTTGCCTTGCCAGGTGGAGCCTATCGCCTGCGCCGCATCTTCGACGACGCGCAGATTATGCTTTTTCGCCAGCGCATACAGTTTATCCATGTCGCAGGGCAGGCCGCACATGTGGACGGGAATGATGGCCTTGGTCCTGGGGGTGATGACAGCTTCTACCTTATCCAGGTCGATGTTGTGCGTGCGCGGCTGCCTTGTATTGAACAATGCGGAAGAAGCCAAACTGGCTGAAAAATACCGGCTGCAAGGCGTTACCCGCAGCGGCCTGGACGGCATCG
>JAYSKH010000112.1:0-10111 GCA_043726505.1 Undibacterium sp. | reverse complement strand
CGTCGGCATTGAGGATATTTCCCTGCACTGGCGCCGTGCTTTGGCCGCCCCGGATCTGCTGCATCAGGTCCAGTATCTTTTGTGCGTAACCTTCTTTCGCAAACGGGCTCTTGATATTGTCGATGAATTCCTGGCCCGACACCGTGCCATCGCCATCCTTGTCCATCGCCTTATACAGCGCGTCCGCATGCGATTGAGAACCGCCTGCTGCCAGTATCTGCTTGCTGAATTCTTCTTTCGACACTTTCTGATCGCCGTTGGTATCCACACAGGCAAGCACATGGCCGTTGTAAATGTCTTCAAAGCGGGCGACGGTGATCGTGGGTTTTGCGTCGGGCGAGCTGGAGCCCGGCGTGGTGCTGATGTCGCTAGGTACAGGCACGGCCGCCTGGGAGTCTTCGGAAGGTTTCTTTTTCAGCGCATTGGCGGCAAGTATGGCGCTGTAAGTCGTGGAAAGCGAGTTGACGGAACTCATGGCTCTGATCCTTGAATAAAGTACTAAAGTACATGTGCGCGGATGTTCGCGCGCGGGAGGCAGCGCGAACACGGCACGGAATTTGACCAGCATCAAGGATAGACGGTCGGCAAAATACCAATGGCCCAAGCAGCGCGGCTTATTTGCCTCTATTTAAAGAATCAGGCCAGCAAGCCAACTTTGTCTATTCGGGAAAAAATTCCACGCCTTGCTTCCATGCCCTATCTATATCCGCCACCAGTTGCAGCAGTATCGGCGCCAGCCGGGCGATAAGCGTACTACTATCGGCATCAACAGACTGGAAGCTCAGGTTGATTGCATACAGCGTGCCATCCGGCGCCCACAGCCTGGTGGCGATGCCGAACAGGCCGCCCGGTTCCCACTCTGCCGTACAGTAGCCTAGTCGTTCGATCTCGTCACTGCAGCGGGACAGCTCTGCTCTCAGCGCCGGCCATTTTCTGCCGGCTTTTGACGAAAACTTTTTCATCCTCTCGTCGCGCTCGGCGCTTTCCAGTCCAGTCAGATAGGCGCGCCCTATCGCAGTCATCTCCATCGGCACGTGCGAGCCGGGCACCAGCCGGCGGGTTTTAGAAACCGCATCTGCCGATTCGCGGAAGGCCAGCAGATAGATCATTCCCGACTGGTCGGAAATGGCCATGCCGATGTTGACTTTCTCTCTATCCGCAACCTGTTTCATCAAAGGCTCGGCAATGCCCAGCTCGGGATTTGCCCGCGCATAGGCATCGCTCAGACTCAGGCAGATTGACGACAAGCGGTAGGCGCGGCGCGGCAAATCGTAATTAAGGAAACCCGCATCCACCAATGAGCGCGTCAGCCGGCTGACGGTGGGCCGCGGCAAGCCGGTACGTAGCGCCAGCTCACTGTTGGTCAGCACCGCAACGCCAGCGCGGAACACCCGCAGCAACTGCAAACCACGCTCCAGAGACTGACTGCCGGCAGTATCGCGGGTAAATTTTTTGCTGCTCTGCGTCAAACTGCGGCTGGACGTCGTTGCTGTATCTGCGGGCGAAGTAGGCATCGAATGGAGATTTCAAACAATTTCAGTAAGTGAAATTCGAGTATAGCGCAGCTAAAACTTCGCTGCCTATAATCGGCTTCCTGTCGTTCGGAGACGCGAATGATCATGCTGAGAAAAAAGCAGTTCCAATAAAAAATTGTAGATTGAGGATAGTAGAAATGACTGAGCACGCAGAAGCAGCTGAAGCAGCAGCACAAATAGCCCTGACATTTGAAGGGCATGTGGCAGTGATAGAAATGCGCCGCCCGCCGCACAATTTTGTCGACATCGATTTTGTCCACGCACTGGCCGACATGCTGGACCAGCTGGATAGCGACGACAATTGCCGCAGCATCGTACTGTGCTCGGGCGTATCGTCTTTTTGCGCCGGCGCCGATTTCAGCGGCCGCACACCCACCACCGGCAACGCGCCCGGTGTTGATCCTTCTCCTTTCTATGGGCAAGCGATGCGGCTGTTCCGCAATAGAAAGCCTATCGTCGTGGCCGTCAACGGGCCAGCCATCGGCGCTGGCATGGGTCTGACGCTGGTAGGAGACTTCCGCATCGCCTGCCAGGAAGCGCGCTTCAGCGCCAACTTCAACCGCCTTGGCTTCCACCCCGGCTTTGGCATGAGCGTCACGCTGCCGCATCTGATAGGGCCGCAAAAAGCTGCGCTGCTGTTTTATACCGGACGCCGCATCAACGGCACGGAAGCATTAGCGATGGGGCTGGTGGATGAACTGGTGCCACAAGACCAGCTAAGGCAACGCGCGCTGGAACTGGCGCAGGAGATTGCCGCGTCCGCGCCGCTGGCAGTGGAGTCCACGCGTGACACGCTGCGCCAGGGCATGGCCGACCGCATCGTCGCCGCCAACCAGCGCGAACTGGCAATTCAGCTGGGACAGTTCCGCACCGAGGACTTCCGCGAAGGTGTCGCCGCGATGGCGCAGCGCCGGTTGCCTGCGTTCCAGCGCAAATAATTCGTCGCAGTACACAGCATCAATACAAAAAAAACAGAAAATCCGGAGACAAACTCAATGAATGCAGCAGCAAATGCCGCGCCTGGCGCGCGGCAGAGTACCGGCCCGCTGGATGGCATCCGCATCCTGGACCTGACATCCGTCGTGCTGGGGCCAGTGGCCACACAGATACTCGCGGATTTCGGCGCCGACGTACTGAAGGTAGAAGGACCGGAAGGCGACATGATGCGTGCTAACGGCGTATCGCAAAACCCCGGCATGAGTTCCATCTACCTGGCGATCAACCGCAACAAGCGCTCCATCGTGCTGGACCTGAAAACGCCGGAGGGTGTGGCTGCCATCAAGCGGCTGATCCCCACTGTGGATGTCGTCGTGCACAATATGCGCGTGGCGGCCATTGAGCGGCTGGGCTTTGGCTATGAAGCGGTGGCGGCGCTGAACCCGAAAGTCGTGTATTGCGCGGCAACCGGCTTTGGCCAGGATGGCCCCAACCGGGACAAGCCTGCTTTTGACGACATCATTCAGGCAGCCTGCGGCCTGGCCAGCGTCAGCTCCATCGGCCGTGATGCCCCTGCCTACACGCCCAGCCTGATCGCCGACAAAACGACCGGCATTGTCGTCGCCAACGCCATCATGGCCGCACTGCTGCATCGCGAACGCCATGGCGAAGGCCAGTACGTTGAAGTACCCATGCTGGAAACCATGACGGCTTTCGTACTGACGGAACACATGGGCGGCATGACCTTTGCCGGTTCCACCGTCCCAGCCGGATATGCGCGCCTGCTGGAAGGCGGCCGCAAACCCACACGCACCAGCGATGGCTGGATCAGCATGCTGCCGTATACCGACAAGCACTGGCAGGCGTTTTTCCGCGCCGCTGGCCGCGAAGACCTGGCAGACAAATACAGTATTTCCGACAGGCTGAAGCGCAATGCCCATATCCGCGCACTGTACCAGCACGTGAGTGAACTGACGCCGGGCAAATCCACCGCCGAATGGCTGGCGCTGTGCAATGAACTGGATATCCCCGCAACACAGATTTACCAGCTGGGCGACATCCCTGAACATCCGCATCTGAAGGCCGTCGGCCTGTTCCAGCAAAACCAGCATCCGACCGAGGGCAGCATCAGGGAAATCCGTCCTACTGCCAGATTCAGCGCAACGCCGGTGTCGCTGCGTCGCCCGGCTCCTTCACTGGGGCAGCATACCGGCGAAATTCTGCAGGAAGCCGGTTTCACTACAGATGAAATAGCATCGTTGCAGGCACACGGCAACACCAAGGCCGCGCCATGACAGCCGCCGGCAACACCGCAACTCCGTTGCTGGAAGTGCATAACCTGCGCCTGGCATTCGGCGGCATTGTCGCGCTGGACGACGTTTCGATGCAGGTCAGCCGTGGTGAAATCTGCGGCCTGATCGGCCCCAACGGCGCCGGCAAAACTTCGCTGTTCAATTGCTTGAGCGGCCTGTACCGGCCAAGCCAGGGCAGCATCGTGTTCGACGGCCAGCCTACGCTGAGCTTGCCGGAACACCGCATGGCGGGCATAGGCATAGGCCGCACCTTCCAGAATCTGGCGCTGTTCAAGACCATGACCGTGCTGGAAAACATCATGGTCGGCAGCTATAGCCGTACCGGTTCCGGCTTCATCAGCAATTTCCTGCGCCTGCCTTCAGTGCGCAGAGAGCAGGCGAGCGTAGAAAAATCTGCGCGCGAAATCGCGCGCTTCCTGGACCTGGGGAAATGGCTGGACGCCTCTGCCGGTGACTTGCCTTTCGGTATACAGAAACGCATAGAGTTCGGCCGCGCGCTGGCGGCAGAACCCCGGTTGCTGCTGCTGGATGAGCCCGCCGCAGGCCTGAATCATGAAGAGCTGGGCGGCTTGAAACGCCTGATCCTGGAAGCCCGCCAGAACTTCGGCCTGACGGTGCTGCTGGTGGAACATCATATGGAGATGGTGATGAGCCTGTCTGACCATGTCGTGGCACTGAACTTCGGCCGCAAGATCGCCGATGGCACGCCGGCTCAGGTGCAGGACAACCCGGACCTGATCCGGGCCTATCTTGGCGCGGAGGCCGCATGAGCATGCTGCTGGAAGTCAATAACCTGTCTGCCTCCTACGGTGCCAGCCGGGTATTGCAAGGTATCAGCTTTGGCGTTGAGGAAGGCAGCATTACCGTGCTGCTGGGCGCGAACGGCGCCGGCAAGACCACGACGCTGCGCGCGCTGACAGGCATGGTGCGCACCGCCGGCTCCATCCGCCTGCGCGGCAAGGAACTATGCGGCCTGAATACCGAAAGCATCGCACAACTGGGCGTGGCCCATGTGCCGGACGGACGTGGCACCTTCATGGGCCTGACCGTGGAAGAAAACCTGCAGTTGGGCGCCTACAGCCGCAAGGACAGGCAAGCCGTAGCTAAAGATATCGCGCAGGTGTACGAGCTGTTCCCGCGTCTGGGAGAGCGGCGTGGCCAGCAAGCCGGCACGCTATCGGGCGGTGAACAGCAAATGCTGGCGATTTCACGCGCACTGATGATGAAGCCGGCTTTACTACTGCTGGATGAACCGTCCTTCGGTATTGCACCGCTGATCGTCAAGGAAATTTTTGAGCTGCTGAAACAGATCAACCGCGAACAGAAGGTCAGCATCCTGCTGGTCGAGCAGAATGCGGCAATGACGCTGGCAATGTCCAACTATGCCTACCTGCTGGAAACCGGCCGTATCGTCATTTCCGGCCCATCGCCGGAAATCCGTGAAAACGAAGCGATACGCAAGAGTTATCTCGGCAGCTGATCCAGGAGAAAAACAATGGAAGCATTGATACATCAGGTTTTTGCCGGGCTCGCCAACGGCAGCATCTATGCCAGCGCAGCACTGGCGCTGGTGATGATTTACCGCTCCACCGGTATGGTCAATTTTGCGCAGGGCGAAATGGCAATGGTGTCGACCTATATCGCACTGTCATTGATGCATGCGGGCCTGCCGTACTGGGGCGCGTTCTTCGTAACCATCGCGCTATCCTTCGTCGGCGGCATGGCGATAGAACGTTTTATCATCCGGCCCGTCAGCCATGGGTCGGAACTGTCGGTGGTGACCGTGTTCATCGGCCTGCTGCTGATTTTTAACAGCATCGCCGGCTGGATCTGGGGGTATTCGATCCAGCAGTTCCCCAGCCCGTTCAGCCAGATGGCTTTCCTCAACAATAGCTATATCAGTCCGCATCAGCTGGGCGCGGTCTTCATGACGCTGATCGTGCTGGGGCTGCTGTACGTCTTTTTCCGGTATACAAAAATGGGCCTGGCCATGCGTGGCACAGCGGACAACCATGTTTCCAGCCGGCTGGCCGGCATTCCGGTGGGCCGCATGCTGGGCATGGGATGGGGGCTGGCGGCGGCCATCGGCGCAGTAGTCGGCATGATGGTGGCGCCCACCGTTTTCCTGGACCCGAACATGATGATAGGTATTTTGCTGTACGCATTTGCGGGCGCGCTGCTGGGCGGCATCAACAATCCGCTGGGCGCAGTTGCCGGCGGCTTCATCATCGGCGTGGTGGAAGACCTGCTCGGCGTCTATGTAGGCAATGAGCTGCGTTTTACCGCCGCCATGGTACTGATCATCGTCGTGCTGCTGTTCAAGCCGGCAGGCATCTGGGGCAAACAAACGGTCAGGCGCGTATGATCACCATCACATCCAAAGAAACCATGCAAATCAAACGTGCCGCAGAGCTTGCAGCAACACCCAGCAATAGCGCGGAGACTCTTGCCATCCGCCGCCGCCCGCGCCGGCAGCAGACCGCTGTCACGCTGCTGGTCATCGCTGCGGTACTAATTCCGCTGCTGATCACGCCGTACCAGATCTTCCAGTGGACGATGATCGCCAGCTATGCCATTGCGCTGCTGGGCCTGAATATCCTGATGGGCTATAACGGCCAGATCTCACTGGGTCACGGCGCATTTTATGCAATCGGCGCTTATGCGAGCGGCATCCTGATCGACCATTACAGCATGCCGTACCTGTGGACGATCCCCGCAGCAGCGGCGATAGGCTTCGTAGCCGGTTTTCTGTTCGGCCTGCCGGCGCTGAAGCTAGAAAACCTGTATCTGGCGCTGGCCACCTTCGGCCTTGCTGTGGCAGTGCCGCAGTTGCTGAAATATGGCGCGTTTGACGACTGGACCGGTGGTTTCCAGGGCATCACCATTGCCAAGCCGGACGTACCACTGGGGCTGCCAATCACACAGGACCAGTGGCTTTATTACCTGTCGCTGGCGGTCGCGCTGCTAATGTTTGTGCTGGCGCGCAATCTGCTGCACGGGCGCATGGGCCGCGCCATCATTGCGGTGCGTGACCATCCTGTCGCTGCTTCCGCGATGGGTGTCAATCTGGTCATGGTGAAATCACTGACCTTCGGCGTCAGCGCAATGTACATGGCCGTGGCGGGCGCGCTGGCCACGGTGTCGGTGCAGTATGTGTCGCCGGACAGCTTCACGATGTTCCTGTCCATTACCTTGCTGGTGGGCGCCGTCATCGGCGGCCTGGGCACGCTGAGCGGCCCGCTGTTTGGCGCGACCCTGATCGGTTTTTTACCCAATTTTGCGGAACAGGTATCCAAATCCGCCGCCGGCGCCGTGTATGGCGTATTGCTGATTGCCTTTGTATTCATCATGCCTACTGGCATAGCCGGTGGCTTGGGGAAACTGATATCCCGATTATTCAAAGCAAAAAAAGACAACAACATTTCCAACCAGGAGACAATATGAAAAACCTCAAGCATTCGCTGATCCCCGCGCTGGCACTCGGCGTGGCACTGCTCCCCGCTGTTGCATTCGCACAAAAGAAATACGACGCCGGCGCCAGCGACACCGAAATCCGCATCGGCAATACCGCTCCGTACAGCGGCCCTGCCTCGGCCTATCAGGAAATCGCCAAGGCGATGTCAGCTTACTTCGACAAGGTCAACGCCGAAGGCGGCATCAATGGCCGCAAGGTCAAGTTCATCAGCGTGGATGACGGCTACAGCCCTGCCAAGACGGTGGAGCAGACGCGCAAGCTGGTAGAGCAGGACAAGGTGCTGTTCCTCAGCGGCAGCATAGGTACCGGCCCGCAGCTGGCCGTGCAGAAATACATGAACGTCAACAAGATTCCGCAACTGTTTGTCGGTTCCGGACAAGGGCGCTTTTCGCAGCCCAAGGAATTCCCGTGGTCGATAGGCTTCAGCCCCGGCTACGCGGCGGAAGGCAAGGCCATAGGCCGCTATATCGCGGCGACAAAACCGGATGCCAAGGTTGCCGTCATCGTCCCCGCAGATGACGCTGGCAAGGATTATCTGCGCGGCTTCAAGGAAGGCCTGGCGGACAGCAAGAAGATCAGCATTGTCTCCGAAGCTAACTATTCCACTGCCGACGCCACCGTGGATTCACAGATTACCGCCTTTAAATCCTCGGGCGCCGATGTGTTTTTCAATGAAGCGACGCCAAAGTTCGCCGCCCAGGGTATCGCCAAATCGCATGACATAGGCTGGAAGCCGATGATGATCTTGCCAACCGTATCAACTTCCGTCACGTCGGTACTGAAACCGGCTGGTCTGGAGAAATCGGTCGGCGTCGTAGCGCCCGCCTTTATCAAGGACCCAAACGACAAGACCTGGGAAAACGACAAGGGCATGCAGGCCTGGCGCGCTTGGATGGCCAAGTACAACCCTTCGGCCAATACCGGTGACCCGATGGCCGTGCAAGGCTACCTGATAGGCGAGCTGACGACCGAAGTGCTGAAGCGCTGCGGCGACAATCTGACTCGCGAAAACATCCTGAAACAAGTCACTGCGCTGAAAGACCTGCAGCTGTCGCTGATGGTGCCAGGCATACGCATCAACACCGCGCCTGACGAATACCGCATTTTCCATAAATTCCAGTTCCAGCGTTTCGACGGCAAAACCTGGCAATTGTTCGGCGGACTGGTCGGCGACTGATGGCCTGACAACCGATCGTCAGTACACCGGCGAACACCGGCAAAAACTAAACACAATGCGGCTCCGGCCGCCAACCGACGGCAGGCTGGCCCTGGCCCGCGCTGTCCCTTCACGAGTATATAAAATGCAAAGTTTAGCGATATTACCCTGCACGCTGGATGCCCATTGCGAGGAACTACGTGCTGAAGTACGCAGTTTTCTGGCAGAAGCACTGGCCGATATGCCGCCGAGCGAGCGCGCCAAGAACTGGTCGGGCAGCGACCCGGGATTTAGCCGCAAGCTGGGTGCACGCGGCTGGATAGGCATGCGGCTGCCGAAACAATATGGCGGCCACGAGCGCTCGGCACTGGAACGCTATGTCGTGCTGGAAGAACTGCTGGCGGCAGGCGCTCCGGTAGGCGCGCATTGGGTGGCGGACCGCCAGAGCGGCCCGCTGATCCTGCGCTATGGCAGTGAAGAAACCAAGCACGATCTGCTGCCGCGCATCTCGCGCGGAGAACTGCGCTTCTGCATAGGCATGAGCGAGCCCGATTCCGGCTCCGACCTTGCCTCCATCCGCAGCCGCGCCGAGCTGACCGATGCCGGCTGGGTCGTCAACGGCAGCAAGCTGTGGACGTCTGGCGCGCATAACGCCCACTACATGATTGCGCTGCTGCGTACCGACGGAACGCGAGAAGAAAGCAAACATGCGGGATTGTCGCAATTCCTGATCGACATGAAGACGCCGGGCATCACAATACGCCCGATCAAAAACCTGATGGGTGAAGCGCATTTCAACGAAGTGTTCTTTGAAGACGTGCTGATTCCGGCCGAAAGCCTGGTCGGCAAGCGCGGCGACGGCTGGAGCCAGGTCACTGCCGAACTGACACTGGAACGCAGCGGGCCGGAGCGTTACCTGAGCAGCATCCAGCTGATACTGGAAATGATAGATGCCGCCTCTGCCTCAGACAACCACCATGCACTGGTAATAGGCAAGGTCATGGCGGAAGTAGCCACTTTGCGCGAAATGTCGCTAGGCGTTGCCGGCCTGCTGGCGCGCGGGGAAAACCCGGCGTTGCTGGCCGCCATCGTCAAGGACCAGGGAGCGTTGCTGGAACAACGCATACCGGAGCTGGCGCATGAGCTTTTCGGCGTACAGGTTGGACAGGCCGAACATGCCGGACATGCAGCCTCGACGCTGGATGAGGTGATGTCCTATACGGTGCAGGCAACACCATCGTTTTCATTGCGCGGAGGCACACGGGAAATTCTGCGCGGAATCATTGCAAAAGGACTGGGACTGAGATGAGCGATATCAAAGACATGATAGCCGAGGGCGTGAACCGCCTTTTTGGCGGCATTATCAACCGCGACGTGCTGGATGCGGCTGAATCGGGCGCATGGCAGGCCGGCCTGTGGCAGGCAGTGACGGAAAGCGGTTATGCGGATGTGCTGGGCGGAGAAACGGAAGAGGAACTGGATGGAAAATGGGCCGATGCCTTTCCGGTATTCCATGCGATAGGTTTCCACCGCGTGCCGCTGCCGCTTTCGGAAACCATCATTGCGCGCGCACTGCTGCACCGCGCCGGCCTGGCCGTGCCGGAAGGCGATGCGCCGTTATCGGTGATCCAGCAGCAGTCTGGCGATAGCCTGGCGCTGGAGCTGGGCGCCGGCACGCTGAGCCTGAATGGCAGCG
>JAYSKH010000111.1:0-5843 GCA_043726505.1 Undibacterium sp. | reverse complement strand
GTTAATATCGATGAAAACGAAAAGCCCACTGTTGATCTACTGGCGGAATTCGTTCCGCATGTGATCGTCACGCATCCGGTGCTGCCGGTAGACAATCTCGGCTTATATGCGCTGCTGGGTGGAATTTTTAATGTGCAGCAGCGTGCACAGGAACTGAGCGCGGAATTTCAGCGGGCGTTGCAGGCACTGTCGCCGTCACTACAGCGGAAGCCGCAAACGGTGCTGTACTGTATCTGGAAGGACCCGTGGATGACAGTGTCACGTGACACCTATATTGCCAATATGCTAGACCTGATAGGCTGGAAAACCTGGCAGGTTCCCGCCAGTGACAAACGTTATCCGGTGTTCGACTGGAACGACGAGATGCTGCGCGGCATAGACATGGTGCTGCTGTCCAGCGAACCGTATCGGTTTACCGAAGAGCATGTCGATGCACTGGAGAGGCAGATAGGCAAGCCGGTGTGCCTCGTGGATGGAGAGCTGATTTCCTGGTACGGTAGCCGCGCCATCCGCGGCTTGCGGTACCTGAAAAAGCTGATGGAATATTAGATCAAAATAAGTCAGCGATTGGTCAGCGTAACACCGGCGATGACCAGCAGGCCACCTATCACCATCGAAGCCAGCACTGGCTCGCCCAGCATCAGCGCGCCGAAACTGATGCCGAATACCGGCACCAAATTGTTGAATACGGCGGCGCGCGCCGGACCCAGCGCTTTCACGCCTTCGTAATACCAGACAAAACCGATGACTGTGCCGCACGCGCCCAGATAAACGATGGCGCCAACAACTTTCCACGTTACCAGACTCCAGTCCATGCTGGGCACTTCCGTGGCGGCGCCTACAGACAGCAGCAACAATCCCCACAGCGATGCATAAGTGGTGGCGGCAATCGGCGTCAGCCCCTTCAGTGCGTGACGGCCAATGATGGTGTAAGCCGCCCACGCGGAGATCGCGCAGAACATGATCAGTTCACCGACGCCTACGGACTGCGAGATGTCATGCAGCGCGCCGGCCAGATCGCCGCGCGTGATGATGACAGCCGCGCCGGCAAACGCAATTGCAATTCCCAGCCATTTGCGTGCACTCAGGTGTTCGCGGAAAAAGATCACCAGCGCCAGCGCCGTGACCGTGGGATTCAGCGCCACAAAGAGGGCTGTGCGGCCCGCAGGCATGATCGACAACGCCTTGAAGAAGCAGATGTTATACAAAAAAATCCCTGTAGCGCCGAGCGCAAACGTAGCCACCATCTGCTGCCGCGTCAGCCTGGGCAAGCCGCCTTCCAGCTTGTAGGCCAGCGGAATCAGCAATGCGCAGGCGACCATGAAACGGCCGGCGGCCGCAATCATATGCGGTATCGTGCCGGCGATCATGCGCCCTGCGATAAAGGTGCCACCCCAGAACATGGCGACAAAGACGAGTTTGATATAGGTGCTGGCAGCAGGTTTGTTCATGAGGTGATGAAATGACATTGCCGGCCGGCGCGCTTGCACACGTTGGCCGGCATGAATAAAACTAAATGGATGGAAGGTTTTAGCCGGCCAACTGGTCTTCTATGGACACCGTGCGGTCGGTTTGCAGATCCCCGGTGTGGAGGGTGGTCACGCTTTCTACCAGGATTAGTCCGCATTCTTCCGCAGCAACCGGATTATGCCGGGTATTCTTGGGAACCACAAAAAAATCACCCGGCCCCAGATGCACATCACGGTCTTCCAGTTGCATGGTCAGAGTGCCGTAGATGACGTAAAACAGCTCGTCCTCATCCGCATGGCTGTGCCACATGAACTCCCCCTTCAACTTGGCGGCTTTCAGGTATTGATCGTTGACCCTGCCGATGATGCGCGGCGTCCAATATTCCGTGACTTGCTCCAGCGCCTTAGCGAAATTGACTGCCTGCATGTTTTACTCCCGATGTTGATATAAATGCTGTTGTTGATGTGATGGTAAAGCGCGCGCGTATAATTAGACAATCGAATGTTTTTTATCTTATCTATTACGATTGCTAATGGGTTGCTGCCATGTTTCGCCACGTTGATATAGTTCTGCTGCGCAGTTTTGTTGCCGTCTACGAGTCCGGCAGCATCACCGCCGCCGCCAATCAGCTGCATCTGACGCAAGGCGCTGTCAGCCAGCAGATCAAGCGGCTGGAGCAACTATTCAATTGCGCTGTCTTTGAGCGGGATCGCCACGGGGCCAGGCTGACTGGCGAGGGTGAGCGCTTACTAGGCCATGCAAGGCGCATGCTGCGGCTCAACGATGAGGTGTGGGCTGAAATGAGTGCGCCGGCCTTTACCGGCGAGCTGCGGCTGGGCGTGCCGCATGATCTGGTCGGTACCCATCTGGCGAAGATACTCAAGTCCTTCGCGCAGAGCTGCCCGAACGTAGAGATATCGCTGATGTCTGCCTCGTCGGCGGAACTGCTGGAAGCCTTGCGCGCCGGTAAGCTGGAGCTGGCGCTGATCGAGGAGCCGGCCGGTGAGCCGGGGGCCGGTGGTGAATGTCTGGCGGTGGAACCGCTGGTGTGGGTAGGCGGCGCCGGCGGCGAAGCTTACCGCAAGCGGCCATTGCCGGTAGCGATCGTCACCGAAACCTGCGTTTTCCGCCCCAGGATGTTTGCCGCGCTGGATGCAAAAGGCCTGCCATGGCGCACCGTGTTTGAAAACACCAACATAGAAGCCATCAGCGCTACCGTGCGTATGGATATGACCATTACCGCGTGGCTGGCCTCTACCGTGCCGCTGGATCTGCAGATACTGGATGCTTCCCATGGTTTGCCCGTATTGCCTGATTATGCCATCACGCTGTGCAAGTCATTGATGCCGCTAAGCGCGCCGGCGCAGGAGATGGCCCGCCACATCAGGGCAGGCTACCTGGATCGGCTGAGGCAGGCCGCCTAGCAGCGGCCCGACTCCTTACTTCACTGCAAAGCGCAGCACGCCATCGTCATCCAGCTGACGGCGTAATGCACCGTCTATCCACAGCTTGTGCAAATGCGCGAGCGCCTCGCCGATGGCAAACGTCATCTGGTGCGAGTCCAACGCCCGCGGGAACATGATGGGCACGATGTCTACTGCAGACTGCGGCGTTACACAGGCAGTCAGCACTTCCGCCAGGCGTTCAATATGGTGGTCGTTCAGTTGCTGTATGCGCGTATGCAGGCCCTTGAACGGCTTGCCATGCGAAGGCAGGATCAACACGTCTTCTGGAAGATCCGAAAATTTCTTCAGCGAATCCAGATACTGCTGCACTGGATTGGCTTCCGGTTCTATCGCAAACACCGACACATTGGTGGAGATGCGCGGCAGCACCATGTCGCCCGAGATCAGCAGGTTCAGGTCGGCGCAAAACAGCGCCGCATGTTCCGGCGAATGGCCAAAGCCGGTGATCACGCGCCACTGATGGCCGCCCATTTTTACATCATGGCCGTCCTGCATGCGGTGGTAGGCGGCTGGTACCGAAGGCACCAGCTTGGTGTAGTGGCCCTTGCGTTCCTTGATGTTTTCCTGCATGGCAGGGTCGATCAGACCGTGTTTCCTGAAATGCGGGTACATCGCAGTGCCGTCGGCGCCCGGCAGGCTGGCCGACATCATGCGCGCAAAACTGTATTCGCCGGCTGTCATCCACAATGGCGCATTCCAGCGCGTGCACAGCCAATCCGCCAGGCCGATATGGTCAGGGTGGCAATGCGTGGCGAGCACACGGATGATGGGCAGGCCGCGCAAGCCCTCGGTTTGCGAGCCGAACAGCACTTCCCACGCATCGCGCGTGGCGTCGCTGGCAATACCGCAGTCGATGGCCGTCCAGCCATGCACGATGCCATGCTCGGTTTCGTAATCGTCTTCGATCAGCCACAGGTTGATGTGGTTCAGCGCAAACGGCAGGCCCATGCGTAGCCACAGCACGCCAGGCGCTATTTCCAGGACTTTGCCGGTTTCCGGCAGGGTGTCCCCTAAGGGATAGTTCAATTGCATTTCCAGCGGATTCATTCGTCTCTCACTTTTATATTTTTGCTGATGGCCGCTGCAGTTTCGCTAAATGCGCAGAATGCCCTACAATGTTATTTGACGTTTACGTAAACTGCGATTCAGATAGAGATTGTAATCAGATTTTGCATTTCATGCTGTTTTGCCGATTCCCCAGTTAAAACCGCCAGCCCAGATCCTGCCCATAATGCCTACCTATACCATTACCGAACTAGCGCGAGAATTCGATATCACGCCGCGCGCGATTCGCTTTTACGAAGACCAGGGCCTGATCAGCCCGCTGCGCGAGGGGCCAGGCGGCCGCAACCGGGTCTATACGGCGCGCGAGCGCACGCACCTGAAGCTGACCTTGCGCGGTAAACGCCTGGGCCTGTCCTTGTCCGACATCAAGAGCCTGGTGGACATGTACGGCTCGCCCAAGGATACCGAAGTCCAGCTGCAAAGCTTCCTGCAAGTACTGGCTAGGCACAGGGCTGCGCTGGAGCAGCAGCGCGAGGATATCGAGATCATGCTGGCCGAGATCGGCGCGCATGAAGAACAGAGCCAGAAGCTGCTGTTGCAGGCCAGGGAGTTGCCGGCCAAGGTCAAAAAGGCAACAAAACCAGCCAAGCTGGAAAAACTGGCAACGTAAAAATACGGTAGCGGCAGTACCAGCGAATTATAGGGCTGCTTTACGTTTACGTAAACGTCAATTGAGGGTATCATTTTTACCCGGAACAGTGTCCATGCGGAGCCGTAATGCCAAGTGAAAGCAACAGTCTCGATAGCAGCAAGGCCGGCAATGGCGTGAGCAAGACGGCTGACAAGGTCAAAGCGCCGCGCCCTTTGTCGCACGAAGTTGCGTTGCTGCTGCTGGACAGTTTCAGCAAACAGGGTGTGATGACGGCATGGGGTGCGCAATTGACGGAAATGGCGCCGGGCAGTTGTGAAATCTCGATACCCATGGGGCCGACGGTGACGCAGCAGCATGGTTACTTCCATGGCGGCGTGATCGGCACTATTGCCGATTCCGCCGGCGGTTACGCCGCCAACACGCTGCTGATGCCGGCCAGCGAGTGTCTGACAGCGGAGTACAAGATCAACATCGTTGCGCCCGGCATGGGTGACAAACTGGTGGCGCGCGGCAAAGTGCTGAAGGCCGGCAAGACACTGGTTGTATCCAGCACCGAAGTATTTGCCGTGGATAAAGGCGAAGAAAAGCTGTGCGCCATCATGCAGCAGACATTATTTGTAATACCCAAGGCCTGAAGCCTGAAGCCTGAAGCCTGAAGCCGGAAGACAGCAGGCAGCAGGCGCTTGCACCATTGAACATATTTGACCCGTACGTATTCAGTACACCCATAATAAAGTGAGGATGACATGCTCCATCTCCCAGGTTTGACTTTTGACCACGGCGAAGACATCGCCGCATTGCGCGAAGCCGTACAACAATTTGCCGCCAATGAAATCGCCCCTCGTGCAGCTGAAATCGACCGCAGCGACCAGTTCCCGATGGACTTGTGGCGCAAGATGGGCGAGCTCGGCGTACATGGAATGACCGTCAGCGAAGAATACGGTGGCGCCAACATGGGCTATCTGGCGCACATTATCGCCATGGAAGAAATTTCACGCGCATCCGCGTCGGTGGGCCTGTCCTACGGCGCCCATTCCAATCTGTGCGTGAACCAGATCAACCGCAACGGCACGCCCGAACAAAAGGCCAAATACCTGCCGAAGCTGATCAGCGGTGAGCATATCGGCGCCCTGGCCATGTCCGAGCCGAATGCCGGTTCCGACGTCGTCAGCATGAAGTTGCGTGCCGACCTGAAAGGCGACCGCTACGTCCTGAACGGCACCAAGATGTGGATCACCAACGGACCGGAC
>JAYSKH010000110.1:0-7040 GCA_043726505.1 Undibacterium sp. | reverse complement strand
GCGCAATTCGGTCAACAGACCGGTCTTTTCGATGGTGCGCTTGAAGCGACGCATAGCGACTTCGAACGGCTCGTTTTCTTTAAGGCGAATTGTGGTCATGTAAGTTCGAACCAATGAAAAATTTAAGGGAAGACCGAGATAATAGCAGAAATTTTGAAGCTTTGTAAGGCCCGTGATTATTTTTTATGCAGAAAGCACATTACCGCTGTTCTGCACCGGCCTGAAAAATCAGATTTCTGCCCGGCTCCCCTGTACTGCCGAGGGGAGTATAGGAAAAAGTACAAGAAATTCTCCCGAGTACAAACCAGCTGTAGTGCCGATACTGCCATCAGTATCCGTGCGGCCAAAATACAACAACCCTATGCAGGCAGCTATACAGCCTGCCCCGCAGCAACGCCAGAAGCCCATGCCCACTGGAAATTATAGCCGCCCAGCCAGCCCGTCACATCTACTGCTTCGCCAATGAAATACAGGCCGGGCACATTATTGGCCATCATCGTCTGTTGCGACAAGGCACGGGTATCGACGCCGCCACGTGTCACTTCCGCCTTGCGATAGCCTTCGGAACCATTCGGCACCAGCACCCAGCGGTTCAGGTTCTCACCCAGTTGGCGCAACTTCTTGTCCTGCATGTCTGCCACACGGGCATCCGGTGCAAAACCGTTGGCGACCAGCAAACCATCCACAAGGCGCGCAGGCAGATGCTGCGATAGATGGTTGGACAGATTTTTCTTGATCGTGCTTTTGCCTTCTATTAACTCTTGCGCCACGTCAATCTCGGGCAACAAATTGACCTGTATTGCCTGACCCGGCTGCCAGAAGCTGGAAATCTGCAATACCGCCGGGCCGGACAGGCCACGATGCGTGAACAGCAAGTCTTCCCTGAACTGCGCCCTGTTCTTTTTCTCACCGGTTTCTATATCCACTTCCAGTGAGATGCCGGACAAGGGCACAAACGGCTCCCAGGACGCAGCATCAAAGGTCAGCGGCACCAGCGCCGGGCGCGGCTCTATCAGCTTGATGTCAAACTGCTTTGCAATCTTATAAGAGAAATCGGTGGCGCCGATCTTGGGAATGGACAGGCCGCCCGTGGCAATGACGATGCTGGACGCGCTTATCTCACCCTGCGCAGTGTGGATAACGAAGCCTTCGCCATCCGCTGCACGCTGTACATCATCCACCTTGCACGGCATGCGCCAGGCCACCTTGCCTGCGTCGCATTCGGCCTTCAGCATATTGATGATGTCTTCTGCGCTGTTGTCGCAGAATAGCTGGCCTTTATGTTTTTCATGGAAGGCGATCTTGTAGCGCTTGACCAGCGCCAGGAAATCCTGCGGCGTATAACGCGACAACGCGCTTTTGCAGAAGTGTGGGTTCTCGGACAAGAAATTGGCCGGCCCTGCGTGCAGATTGGTGAAGTTGCAACGGCCACCGCCGGAGATGCGGATTTTTTCCGCCAGTTTGCCGGCATGGTCGATCAGCACCACGCTCTTGCCGCGCTGCCCGGCAACCGACGCGCACATCATGCCTGCGGCGCCGGCGCCGATTACCGCAACATCAAATTTTTTACTCATGCCTGCTGCTATCCGCTTCTGATTAATATGATTACGCTTACTAAGCAGGCGTGATTGTAGCCGATCAGGCGTTTAGCCTTGGCTGAGAATGGCAGGCGGCTGGAAATCGGCATGCATACGGGCATCCGCCATGCTGTCCGCGCAACGGACGACATCGCCGATGACGATGACGCTGGGGCTGCCCAGCGCAGCCGCGCTTATATCGGCAGCCATTGCCTCCAGCGTCGTAATCAGCTGCGCCTGGCTGGCCAGACTGGCGGATTGAATGACCGCTACCGGCGTGTGCGCCGCCATGCCACCCACCAGCAAGGCCTGCTGGATGTCGCGACAATGGGCAACGCCCATGTAGATCACCAGCGTCATGCCGGTTTTTGCCAGCAAGGCCCAGTCGGGATTGCTGTCTGCATTCTTGCCGTGGCCGGTCACAAAAATGGCGCCTTGCGACCAGTCCCTATGGGTTAGCGGTATGCCCAGCGATGCGGGCGCAGCCAGGCCACTGCTGATGCCGCTGACCACGTCTACCTGCACACCCTGCTCCATCAGGTGGCGACGCTCTTCGCCGCCGCGCCCAAAAATAAACGGGTCGCCGCCCTTGAGACGTACCACGCAAAACCCTGCCCGGGCCTCGGCCAGCATCAGCTTCTCGATAAAAGCCTGCGGCGTAGAGCGGCAGCCGCCGCGTTTGCCCACCTGTACCACCCGCACGCCTTCACGCGCATGCTGCAATACCTCAGGATTTACCAGATCGTCTACGAGGATCACATCCGCCTGCGCAATCGCCTTGACGGCCTTCAACGTCAGCAGCTCCGGATCGCCGGGGCCGGCACCGACCAGGATAACCTTGCCTGCCTGTTTGGTCTGTTTATGATCCTGATGCATAAATCCTCGTCGATAAGTAAAGTAGGCCGTCGCTTTGGCCGGCCTAGCGCGTGCGCTCCGCCAGCATCTTTGCCACCAGCACGCAATGTTCGACTTGCTCAGCAATACTGGCCGGCACCGGTATCTTGTCGTCCAGCACCGCCTGTATCCACTCTGCCGTTACGGTGGCGTCTTTTTCATCCGGCGTATTGGGCAATTCACCGACGATGGTCTGGTGCGTGTGAACCAGCGTTGTGCACTGCCCCTGGTGAAACCAGTCTATCTGCTGCGCGCGGCCGGTATTGGCCACGGTTTCGCCCTCGGTGCCGCGCATCAGGAAGGCATCTCCCCGGTCATGCGGCGCCACCTGGCTGAAATAATGCTGCAGCATCGTGAAATATTCGGGATGCGTGTACGAACTCAAGCGCAATGCAGCGCCCTTGAAAGGCTGCAATATCTTCACCAGCGTATGCGTGGAATTACGCACACCCAGTACACGGCGCATAGCCAGCAGCCGCGCCATCGCCGGCGACAGCACGTCGATGGCCATAAAAGCCGGCTGGCCAGCGGCCATCTGCGCCTCTGCCTGCTGTGCCGACTGCGCCGCCGGATGCTGCAAGGCTTCCAGTATCTCGGCAGTCGTCACGCGACCGGCATCCCGCAGTACGCCATGCACCAATACCGGCACGCCACGCCGTGCCAGGAGCAGCGCCAGCAAAGGCGTCAGGTTGGCTTTCTTGCGCGCACCGTTGTACGTCGGAATAACTACCGGCGCGTACTGCGCGCCTGCTGGCGCGGCAAGCTGCTGCATCTGCGCCTCGGCCGCGGCCATGAAACCGGCGATCTCGTCGGTGGATTCTCCCTTGATGCGCATCGCCAGCAGGATGCCGCCCATCTCCAGGTCGGATACCCGTCCTTCCAGCATCGCGCTGTACAACAGTTGCGCGTCTTCGCGCGACATACTGCGCGCGCCATCCTTGCCTCGTCCAATCTCTTTGATAAAACGGGCGGCCGCGAACGGCTCTTTATTTACGTGGGTGTCTGTATTTTCCATGGCGATAGCTTACACCGAAGCGCATGATGCGGCCATCAGCGACCTCACTGGCTACCGCCGTCAAGCAGCTGCCGGGTGCGACTGGCGGTGATACAAAAACTCCAGCACCGACGTCCGGTATTCGGAATACAGTGGATTCTGCGCCAGTTCCACACGGTCGCGTGGACGGTCCAGCCGTACCTGCAATATCTCGCCTATAGTTGCGGCGGGGCCGTTGGTCATCACAACGATGCGGTCCGACAGCAGCACCGCCTCGTCCACGTCATGCGTGACCATCACTACGGTGGAGTTGGTCTTGGCAACGATTTTCAGCAGCTCATCCTGCAAATGCGCGCGGGTCAGCGCATCCAGTGCACCAAAGGGTTCATCCATCAGCAAGACCTTGGGTTCTATCGACAGCGCGCGCGCAATGCCCACCCTTTGCTTCATGCCGCCGGAAATTTCATTCGGGCGCTTCTGCTCGGCATGGGTGAGCCCTACCAGCGCCAGCGCCTGCATCGTCCGCATCTTCAACTTGGTGCCGTTTTCTGTCGCACCAAAAACACGTTCCACGGCCAGATACACATTTTCATAACAGGTCAGCCACGGCAACAGCGAGTGGTTCTGGAACACCACGCCGCGCTCCGGCGAGGGGCCGGCAATTTCCCTGTGCGCGCACAGCAGTGCGCCGGACGTGGCCTTGGTGAGGCCCGCTATCAGGTTCAGCAGCGTTGATTTGCCGCAGCCGGAATGACCGATCAGCGTGACGAATTCGCCCTTGCGCACCGTGAGGTTGATGTCCCGCAGCGCATGGAAACTGCCCTTGCGCGTATGGAACACCATTTCCGCCTGGCGGATGTCGATGTACTTTGCATTTGGAGATGTGTGGTCGGTATTTTCCATGATCGCTTTCCGGGTTTGCTACTTCGTTTTTAGTTGCCTACGTCTTCGTAGGTAAACGCACGGGCCAGTGACACCAGCATCTGCTCCAGAATCAACCCCACCATGCCGATGACGACGATCGCAATAATGATGTGCGGCACATTCAGGTTGTTCCATTCATCCCAGACCCAGAAGCCTATGCCGACGCCGCCGGTCAGCATCTCTGCCGCAACGATAACGAGCCACGCCGTGCCTATCGCCAGGCGAACGCCGGTCAGCATATACGGCAGCACTGAAGGAAACAGGATGCGGGTCACGATTTTCCATTCAGACAGGTTCAGCACGCGCGCCACATTCATGTAGTCCTGCGGCACCCTCTGCACGCCTATGGCCGTGTTAATGATCATCGGCCAGATGGAGCAGATGAAGATGGACCAGATCGCGGCAGGGTTGGCAGATTTGAATACCAGCAGGCCGATAGGCAGCCAGGCCAGCGGCGACACCGGTTTCAACAGGCTGATGATGGGGTTGAACATGCCGGACAAAAACTTGAAACGCCCGATCAGGAAACCCAGCGGAATGCCCACCACCGCAGCCAGGCCGAAGCCGACGGCAACGCGCTTCAGCGACGCAAAAATATTCCAGCCTATGCCCTGGTCATTTGGACCCTTTTGATAGAAGGGATCGGAAAACACTTTGATCGCTTCTTCCAGCGTTACCATCGGCGACGGAAAGGCCGTATTTTTATACGCAATGATTTCCCACACCAGTATCAAAAAAGCGATGCCCAGCACCGGCGGCAGCACCGTCAGCAAAAAAGGACGCATTTTGGAACGCGCCCTCGCCGCGTCAGAGCCCGGCACAAGCCGCTCTTCCTTTGCGCTTGCAACGACCGTAGTCGCCATTGGCTCGGCAGCTGCTTCGTGTATTTCCGGTTTGACACTATCTGCAGCTACCGCCGCACCAGCGTCACCGATTACTCCATGGACCATCGTATTCATGCGACCTCCTTATGCCCTGATCTTGAATGACGCCGCATACGCAGCGGGATTCTTGCCGTCCCAAACCGTGCCATCCATCAGTTTGCTAGTACGCATAGGGTCTTTGGGCACGTTCACCTTGGCCATCGCCGCTGCATCTTTGTAGATGTCGATGCGGTTGACCTGTTTGGCCACGGCCAGATAATCCGGGTCTGCCTTCAGCAGGCCCCAGCGTTTTTGCTGAGTCAGGAACCACATGCCGTCGGACAGGTAAGGGAAATTGACCGCGCCGTCATTGAAGAACTTCATGTAGTTAGGATCGTCCCAGGTCTTGCCCAGGCCATTCTGATAGCGGCCAAGAATACGCTGGTTGATCACATCCACCGAAGTATTGACATAGGATTTGTCGGCAATGGTTTCTGCCATCTTGGTCTTGTTGGACAATGAAGCGTCGATCCAGCGGCTGGCTTCCAGCACTGCCGCCGTCAGTGCGCGCGCGGTGTTCGGATATTTCTGCACAAACTCTGCCGTGGTGCCCAGCACTTTTTCGGGATGGTCTTTCCAGATGTCTTGCGTGGTCACTGCGGTAATGCCGATGCCGTCTGCAATAGCGCGATGATTCCACGGCTCACCTACGCAAAAACCGTCCATATTGCCGACCCGCATATTTGCCACCATCTGCGGCGGCGGCACGGTAATGACCTTGGCGTCCTTCATCGGGTTAATGCCATTGGCCGCCAGCCAGTAGTAAAGCCACATCGCATGCGTGCCGGTCGGGAAGGTTTGCGCAAACGTGTATTCACGCTTGTCGGTCTGCATCAGTTTTGCCAGGCCGGGGCCATCCACCGCCCCCTTGTCAGCCAGCTTTTTGGACAGCGTGATCGCCTGGCCGTTGTTGTTCAGCGTCATCAGCACCGCCATGTCTTTCTTGGTGCCGCTCACGCCCAGCTGCACGCCATACAGCAAGCCGTACAGCACATGTGCAGCATCCAGCTCGCCGTTGACCAGCTTGTCGCGTACGCTGGCCCATGAAGATTCCTTGGACGGCACGATCTTGATACCGTATTTTTTATCAAAACCCAGCACCGAAGCCATCACCACCGATGCGCAATCGGTCAGTGGGATAAACCCTACTTTGACTTCTTCTTTTTCCGGCTTGTCGGAGCCCGCGGCCCATGCGCCGCCTGTTGCCAATCCCATCATGCCCGCTCCTGCCAGCAAGCCTGCACTCTGTATGACGGTGCGGCGTTTGAGGTTAATCTGATCTTCATTACCGGCCACACTTTCATTGTCAGAATTGGATACATTGTTCAACATGTCTGCACTCCGGGAAAATTCACATCAAGGCTCTGCGGCGACCTGACGGAAACACATCAGCAAATAAAAAAGGCACCTCGCCATACTGAAAACTCAATATGGAAAGACGCCTTTGTCTGAAGCGAACCGACCGCCGTTAGCCGAATTCACGTTGGCGCCGCCATTGGCGCCGGGAGCACATTGCGCTCCTGCTACTTGTTCAGCAATTGCTATGCCAGCGGCAATTTACGGGTATTTGACTCAATTTCATGGCAATCACGAGTCAACATGGTTGTTTTGATAATCTCACGCCCCGAAATGCTGCACATTTTTTGCGCGGTGCACCATTTCATTTCGCTGCCGCTTCTCCTTGTGCTCGCTTTGCTATGCCTGTTTTGTCAACCCAGCAGATCGGCC
>JAYSKH010000109.1:0-24172 GCA_043726505.1 Undibacterium sp. | reverse complement strand
AAATCGCCATCCAGCTGTAAGGCCGTGGTAAAACGTTGTAATGCCGCCTGCCAGTCGCCTTCGTCGCTTAGCGCCACGCCCAGGTTGAAATACGCGGGCGCATAGGCCGGGTTGATGCGGATGCTGTCGGCAAACGCGACTATTGCTTGCGCGTGGCTTCCGCTAGCGCGCAGGGCTGAGCCCATGTTGTTATGATAGACAGCGGGAGCCTGGTCTGCTGCAGTGTCGATGGCCTGCTGGATCAACGCAGCAGCAGCTGCATGGTCGCCGGTCTGGTGTGCAAGCACGCCGAGCAGATGCAGGCTGTCCGCATGTTGCGGCGCCTGCTCCAGAATATGTTGATACGCCTGTCTTGCCTGCTCAAGCCGGCCCGCTTCATGCAGCAGCCGCGCCGCTTCAACAGCGGCGTTGGCGTTGAATAGCGAGACGCCGTCAGTCACCAAAGCTCCGCTGTGTCATCGCACTCACATCTTCTCGCATGTTTGTTTCACTTATTTTTATTTGTCGATTTTACTTATGGAAATTCCGAATAAATCCGACACTCAACGAAAACAATAAAACTCCCCGAGTTTGATCTGTTTCTTGTCCGTAGCAATAAGTCTTCTATGTCAGTGCCACTCCCCTCCCCCCAGCCCTCTCCCGCACGCGGGGGAGGGAGTTTTATCAGTACATCAAGGACATCCCCTCTCCCGTGTGCGGGAGAGGGTTAGGGTGAGGGAGATAAAACGAGGTTAGCGATTTTTTGGCAAAGCCTGACACCACATTCGCATATTTTTCATTTCCAATGTCCGATTTATTTGTAATTTAATCAGAAGTTTTTTATTTATACGGCCGCTCTGGCCACCAAGGGAAAAACGAAGGCATGTCCTGCGACACCTTGTTGGTGAACACCGCTGGCCGTTTTTCCAAGAAAGAGCCCACGCCCTCTTTGGCATCTGCTGCCGAGCCGCGCGAATAGATGGCGCGGCTGTCTATCTTGTGTGCTTCCATCGGGTGGTCGGCGGCGGACATGCGCCAGAACATCTGGCGCGTCAGCGCGATGGACACCGGCGCGGCATTCTGCACGATCTCGGTGGCCAGCGTGCGGGCAGCCGCCAGCAATTCATCCGGTTTGTGCAGGCTGCGCACCAGGCCGCCGGCCAAAGCCTCTTGCGCGGGAATAATGCGTCCGGTGTAGGTCCATTCCAGCGCCTGGCTGATGCCGACCAGCTTAGGCAAGAACCAGCTGGAACAGGCTTCCGGCGTAATGCCGCGACGCGCAAAAACAAAACCGATGCGGGCTTCTTCGGAAGCCAGCCGTATATCGCACGGCAGCAGCATCGTGATGCCGATGCCGACTGCAGGGCCGTTGATGGCCGCAATAACCGGTTTCAGACATTCGTAGATGCGTAGCGCCACCCTGCCGCCGCCATCACGCACCAACTCATTGCTCCAGTCCATCTGCCCGTCCGCTGTGACCGGCGAGCCTTGTTTTTCCGGTCTGTCGGTGCGTTTTGCGTAGTCGAATGTGGCAGCGCCGCTGGACAGGTCAGCGCCGGCGCAAAAGGCGCGTCCGGCGCCAGTCATGATGATAGCGCGTACATCGTCGTCTGCATCGGCCTTGTCGAAGGCGTCGATCAGTTCCGCCATCATCTTGCCGGTAAAGGCATTCAGTTTTTCCGGCCGGTTTAGCGTGATCGTCAGGATGTGGTCGCTGATGTCGTATTTGATGGTTTCGTAATCAGTAGTGCCGGTGTTGCTGCTCATGTTGTTTCTCCATTCCATGATGTGATGAATCCGTGTACCTCAACCAGATGCCGGATTTCTATACGTTTATCTTGCTTCATTTTATTGTCTTGTCCACAAGGATAATACATGAGCTTGCCCCACCAAGCTTGCGCGGACTTGCTACAATGGTTTTTTTGAATTCAATCAGGGACGCAACATGAAGATAGAAGAACGCCTCGCCGCCATGGGATTGGTGCTGCCGCCGGCCGTTACACCGCCGCCGGGAGTGGAGCTGCCATTCCAGTTCGTGCGTGTCATCGGCAAGCGCGCCATCATTTCCGGCCATGGCCCGCAAGCTGCGGATGGCTCCATCGCCGAGCCGCTGGGCAAGCTCGGCAAAGATCTGACGGTGGAACAAGGTTATGTTGCCGCCCGCCTCACTGCGCTATCGATACTCGGCAGCCTGAAGCGCACGCTTGGCGACCTGGACCGCATATCGGCCTGGGTCAAGGTGCTGGGCATGGTCAATTCAGCGCCCGGCTTCAACAAACAGCCGTCCGTGATCAACGGCTTCTCTGACCTGATTAACGAACTCTATGGCCCCGTTGCCGGCGCACATGCACGCAGCGCGGTGGGCATGGCTGAACTGCCGTTTAATATCCCGGTAGAGATTGAAGGCGAAGTCGAGCTATACGAATAGCAGCACAGCGGCTTCAGGACAGCCGCGGCGCTTTGCTACGCGCCCGTTGCGCCATCGCGGGCGCGAAACGCGTAGCCGCCCGCTCTTCCGTCAAACCAGCGGCCATGTCGGAAGAGCGTAATCGGAACAGGCTGACAGCACGCTCCAGCGCCGTGCTTTGCCCACGCATGTTTTGCGCGGTCGCCATCGCCTGCTCTACCAACACCGAATTCTGCCGCGTGATTTCATCCATCTGCGTAATGGCCTGATTTACCTGCTCTATACCTGTGCTCTGATCACGGCCAGCAGCGGTAATGGCGGACATGATCTCCGTCACCTGGCGGATGGACAGCAAAATGTCCTGCATGGTCTGGCCGGCCTTGTCTGTCAGCTCGGTGCCATGGTCGACGCGCTCGACAGAGCTGCCTATCAGCGCCTTGATTTCCTTCGCCGCCACGGCGCTGCGCTGCGCGAGATGACGTACTTCGCTGGCAACCACGGCAAATCCACGGCCCTGCTCACCGGCGCGCGCCGCCTCCACGGCCGCATTCAGCGCCAGGATATTGGTCTGGAACGCAATATCGTCAATGACACCGATGATATCGACAATCTTGCGCGAGCTTTCGCGTATTGCGCCCATCGTAACCACCACTTCATCCACGACTTGCCCACCCCTGGTCGCCACCTCGGAGGCGGACATGACCAGCAGGTTGGCCTGGCCGGCATTGCCCGCGTTCTGCATTACCGCCGCAGTCAGCCCGTGCATGGAGGCGGCAATTTCCTGCAGTGCGCTGTTTTGCGTCACCGTCCGGGAAGCCAGATCGGCATTACCGGCTGCAATTTCATCCGAGGCAATGGCAATGTTGTGCGTACCTGCATGGACTTCGGCAATTGCCGTGGTAAGGCTGGCATTCATGCCTGACAAGGCCGACAATAACTGCCCTGCCTCATCATTGCGGTTGACGTCGATGTTGCCAGTAAGGTCGCCTTCGGCAACCCGCTTGGCTGCTGCTACCGCGACATTCAGCGGACGAGTGATGGAGCGGGTAATGAAAAATGAAAACAGCGCACTGACGGCCAGCGCAAAAAAACCAAAACCGAGCGCCAGCGTACGGGAAAACGCAATGCTTGCCTTGATCTCGCCGCCGTTGCTTGCCATCTCGCTTTTTTGCAGGCTGATGATGTCGTTCATCACAGCCAGCACAGAATTCATTGCAGGCTGCGCCACCGTGGTCATCAGCGCCACCGCATCATCGCGCCGGTCTTCTTCGATCAGATCCGCTACCTTGGTATAGGCAGCCACAAAAGCGCTGTGTGCGGCAACGAATCTGGAAAGAGCCTCTTTTTCCTTGGACGTGCTTGCGACTTTCGCAAACTGCTGCACCAGTGCGTCGATCTTCTTGCGGTTGTCGTCGATGGTTTTATATTGCGCAATGCGGTCGGCCTGCTCGCTCCGAATGAACAATTCCAATGTGCGGCTACCGTTTTCCTGCGTCAGCGCGTCGATCTCCAGCGCGGCGGATGCGCCTATCCAGTTCTTGTCGATGATGGTTGTGTTCTTGCTGCCTATCTCGGTCAGTCGTACAACATTGGCAACAATCATCGCCAGCATGACCAGCATCAGCGTGCCGAAGGCAATTGCCAGCCGTATGCTGATTTTAAGGTTACTAAAGCTCATCATCTTCCTTTTGCAAGCAGATCAGGGAGAAGTCCGCGCCAGGTATCAAGCACGAACCTCCATCGTCGGCGATTAGTCGCAAAAGAAAGAAAAAACTTACACTGGGTTAATATTTTTTGAGTAGGCCATACCGCTGAGCTGGCTAGAGATAGACTAGAGAGGTACTTAGGACGGCTAAATGCGCAGCGTTTCAGCGTGCTCGCGCTTCTGGCTTAACCATTCGTCCACCGGCATGGGTTTGGCGAACAAAAAGCCCTGCAGGCAGTCGCAACCGCTGGCGACCAGGAAATCAGCCTGCTGCCGGGTTTCTACTCCTTCGGCAACCACGCGCAGCCCCAGCGGTTTCGCCATTGACACGATAGCCTGGACAATGGCGGCATCGCCCGGATCTCCAGGCGCATCGCGGACAAAGCTCTTATCTATCTTCAGCTCGTACAGCGGCAGTTTTTTCAGGTAGGCCAGGCTGGAATAGCCGGTGCCGAAATCGTCGATGGAAAAGCGCACGCCCATCGCCGTCAACTGGTGCATGCGGGCTATCGTATCATCCAGGTTGTCGATCAGCAGACCTTCGGTCACCTCCAGTATCAGCAATGAAGCCGGCGCGCCCGTTTCCGCCAGCACTGCGCATACCTGGTCGACAAAATCGGCCTGGCGGAACTGCTTGGGGCTGACATTGATGGACACCGGCATGGCCCTGCCGGCCTGCACCAGCCGCACCAAGGTCTGGCAGCCTTGCCGTAGCGCCCATTCGCCCAGCTTCAGTATCAAGCCCGACTCTTCCGCCACCGGGATGAATACCGCCGGCGATACCGGACCGCGCACCGGATGGAACCAGCGCATCAGCATCTCACCTCCGACCGCATCGCCATCACAATTGACCTGCGACTGCAGGTACATCTCGAACTGGTCGCCGCCGACCGCTTCGGCCATATCCCTTTCTATCGTCAGCCGCTGCTCCACTTCAAACTGCATTGCCGACTCAAAAAAAGCGATCTGGTTGCGCCCTGCGGACTTGGCGCGGTTCATAGCCGTATCGGCCTCACGCAACAAATCATCGGCAGACTGGCCGGTTTTGGGCAGCAGCGTCACGCCTATGGTGCCGCCGGAACTGTAAGGCTGGCCATCGATGACGAATGGCTGGTCCATGGCATCGCGGATTTTTTCCGCCACGGCCAGCGCAGCATGCGCGCCTGCCTGGATGTCGGATGCGATATTGGACACCAGCACCACAAATTCATCTCCGCCTATGCGCGCCACGGTGTCCATCTCGCGCAGCAGATTGCCTAGCCGCCTGGCCACATGGCGCAGCAGCGCATCGCCAACCGCGTGGCCGCGTGCTTCATTGATGTTCTTGAAATGATCGAGGTCGATAAACAGCACCGCGCTGACCAGGCCAGTACGGCGCGCGCTGGACAGCAAGGTGCTGATCCTGTCCAGCAGCAGGCGCCGGTTCGGCAAACCTGTCAGCACATCGAAGAAGGCTAGCTTATGGATGCGCGCTTCTGACTTTTTGCGCTCGGTGATGTCGCGCTCCACAGCCACCCAGTGCGTAAAGACGCCGGCGTCATCGGCAATGGGTACGATGTCGGCCTCGACCCAGAATTCTTCGCCGCCCTTGGTGTAATTGATCAGCTCGGCGCGCACCGGCTCCCATTTTTCCAGCGCCATCCGTATGCGCTTCAGTTCGTGGCGCTGCGTGTTGGGGCCTTGCAGCAGCCGCGGCGTCTTGCCCAGCACTTCTTCGCGCGTATAGCCGGTGCGGCGCACAAAGGCATCGTTGACAAACACAATGCGCGGCCCGTCCAGCGAAATGGGCTGCGCCTCGGTAATCAGCACCAGATCATTCAGCCTCTCTACCGCGGCGGCAGTCAGGCGCAGTTCTTCATTGGCCACGCGCAGGCTTTCCTGCCCCTGCTTCAGCGATTCACTGATGGCGCGCTGCGCCTCCAGCGACTTTTCCAGCTTCTGCAGCAGCACCGCGCAGGAAATCGTGATTGCGGTGCAGACGAAGCTGAAATTCAACGTGATGATGACCCAGCGCAGAAAAGGCTGGTCAGGCAAGCCGCTGCCAAACTGGCCGGCATTGCCGATGTAACCGATGCACAGCATCGTCATTGCGTCCAGCACCAGCGCATACACGGCGGGCCGCATGCCCAGTAGCAGCGCCGCCATGATGGGCACGGCCTTCAGATAGATCTGGCTGACCGGAACACCCATTATCTGGAACCATGCGCCGACCAAGTACAGTAAACCCAGGAAATTGATGGCGCGCACGCGGTAAGGCAGGCGCCGCAGGCGCCAGATGCAGGCCAGCCAGATCAGCGCGGCGGCATCCATGACCGCAATGGAAGGCAGGCCTTCGCTCAGCGCCAGCAGAATGCTGGGCACAGCAGTAATGCCGCCCAACACCAGCACGGCAAACAACACCGCGGACAGCACTTGTTCGCGCCACTGCTGCATATCGAGCGGCGCGCTTTTAGGCGGCAGGAAAGTCCGGCTGATCAGTCGTGTAAACACACCGTCCCCTTCAGAGGTCTGCACAGGCTGCGGTTTCTTCCGCATACCTTGCCATAGGCGATGCCTACCGTTTTAAGGCACATAATTGCTAAGCACTTGACTTGTATACTCTTATTAATCGAAGAAGGCTAGCCGGAAAGCTGCCTGCGTTGGTTCGCACCGACAAAGGCTGCGTACTGGTGCGTTCTGCCATGCTGGTGGGATGCGCACGGGATATTATTTAGCATTTCCACAGGGAAATTTTCAATTTTACCGCAAAGCAATACTTGAGCAAACGCTTTGATGAAAAAGAGGCGGATGGCGAACGCCACTTCGCATAGAAAGCTGGCTGTAAACGCAAAAAAGCCCGCGATAAGCAGGCTTTCCATTCACTCTATTACTCTCGCAGATTAACTAGTCGGCAACCCATGCTATCTGCATGGTGCCGCCGTCACCAGAAACCCGGGCTATCTGCACGGTGTCCCTGACGGGTTTGCGTTTTTCTGCGCCGGACAAGATCGCTGTGCGACCGTTATCCGATAGTCGAATTATTTGCTTCGCCGATCAGTTAAGCCATTTCCCAGCAGCGGCGCTAATGCGCACTACTGGCCGGCAAGAACTGGCTGTGCGTTCCGGTGCGCCTTTGAAGGCGCCCTTCACTGGCGGGACATTCATCCCGCTGGCCGGCTGAACCATTTTCCGGCCCCATGCTATCTGCGTGGTGGCCGGCCGGTAAGAGCCGGTCTGCACAAACGGAACATCGTACAACGATATCCCTCGGCGATTTTTTGCTTCACCTGCCTAAAGATTGTTTTTCCACCTGCCCGTACTATCTGCACGGTGCCTGTGGCCGGTAATTATTCAATCTTCCAAGCTAGGTTGGGCTTAAAGCGTTTCTTTCAAGAGCCGGCTATGCCGGCCAATGAATTAAGAAATAACTTGGATGTTGCTGGCTTTGTCGCCTTTGGCGCCAACGCTGCGTTCAAAAGAAACGCGCTGGTTTTCCGACAGGCTTTTGAAACCTGTGGACTGGATGTCCTGGAAGTGCGCGAACAGATCTGGGCCGCCTGCGTCTGGAGTAATAAAGCCGAAGCCTTTAGCGTCGTTGAACCATTTTACGATACCTGTTTGATTGCTCATGTGATTTCCTTTTATTTTAAGAATAGAGGCAAGATTGCCCGAAAGGCACTTGAAACCAAGAAATTAAAACCGAAGGAGATAAAACAGAACGACCAGAGGAACAGCCATGCGGAATTGGGACCAACAATATTACGACCTGATGCAAGTACAAGGCGGAATATACACGCTTTGCCACGATTCACCTAAACTTATTTGTAAGTAAATCTTACAGCCGATATTCAACAAAAACAAGAATATCTTTTCGCATCAAGGCCAATTATCAAAATCCAGCCATAGGCAGACAATCCTTCTCACGCACTAACACTTACACCACCGAGAGGAAAATCATGTCACCTGTTCACACTTCGACAATAAAACGCACGCAATCAAACCGGTTGATCACTGCAATGGCGGCAGGCTTACTCACTGTGACGGCGCTGGCTTCGCAAGCAACTCATGCAGCCGAACCCTCGGACGCAGGCTTGCCGCTCCCGCTGCATATCAGCGCACCAGCAGGAGCAGCCAGCACTACCAATACCGGTTCTGCTGTGCTGGCCGCGCGGCGTTATGCGGCGTTCTGGAATACCGGCGATACTCAGTATGCGCAGCAGGCGCTGGCCTCAAACTTCACTGACCGCACCCTGCCGCCAGGACGCCCGCAAGGCGTTGCCGGCCCGCTGCAGGCTTCCGCCACGTTCAGGGCTGCGGTGCCCGATTTGACGGCCGTGGCGGAAGACATGGTCGTGGCCGGCGACAGGGTCGGCGTGCACCTGCACTTCCGCGGCCACTTCAGCGGACAGTTCGGCAACACCAAAGGGCAAGGACAGACCATCGACTTCCAGGCCTTTGATTTGTACCGCATTGCCGACGGAAAGATCGCCGAAAACTGGCATCTGGAAGACAACCTGAGCCTGTTGCAGCAAATGGGCGTCATCGCGCAGTAAGCCCCGGACAAGGCGCTAGAAAAACAAGCGGCATCGTCCGCACCAGCTTTTTTGCACTCACTGAGCACTCTATAAAAGGAAACACCATGTCAGCACTCAATTCACTGCAGCAGAAAAACATTGTCATCGTCGGTGGCACCTCAGGCCTGGGCCGCGCCATCGCACAGGCGGCAAAAGAAGCCGGAGCCAAGGTCACCGTACTGGGGCGTTCCGCAGCTACAGGCGATGGCATCACCGGCATCAACGCAGACATTACCGATGCAGCAAGCCTGGGCCAGGCATTTGCGGCGATAGGGCCAATACATCATCTGGTGCTGACTTCGGGAGCCAGGGTCGGTTCACCCAAACTGCCAGCGCTGTCGCAAGAAGAACTGCAACTGGCGTTCAGCGTCAAGGTCTTTGGTTACATACAGGCAGTGCAGGCAGCCCTGCCCCATCTTGCTGCCGATGCGTCCATCACACTGACGTCAGGCATCCTGGCGCGCAAACCCGGCCCTGGCGGCCTGCTGAAGAGCATGGTCAATGCATCGGTGGAGGCAATGGGCAAGAATCTCGCCAAAGAACTGGCGCCGCGCCGCGTCAATATCGTCAGCCCCGGCGTCATCGACACCGAACTGTGGGGTGCAGCAGGCTCCGATGCGCGCAATGCCGTGATGGCAAAAGTAGCCCCCGGCCTGCCGGTGGGCAGGGTCGGGCAACCGGAGGAAGTGGCCCAGGTGTATCTGATGGCTATGCAGAACGGCTTCATCAACGGCACCGTGCTGGACATCGAGGGCGGCGGCCTGCTGTAGGGCCTAAGACTTAAGACTAAAACTTAATTGACGACTTAAGAATTACTTTGCAGGTGCTACTGCGTCAGTGGCAGCACCGCCAGACGCCGCCGTATTTCTGCGTCTACCGCTGGCGGCGCCGGCAAGTCTTGCAGCGCATCGGGCCAGCGCGTGCGCGCCAGTTCCACCGTGTCCTTGACTGCGGCGGCGGCAATGCGCGCGGCAATGCCGGCCTGCGTTGCAATGTCCATGTAGGTTTGCAGCGTCTGCTGCTGTTGCTGGGCATCGATGGCGACATTGGTCGCAAAACCCGCAAACCCCGGCAAGGCGCTGACGCAGACTATATCGTAGGCTGGTGACAGTTCCGGCAGGAGGCCGTTATGGTAGATGACGCTGAAATTTTTCAGGTGCGCATCCGAATTGCCCAGCAAGGTGTTGACCGTCTGCCGGATAAAAAACTGGCGGATATCTTCCACGCCGCGCACGCTCAGCCTGTCCAGTATTTTCAGCAGCGCCACGAAATAACGCGTGTCCGCATACTTCCTGACCGGCATCAGCGTTTGCAGCTGGCACGCGTCTTCCACGTGTACGGCGCCATCCGGCGTGCGGTCGAAGCGGTCCACCGCCAGGAAATGTTTATCTTCGCCCAGTGCCTGCACCAGGTCCGGCAGTTCGATGTCGGTCATTGGCCGTGTGCTGCACGGCGCGATGTTGACGCCTGCAATACGGGCTAGTTGCATGGCTGTATATTCATTGAATATCTGCGCATCATCGTTACGCGTAGGCAGCTTGGCAATCACATCGGACAGCCGGCCCTTGATTGGCAAAGTATACCGTTTTCCCTTGTGCGCAGTGGACAGCGCCAGCTTGTCCTGCATGCCGGACAATGATGCAGCCCCTTCAGCCGCCTGCTCCGGTACGCCGATTTCCAGGTTGTCAGAGCCACCAGTGACGCCGACCGCGCGCGCATGGTCGGTCAGCTTGTCCAGGTCCGCCGGCAGCACCTTTACCGCACCCGGCAAATCCAGCCCCGCAGCGGCGAGGATGCCGAAGTCATCGGTATCGTGGATGTCCTTTCTGGTTGCCGCCAGCCTCTTGCGCAAGTCGCCTTCCGGCAGCAGGCCGGCAAAATAAGCGGGCAATTCGCCGCGCTCCTGGTACAGCGCGGGGTCAAAGGGATTTTGCAGAATCTCGCGGGTCAGCCTATCGCTGCCGGGCACCGTCAGCGACATCGACAAGGTCGGCCTGCGCGCGTCGGCTATATACGGTTCGGTTGCGACAAAGCGCGTGGTGCGCCCTGCTTCGCACAGCCAGCCCACATGCAGGTCGCGCAACCAGACCTCCAGGTAACGTGGATTCAGCTCATTGCCCATTAGCTTTCACCATCGAGAAAACGCTGCGCCGCGCTGGGCACGTCGTCCGGGCCTACACTTTTGCCTGCCAGCAGGCGCTCAACTTCCGGTAACAGGTGGCGCGGCACCAGCATCCATCTTGCGTCCAGCGCTCCGGCAAAAGCCTCCAGCGTAGAAGCGCGCACGTCTATCTTTCCCGATAGCGAATTGGTCGCGTTGGATGGCGCCATTGCCACGAGCTTGGCAATTTCACGCGTAGTTTTGCCCAGCGATTGCTGCCGGGCTTTGATTTGTGGAATCAGGCTCATGGTATGTTAAAGCATAATATTAAATAATATAGTATGTTTTAGCATATCATCGCAATAAAGTAAAGTATGCTACTGCATAATTTAACTCTAAAAATTATGTAATAACATATTTTATTATTTTTTGGAATTACCTGTCTTAGCCAAAAATTAAGCCTGCAGTTCGGCTGCGTAAGCCTCAAACCGCTGCTGCAAAAACTCCACCAACAAGCGGATGCGTGGCGCCAAGAAGCGGTTCTGGTGGTACAGGATATTCAGCGGTGCCTTGTCGGCAAAAAAATCATCCAGCACGGTAACGAGGCGCCCGGCACGCACATCCGCACCCACATCCAGCCAAGATTTGCGTGCAAAGCCGTGCCCCTGTAATGCCCATTTGCGGATCACTTCGCCGTCATTGCTTTGCTGCGTATTGCACAATCTGACGGACTTCAGCACGCCCTCCCCATCGTATCCATCCGGGCCGATGACACGGTAACGCCACTCGTTGACCGGCCAGTGCGCAGTGGTCAGCACCAGTGTCGGCAACTCGGCAAGCTGCTCCGGCGATGTGGGGCGGCCATGGCGCGCTATGCAATCCGGTGACGCACAGATCACACGGCGGTTGGCGAACAGCAGCCGCGCCACCATGCTGCTGTCGGCCGGCTGGCCAAAACGTATGGCCACATCCATGCCTTCCTGTACCAGATTGGCCGTGCCGTCCGTCAGCGACAAGGCAAAGCGCACGTCCGGATGCAAAGCGCGGAATTCATCCAGGTAACGCAGCAGCAGGTTACGCCCCAGATCCGACGGCGCAGAGATCGCCACCGTGCCGCGCACCACGCCCTTGCCCTGCTGCAGCGCGTGGTCGGCCTCGTTCATCAGCTCCAGCACCTGCCGCCCGTACTGGCGGTACAGCTCACCCTCTTCGGTCAGGCGCAGGCTGCGGGTCGTGCGCTCGAACAACTTTACTTTCAGCGAGACTTCCAGTCGCTGTATGCAGGCGCTGGAAGCGGCCGGAGACAAGCCCTGCTTGCGCCCGGCGGCAGAAAAACTGCCGAGCGCAGCAGCATCCACAAACAATCGCATGACACTCAGCCTGTCCATCAGCAGCCCGCGCGCTTATTCAGGAAAGCGCGCCAGTGGCTTGCCGCCTTTAGGCAAAGGATACTGTGCCACGTTCAGCTGCATTGCCAGCAACGTGTAATACGCATTGATGCCGGTCAGATCCACCACGCCGGCCTTGCCGAAACGTTTGTCGGCACGCGCAAAGGTCACCTCCGAAACGCGCTTGTTCTTGTGCAGCTCGGTGGAAAAATCGTAGACGATCTCTTCATCTTCCGACATGCCGGTAGGACGCCTGCCGTCCGCGATGGTGTCTGCAATTTCCTTCTTGATGCCCATTTTGAGCGCTATCGGATAATGCACATGCCATTCATAGTCCTGCGTCCATTCGCGCGCCGTGACGAGGATCGCAAATTCACTCAACGTATTGCCTATGGCCGAGTGGTAGCGCAGATAATCACCCATGGAGCGCGCCTGGCTCATCATCTGTGGGCTGTGCATCAGCGGTTCAAACGGACCGAACACCGGCGTCTTGCGCGCAGCCAGGAATTCTTCAGCGGCTTTCTTCTGCTCTTCGGTATATTTTTCCGGCGCGACAGTCGGCAGCCGGGATTGTGCAAATGCGGTCGATGTCACGATGATCCCCAAATAAATAGCGGTAACGATTTTTTGAAATGGATGTGCCATGCTGTCTCCGTTTATTGTGTGAAGCGTCTTGGACTTGAAGCTTTCTTGTTCCCTCAATGGGGCGAAATGATCATACACGGGAAATAGCGGAATTGCAGAAGACCTGAAAGTACAACGGCCCGGATTCCATGCAAGGAATCCGGGCCGCGGCTACGGCATTGAGGCAAATTATTTTGCCGCTGCGTAGAAATAATAAGTTGCGGTATACGGCACGCGTTCTTCCGCATCTTTCAGCTTGGCCGTGCATTCAGAACCGGGAGCTTTACCGGCGGTTGTATACAGCCTCTGCACGCTCTGCGTATTGCTGAAAATGCCCTTGCCGGTGACTGTTTTTGCACTCAGCAGCAACCACGGAATCGCATTTGCGTCCGGGCCATCGTCCTTGCCCTTGACTTCGCCGACTACCTTGCTGCCGTCATTGGACTCCCAGGTAGGGCCTGCTTAATGTGTTCCGACCTTATTACCTGCATTATCCAGCAATGTGGCTTCAGGCGCCTTGAATACCCACTCGTATTTCTGTGCATCGGCCTTGCTTTGTTTGCATTCGTAAATCTGGATGCCGGTGGCGCGGAAAGCCTGCGACAGCACCTGGCCGGAAGGTACTTTCAAGCTATCCGGAACAGCCGGAGTTTTATCCAGCGGCATAGGCGAGGAAGCACAGCCTGCCAATACGGTAGCCAGCGCCAGCAAAGACAGCGTGCCGTACGCACGGCCGGAAAAATAACTATTCATGATGCACCTCTATTGGTTGAATTATTTGCAGCGAATACCTGGGGAGTTGGCAAAATGCGCAACTTTTACAAAGTTTGCGTTGCCATCAGGAGACAATAGCACAACAACAACTCAAATTCATGCAATCTCCGTTTTCATCTGGAGAACGGCGTCCATCGCCGGCATTTAAGCCTGTTGCCATGACAAGCCTGACGAGAGCGCGAATTGGATTTTTAGTTAACCATTTGTAGCAAAATCGGGGCTCTGGCCGGGAAAATCAGGCTCTCAGCCGGCTACCGCGATGGTAGAATCCGGCAAGCAATTTCCCCAAACCAACGTCAACCACTGGCTTTAGTGAAAAATTCCCTGGTCCCTGCTCTGCTGTTTTCCGGTCTGCTGTCCGCCTGCCTTGGCGCCTCCGCAGCGGAAACGGATCATTTCAGCGGCTCTTACCAGTTGCGCCCCAGCCGGCAAGATCCGCCTATACAGCTGGTGCTGCGCAAGAAAGAGCAAGGGTATACGTCACGCGTGGTCGCAGGTAATGCCTCCGGCAATAACGAAGCCAATGTTGAAAGCAAGTTCACGCTGGTAACGGAAGCCACGCTGCGCCGGGCAATGGAATCAATGCTTCCCGGCAGCAGGCCTTCCGATGACATGCAATGCGGCAGCATAGGCCTGGGCCTGTTCTGCCATGTCAAACCGGGCACCACGCTGACAGGCAGCAGGTTCACTGCCCGCACCGGTTATTTCATGCTGGTGGACGGGCTGGGCGCGATAGAAGTGGCAAAACTGGCAAGCGCTGACACACTACGCTAATTTGCATTAGGCTACACTTTTTTACAATACCGCCGCCTGCGCGGGAATCAAGGCGCCAAACCGGATAAGTTTTACGCGCGCTTACAAAACCGCCAATACCGCAACACAACGCTGAAACGGGTTCCGGCATAGAATCAGGCATTCCCGCAACCGGATTGACCTGATGAAAACGCACTACCCCACCTCGTTCCGCCACACTGTCAGCCTTTCCAGCCTGTTGCTGCTGTGCGGGCTGGCCTTTGCCCCCGCCGTACATGCGCAAAGCGCCGCCCAGCCCAAGCCGACTACCGATGACAGCTGGTCTTACAACACGGTGGATCTGGGTTCGGCGAGGATAGTCAGTGAAGTCAGCCTTAAAACCGTGGGCATAGAAGACAAATACGTCCATATGTTCGTCGAAAGCAAAACCAATAACGGCGATGGCGAGCTGGAAATGCCCAAGGCTTTTGAGACCACCGACAATGCCGACATGAACAGCGTGCTGAGTTTCCGCGGCGAGCGCCAGGAAAAGATACTCTACAAATGGCCGCTGGAACCCGGCAAAAAATGGAGCTTCCAGTTGCGCCAGGAAGTACCGGGCATCGATCAGCCGGGCGAACCTTCCGCCAGCGAAATGCAGGTCATCACCAATCGTTTCGACGCGGAGGTCAAGGGCTGGGAAACAGTAGACACGCCCGCAGGCAGGTTCAAGGCCATCAAGACTGTCTACAAAAATAACTGGGCGCTGGATAGCAAGCTAGCCTCCGGCCTTGTGGTCATCACTTCATGGTATAGCCCGCAGGTAAAGCGTGAGGTGCTGTCCATTTCTGAAACCTTTACGCCGGACGGCCAGGCACAATCGCGCACCAGGCAGCAACTGCTCAGCTACCAGGTCAACAAACCTGGCCAGTAAATCTGCCCAAACCAGCGCTAGCGCAGCATTGCCGCAATCTCGTCAAAACACAGCATCGCCTGCTCAATGATGGCGTCGCCGCCGTCGCCGTGAGCGTCGGCCACTGCCTGCACCACCAGCCGAGCGCTGGCACATAGGCGCAATGCAGAAACCGGCTGGCCATCGCGCTCGCCACAGGCAACCGGTTGGCCCAGCTGAAACAGATAAGGGCTGATGTGCGGATAGCTGTGGTCCTGCAGGCGTTCATAGATCTGCCGCGTCTGTTCGTTGCTGAGCGGTGCGCACTGGCCCGGCTTTTTGATGATGAATGCCATGATGCCGGGTATCTCATCCCAAGTGGGAATATGCCCCAGCGCCTGCCGGTCCAGTGCAGTGGTATCGAGCGCCTCGAAACAGGGGTCCTCTTGCAGGCGCTGTTGAACCCGGGCCGCAAAGCGCTGTAAAAAGTACCGCGCCCGCGCTTCGGGTATTGCATAAAAAGCGCGCAGTTCATGCAGCGCTACCTGCCAGCGCATCAGCAAGCCGAAATTGAACCCCGGCTCCAGCGCCTGCGCTGCCTGGTGGTATTCAGGCCAGTCTTCGCGTATCGAATAGGCATGGATGGCAGCGCTCAGCGCCTGCCCCTGCAAGCGTTCACGCAAGGACTCCGGCAACAGCAAGGCGCCGGAGAATGAAGGGCCGGAAGCAAATTTGGAACCGGTAATGGCGACCATGAACCCGTGGTTGAGATAAGCGCGCAGACTGGCATGCGCGATGCGCCACTGGCAGGCATCGATCAGTACGTGCAGCCTGCCGCCCTGCTCTTGCTGATTTTGCTCTCGCTGTAGCTGGACCGCGCATTGCGGGCTGGGGGCAATGCAGCCGGTTTTAGAGACATCCGTCGCCACCAGCAGCACATGTTTGCCGGCTTGTATTGCATCGGCCACCTGCTGCCGGGTATCCGCATCAATATCAGCCAGCGGCCGCGCACCGCCGCTGGCATCGCGGATAGCGACGTGGCTGACGCTAACGCCATGGATGAGGGTACCGGGCGCGGGCGCTTGCGGCGCGACCTGTTCGCCTTTGGCCGCATTCATTCCCGCTGCAGTATCAGAGCTGAAATGCCGTCCACCCAAGGCCGCTGGCACACCGCTGCCGCTTTCTTCCGCACATACCATAATCACGTGCAGCGGTCCTTCCGCCAAGGTGGAGGCCAGTTGCGCAGCGATCAGATGGACGTCCGTGCCGGATGCAGCGAACACAAGGTCCGTTGCAGTGTCGCACAGGCCGCACAAAACCAGAAGATTACTGCGAAGGCGCTGCATCTCGCGCCGGTACACATCCACCGGCGAGGCATCCTTCAACGCCAGTGCAACCTGTTCCCGCACCCGCTCGGCAGTCGCATAGCCTTCCGCCGAAATGCCGGACGCTGTACACGAGCCAAAAGCAATCATGTTCGCGGCAGGCGTGGCGGAGCAGCCGTATTTATTTTTGTGATGAAAAATATCCAGCGCAATGCGCTCGTCGCCGCCGGCCACCAGCAACTCCTCAGTGGAAGGCAATGCATAGGCAGGAACGCTGGCGATCATGGCTCGGCTCCGTTTATTCAACTGGATCTTCATTCACTGAGGGTCTGGCAACAGGTGATAAGGGTTCAGTTTTTTTTGCTCGATTCAGGCCTGGCTTGCAGCTGGCGCTACGGACCGCTGCAGCAAGGCGCGGAACGCAGTAAACACCTTTTGCATTGCTGCGGGCTTGTACGGATACAGGGCGATAGGGTCCATGCCGTGCACGATCATGCTTGTGTCCACCTCAAACACCAGGAAATCACCATCCACGGTTTCCGCGCAATCGATGCCGACATAATCGAGGCCGAATCTGGCATAGATCTGCTCAAACGCTGCCGCATGGCGCACGGCAAAACCTTCGTCGAAACCAGCCATCGCTACAGCCTCTTCATCGCGCTTGGCCTGGTTTTCCGCCATGCCGGCGTTCAGGTAGTGGATCATCCAGTGTTCCGACACCGCCATGTGGCACAGGAAGGGTTTGCCCTCCACCAGCACGATGCGGTATTTGCGGAACATGCCATCGCCCCTGCTGTAGTCGACAAAACGGGAAATGAAGAATTGCGCTTCCTGCATGCTGTCCAGATAAGCCCTGACGTCAGCCGCGTTCAGCAGCTTCATCAGGCCGTGGCCTGCATGAGAGCCCACGGGCCGGGCAATGATGGGGAAATCGCCATCGCCGAGCAGCGATAATGGAGTAAGTTCGCCGGAGGCAACCCGCTCCAGCCCAGAACGCTCCACCCTGACGGTGACCGGCATGCAGATGCCCGCAACGCCGCTCAGCAAGCTGGCTACCTTGTCCCGAGAAAGCTTCAGCGTATCTTCGGCGCGGTTCAATACCGGGCGCGGCCAGTCGCGTGTTTCTTCAGCGAGCTGTGCCAGCAGTTCATGCGTGTTTTCAGCTTCCCCGACTGAAATGAACAGCAGATCATGGTCGGGCACCAGCTCCGGCAATGGCATGCCGGGTATCACATACATCAGGTCGATGGCGACATCGGAATCTTCAAGCAAAAATTCTATGGGCGTATTCGCCATAAAATCTCCCGGCACCATCAGCGCCAGCACCCGCAGCTTCACTTCATTGCCGACGGCCGTGGGCAGCTGGTAAAAACGCGCCAGGTTCAGCGCCTCGGTCTGCGTTGCTGCCGCCACTTCGCGGTTGCCCAGCATGTACAGTATCGTTGACAAATCCATCAGCGCATTCGCGTCTTCGGGATGGGTGTCGAGATGGGCAATCAGTTCATTACCCAACGGCGTCAGGTTGACCGAATAATAGGCGGCGCGCAGCATCGCCGCCAATCCCATCAGGTAATTGGAGCCGGGGGTGAAAACGGGGGCGAGGTTGCTGGGCTTCATGCTTGATCCCTGGGTTGATCCTTGCTCAAGGCTGCCGAAGCAGCAAGCTTCCCGCCGAATGCCAGCGTGGCATTGAGCAAGGCGTCTATGTCCTGCGTGGTGGTGCGGTGATTGAACAAGGCTGCGCGTATCGCGAAATGGCCGCCCATCGTTGTCGAAGAAGGCGCAACGATGCCGGACTCTTGCAATGCAATGACGATTTCCTGGTTCAGCCTGTCGGCAAACTCATCCTCCGCGCCAGCAGGCAGGTAGCGGAAGCAGACGACATTTAGCGCTACCGGCGACAGCAGCTGCAGTTCCGGCGTGCCCACGATCTTCTGCTGCAGGTATTGCGCCAGCGAGCAGCTGTGTTCGATGACCTGCCCCAGCTTGTCTGCGCCATATACTTTCAGCGTAAACCAGGTCTTCAGTGCGCGGAAGCCGCGCGACAGGTCGGGCCCGAAATCGCAAGGCCACGGCGAACCTGCCGCCATGCCGCGCACGTCTCGCTTCAGGTAAGTTTTTTGCTGCGTGGCGAAGGTATCCAGATGCAGCTCGCCGTCTCGCACGATGACAAAACCGGCGTCATAAGGCACTTGCATCCATTTATGGAAATCGAAAGCGATGGAATCGGCCAGCTCCAGGCCTTTCAGCCGCGGCGCCAGCGCGGGCGACAACATTGCCAGCGCACCGAAGGCGCCGTCCACATGGAAATGGACATCATGCTGGCGGGCGATCTGTGCAATCGCCGTAAGGTCGTCAATCGCACCGGAGTCCACCGTGCCGGCAGTGCCAACGATCAGGAAAGGCGTGAAGCCGCGCTCACTATCCACTTTTAGCTGTGCAGTCAGCACGTTCAGGTCCATCCTGCCCTGCGCATCGGTAGGAATCATCCTCAGCATATCCTTGCCCAGGCCGGACAAATCCATTGCCTGCGCGATGCAGCTATGCGCGCGGGCTGATGTGTACGCCGTCAGCCGCTGCGTGCTGGCGGCAACGCCTGCGCTACGGACATTAGCACCCAGCTTTCTGGTGCGGGCGCACAGCGTGCCGATCAGGTTGGCGGTGGAAGAGCCGGTAACAAACACGCCGCTGGCCGTTTCGGGAAAGCTGAACAGCTCACGCACCCAGCGCACAATCTGGCGCTCCACTTCAATGGGAATATGGTCGCGCCCGCCGAGATTGGCGTTCAGGCCGCCAGCCAGCATTTCGGCCAGCATGCCCACTGCGGAGCCGCCGCCATGCACCCAGCCCATAAAACCCGGGTGCGCATTGCCGACTGAATACGGCAGGATGCTGTTCATGAAAGTATCGTGCGCATCACCCAGTTCACCCGGCGCCTTGGGCAGCGGCTCACGGAAGCGGTCGCGCACGGCATCGGGGATAGGCTGCCACACGGGCCTGTCGCGTATGTCTTGCAGGTAGCCCAGCATATCGTCCAGCATGCCATGCGCCTGCTGCCGGAATGCCGCCCATTCTGCCGGAGTGGCTGGATCCAGGGATGTTGCACTTGAATTATTGCTATTTTTATTACTCATCGAGATGCGCTCAAATCAGGAGTCGGCTACGGATATCGGCGGCCATGTCTTTAGTGTTCAGTGTAGTCGGCACACAAAGCAGGCGTGCGGCAATATTGTTGCAAAAATGATGCCTCAGAATAACATTGCGAACCGCATGGCATATCTGCAAACAGACTACTGAACAGCAGCCTGCTCTACATTAGCTACGTCAAAACCGCGCATTTTAATATGTTTTTGATAAATTAAATAATTTATTGACAATAAATAACAATCAAAAGGCGCCCTCAACCGCCCCTTTTTGATAATTTTTAAAATAATTTGCAGAATTTCCTAAAGTTTTACCAAAGTCGATCCGTAAATGTAGGACAAGCCGTAATTTAATCTTTTTCCGGTAAAGCTTATGACATCCTCAGACGTGATTGCACTGTACGAACATATCGCTGGACTCTCCGGCCAGATGCTCAATGCCGCCCGCGCCAACGACTGGGCCAGCCTGTGTGCACTTGAACAGGAATGCGCAGAGCATTCACGCGTAGTGGAATCCAATCCGCTGCCCCCGCTGAACGGCGCCGACCGCATGCGTAAAATCGCGCTGATCACGCAAATCCTGGCAACCGACAGGCAAATTACTGAAATCACCGAGCCATGGATGGCAAAACTGGCCGCCATGAGCCAGCGCGCGCCGGCAACTACGCAAGAACTGGCCGCACACTAAGATCGCAATATTGATCAGCCACACCCATCAGGGCATGGCCATAGGGCGAGGGAAAGAAAAACATCCCCGCCCCACTCCTACAAAACAGGCAGACTCAGCAGCCTGCCATGCATTTTCCCTCAGCACTGAATTCCATCGTCTTGCCGCTTAAAGGCACATAGACCGGCACTTTGACTGCGTTTTTAAAGTCCATGGTCTTGCCCGGCTGCAGTTTGCCATCCTTGGTGGACGCTTCATTGGCATGCGAAGCAATCACTGAATTCGGCTGCACCAGGTCATTCATCACATACGCCGCTTCCGCAGGGCCGGTTGAATACACGCCGCCAATGTTCATCACCGCCAGCTTGGGTTTGTAATAACGGCGCACGACCAGGTCCTGATCGGCAATGATGCCGGTATCACCGGACAGGTATACCGCCAGGCCATTGGAGAAAGTCAGCACATAACCGCCAGCAGGGCCGACATAGGCCGTCAGGCCGCTAGCAGCGAGCCCATCAGCCTGCGCACCGGTCAGGAATTTGGCCTCCAGCCCGTTGGTGTGTGCAGCAGGCACGCTGGCAATGCTGACGCCGCCCAGTTTATCCAGCCCGCCAAAACGGACCAGCTTGACCTGGTCTGCCGCACCGCCGGCGGCCCTGATCCTCTTGGTGAAGAAACTGCCCATTTCACCGCCGACAAACAGCTTGGCCTTCTTCGCCAGCACCACTTCCTCGGTCACTGACGAAGGTGTGGGCTTGACGGAAAAATCCGGCGCGCCGCAGGTGCCGGCGTTGGCAGCTGGCTGGTAGGCATCTCCCAGATGGTCGCTATGCAGATGCGTGAGCAGTACGCCATCGATCTTGCCCAGGCGCGGGTCATTGCCGCCGCGCACAGTACGGCCGGCATCGTACAGGATGCGTGTGCCGTCAGGGTCTTCAAAGATCAGCGCACGGTCGGCGCCGCAAAACTCGCCGTCATGGCTGCCCAGCGGTGTTATCTTGACGTTGGCAGCGACGGCTGCAGCCGACAGGCCCGCGAACGAAATAGCCAGCAACAGAGGTAAAGCCCGTTTTTTATTGTTCATTGATGTCTCCTCACAGTATGGTGCCGCTTATTGGGGCTACTTAGCGCTTACTTGCCGTGATAGCCGGTGATCTTGTCCAAAAAATCGAAACTGCAGCAATCCGACAGGTAGGATTCATTCACCCATACCAGGACCCCGCAAATGATGATGACGCCGAAACAGACTACCAGCAGCCTGCCGAAGCGAGGCACTTTTTCTTTTTCCTGTTTCGGACCTGCTTGTTTGTTCATTGTTGCCTACTTGGTGTTTTTGAAAAAAGGTCTTTCTGCTCGTTTAAAAAGCACACGATGCAAAGGCATCATTCTAGCGGTCTTTGACGCTCGATGATGTTGCAGCCTACAATACTCTGTTGTAACCAAAAGTAGCATCTGCCTTTATGCCTCTGCCCATACTGTATTCCTTCCGCCGCTGCCCCTATGCGATGCGGGCCCGACTGGCGCTGAAATATGCAGGCATCCCGGTGGAATTGCGCGAAGTCGCGCTGCGCAACAAGCCTGCCGACATGATAGCGCTATCCCCTAAAGCCACCGTCCCGGTGCTGCTGCTTCCAGATGGCCAGATCATAGACCAGAGCATAGACATCATGCGCTGGGCGCTGGCACAGCAAGATCCGGAAGGCTGGCTGCCGGGTCCGGCCTGCGTGGAGGTTGCCGAACAGCTGATTGTGGTCAATGACGGCCCGTTCAAGGCCATGCTGGACCGCTATAAATATGCGGGCCGTTATCCCGAACAGACTGCCGACACCTATCGCGACAACGGCGTGGCGCTGCAAATAGCACCGCTGGAGGCCAGACTGCAACAGACCCGCTATCTGCTGGGAGAGCGTCTGTCGCTGGCAGACATGGCGCTGTTTCCCTTTGTACGCCAGTTTGCGCATGTGGATGCGGCATGGTTCAGCGCCAGCCCTTATAAGGCGGTGCAGGCGTGGATGGACGGGTTGCTGGAGTCGCCGCTATTTGATGCGGCGATGGAAAAATTCACACCATGGCAGGCCGGTCAGACGGCCGTCATTTTTTAAACCGCCGGCGGCGTGCACTGTGTCACACTGTCGAACCATAGCAGCCAACCCCGCCGCCGCTTTTTAAAGTCATTATCATGCCCCTCCCTACTCCTCGCGCTGCATCCACTGTGGCCGCCTCACATACTACCGGAGCATCCAATGCCGGCGGCAGCCTGCTGCATCCGCGCAACCGCCATCAAGGCCGGTATGATTTCGCGCGGCTGTGCGCCGCAGACAAAGAGCTGGCGCGTTTGGTCACCATTACCGCCCAAGGCGAGCAGAGCATCGACTTTGCCGACGCCGCCGCCGTAAAGGCGCTCAACCGCGCGCTGCTCAAAGACTGCTACGGCGTCAGCGGCTGGGATATCCCGGCAGACTACCTGTGCCCGCCGGTTCCGGGCCGCGCCGATTACCTTCACTATCTGGCCGACCTGCTGGCGGATGCGAATCGCGGAAAAATACCGCGCGGGCAATCCGTGCAGGTGCTGGACATAGGCTGCGGCGCCAATTGCATTTACCCGCTGGTCGGCCATAGCGAGTACGGCTGGCAGTTCACCGGATCGGACATCAATCCTGCATCGCTGGCCAATGCGCAGCATATACTGGATGCCAATCTCGACACAAACCCAACACTGGCAAACGCCATCACGCTGCGCCGGCAGGGCTCGGCTTCGGCCATTTTTAAAGGCATCGTCGGCGATAACGACTGGTTCGACCTGAGCTTATGCAATCCGCCGTTCCATGCATCGCCAGAAGAAGCCAGCGCCGGTTCGCAGCGCAAATGGCAGAATCTGGGCAGGCAGGATGCCGCCGGGCTCAATTTTGGGGGCCAGCACGCGGAGTTGTGGTGCGACGGCGGCGAACAGCGCTTCATCACGCGCATGATCCAGGAAAGCGCGCAGATTCCGACGCGTATATTCTGGTTCAGTACGCTGGTCTCCAAATCCGCAACGCTGCCCGGCATCTACGCCGCACTGAAGCAGGCCGGTGTGCAAGATACTAAAACCGTGACGATGAGCCAGGGCCATAAACAGAGCCGGCTGGTGGCGTGGACTTTTCTGAACCCCGCGCAAAAAACAGCGTGGGCGAAGCTGCGCTGGGCAGCGCGAAGCTGAGCCGGCATGCAAATCCTCCAGGCTTGGTGGGCAGGGACTATGCTCGCGGCATAATAAAATGACCATCTTATTCGCGGGTTGCGGCAAATCCCTATAAAATACTGCCCTCGTCCGAAATATCGGGCGGCACCGACACAGCTCAAACAAGAAACTGGAATACATAGTGAAAACCGCACTCATCGCAGGCAAGGCAGTTGCCAAAATAGACAAACAAATCATCGGCAACCTGCTGCTGGACCAGGCCAGTGTGGAACAAGTGCGTGATGAACAGATGATCATCGGCATACGCAACGAGGCCGGCGACATTTACCGCCTGATCGGCGCGGCAAAGCTGAACAGCTACATGAATGCCGTGGAAGAGCTGATGGATCTGGAGATGGTGGACGAACTGGAAAAGCTGGAAGAACCGCGCGAAGGCTGCGACGCCATTTTCAGCGAGGGCTGATCTTCCCTGGCCCGCAGCCCACAGCCCACAGTCAAGCCCCGGCCGCGAGGAATTTAGACATAGTTCTCCGGCAATGTTAATCTATGAAAAATCTTCGCGGAACGACAGTATCCGCTGAAAACAATCATGGAGACAGGCATGGGCACAAGCGATACTGGCAGCGCAGGCAACAGCAATGATGGCTTTGAAGAGGCAACCTACCGCAAGCTGACATGGCGGCTCGTGCCCTTTCTGTTCC
>JAYSKH010000108.1:0-10757 GCA_043726505.1 Undibacterium sp. | reverse complement strand
CGCCCTGCGTCGCGCGATATCGGCAATGCCGTAGCCGCGTGCAAGGCGTACTACGCCGTCCTTGGCAAAGCCTGCAGCCAAGCCAGGGATGCGTGCCTTTTTCATTTCTTCTTCGATGAAAGCATCCAAATCCTTATCCAAAGCGGCATCCAAACCCGTCTGCAATGGCGCCGCTGGTGCAGCTATGGAGGAAAGAGGCAGCGCAAGCGCCGCCAGGGCTCCGCCGAGAAAAGCGCGCCGTGAAGGCGAAGGCATCGTTGTAAATTGATCGGACATATCAAGACCTTTCTGGGTGTGCATCATACAGACGGGCGTCTCGTGATATTATATGTAGGTGCCTACATAAATGTCAAATCAGATGAAAGACAAAAAAATGAGCAATGACGATTACTCTCGCAGCGCAGGCGGGGCGGCTATCGGCGCCAGGTTACGGCGGCTGTCAGAAAATCTGGATGGAGATTCGACACGCGTCTATGCAGCACTCGGCATCAGTTTTGAGCAGCGCTGGTTCGGCGTGCTGAACCAACTGGCAATCAAGGGTGCCACAACGGTGGGCGAACTGGCTGCAACGCTGAGAATCACGCATGTTTCCGTCAGCCAGACGCGGCAATCGCTGGAAAAGGCTGGAATCGTGAAATCGGAGTCTGATCCGGAAGATGCCCGCCGCAAGCTTATCGTGCTGACTGCGGCGGGCAGGCAACTGGTCAAAAAACTGCAGCCCATATGGCAAGCCTTCGACGACGCCGCTCGTGAGCTGGATGCCGAAGCAAAAAATGTCGTAGCTTCGCTGGATCGCCTTGATGATGCGCTGGAGCGGCAATCGCTGTATGACAGGATCATGGAGCGCGTGCCCGGAAGATAAGTCCAGGCATTGCCAGGGATCCCGGTACTTTATTGGAGGTAAAAAAGCAATATTGCCAAATGGCATGCATGACCTCAATTCGCGGGCCTGACGTTATTTTTCTACACATCACATTTGCACGCGGCAAAAAATATTACACTATGCAGGCAAGCCTGCAATCAGGGGAACAGTGGGTCGGCGCACGAGCTCGCCCTGCCAGGCGAATAATAAAAATCCGAGGAAGAGAATGCCTGGAATATCTTCATTGCGTATCCCGGCCTTATTAAGCAGTCTGAAATCACGGATCACTGTTTTTGTGGTGTTGATTGTGCTCGCCGCTACGGTGGCAATTATTGCAGTGTCGCAGCAGGTGTTGAAACAGCGGATGCGGGATACGATAGGCGAGGAGCAGTTTGCCCGGCTCGGTAGCATCGCCGGCGGTATCGACCAGAAATTCGAAAGCAGGGCGCTGTTGCTGCACATGCTGGCGCTGGAAATTGCTGCCAGCGATGCTGGCGATCCAGTGCGGATGCAGGCGCATCTGGCGCGCTTGCCTGCATTGCGGCAGGTATTCCGGCATATCGAGGTACTGGACCTCAGCGGCGAGCTGATCGCCAATTACAACAGTACCGCCGTGATAGGCCACGTCAATGTAAAAGACCGCAATTACTTCATCGATACGCTGGCGGGAAACAAGCCCGTCATTTCCAAACCCATCCTGAACCGCGTCAACAAACAGCCCGAAGTCATCATGACGCAGCCGGTGCGCGACGCCGGCGGCGCAATTACCCACATCATCTCAGCAGGCATCAGCCTGCATGAACCTGCGTTCCTGGGCGAATTTGCGAATATGAAGTTTGGCGAAACCGGCTACATGTTCATCCTGAATACCGATGGCATTGTCGTCGATCATCCGAACAAGGCGCGGTTGCTGGTGAGAGAAAATTCGGACGGTTGGCGCAACACCGCTACGGCGCAGGCGCTGCGGGGTTTTGAAGGCAGCACGGAAGCACGCAACCGTTATGGCGTGGATGGCCTGTATTCGTTCAAGCGCATCAAATCCACCGACTGGATCATTGGTTCCATCTACCCCAAAAGCGAAGCCTTTGCTACAGCCAGGATGGTGCAGGCAAAGTCGCTGCTGGCATCGGTTTTTCTGGCGCTTGCCGCCGGCGTGCTGGCGTGGCTGGCAACACGTGCGCAGCTGGTGCCGCTGCTGAAATTGCGCAGCCATATGAAGAGCGTGCGCGAATCCCATCTGTATACCCCTTTGCAGCTGAAGCATAAAAATGACGAGATCGGGGATCTCAGCATTGCGTTTGACGACCTGATGCAGGATCGCAACGCAGCGGAAACAAGGCAGGCGGAATCTGAGCAAAGGCTGCGCACCATCACCGACAACTTGCCTGCCCAGATTGCCTATCTGGATCTGGAAGAACGCTACCTGTTTGCCAATGCCTTCCTGTCGACGGTTGCCGGCGTGCCGGTGCAGCAATTGCTGGGCCGGAGCATGCGCGAGGTTCGCGGCCATGCCGTTCATGCAGTGGTTGCGCCCTATATCAAGCGCGCGCTGGCCGGTGAAACAGTGACCTTCCAGGGAGAAGGGCAGTGGCAGGGCAATACCTACATCTATGAATCCATTTACGTGCCGGCACGTGGACAGGACGGTGTTGTATGCGGCCTGTATGCGATGACCTTTGACATCACCGATCGCAAGAAGGTGGAAAAAATCAAGAATGAATTTGTTTCCACCGTCAGCCACGAATTACGTACTCCGCTGACATCCATCAATGGTTCGCTGGGCCTGGTGCTGGCAGGCGTCGTCGGCGACGTGTCTCCCAAGATCAGGGAACTGATGGAGGTGGCGCATCGGAATGTGGAACGACTGATCCGCATGATCAATGAAATGCTGGATCTGGAAAAAATAGAATCCGGTAGCATGACCTTTGATATCCGCCTGCACGACCTGGTGCCGCTGGTGGAGCAGGCTATTGATTCCAGCCGCGCCTATTCTCAACAATATGGCATCGGCATCCGCTTTGAAAGCAAACCGGCGCAAGCGCACGCCTATGTTGACCAGGACAGGTTCACGCAGGTCATCATTAACCTGTTGTCGAACGCCGTCAAATTTTCCAACGCCGGTGCTGCAGTCGATGTGATGATGGTGATAAGGGATGGGGTGATCCGTATCGACATCGCAGACCGGGGCTGCGGCATCCCTGTGGAATTCTACGGCAAGATATTTAACAAATTCTCACAGGCGGACGGCTCCAATATCCGCAAAAAAGGTGGCTCCGGGCTTGGCCTCAGCATCTGCAAGCCGCTGATTGAAAAGATGGGCGGTTCCATGGGTTTTACGTCGCAGCTGGACGTCGGTTCGACGTTTTATATCGAACTGGCGGCAGCGGCGGTGTAGCCGCTGCACCGGCAAGCTTCCGGTGCAGCTGATTGCGCTTGCAGATTTTCGCTTACAGATTTGCGCTTATAGATTTGTGCTTACAGATCGCTAAACTTCTTGCCCTGTGCAACCATGTCCACCAGCAGCTTGGCCGGTTTGAAATCGTCGCCATAAGCGGCTTGGAATTCCTGCATCTTGGCCAGCACCTTGTCCAGGCCGATGAGGTCGGCATAAAAGGTCGGGCCGCCACGATAGACCGGCCAGCCATAGCCGTTGACCCACACCACGTCGATATCCGAGGCGCGGATTGCGATGCCTTCTTCGAGAATTTTTGCCGCCTCGTTGATCATTGGATACACGCAGCGCTGCAAGATTTCTTCGTCCGATACGGCGCGCTCTGACGCGCCTTTTTTCTGCGCAAAATCGCGGATGATCTGCGCGGTGACCGGCGATGGTTTTGCCTGGCGCTTTTCATCGTAGTCGTAAAAACCAGCACCGGTTTTCTGGCCGCGCCTGTCCATTTCGCACAAGATCTCACGCAGCGTGGAGCTGCTGGATTTTTCCTTGATCCAGCCCAGGTCCAGCCCTGCCAGATCGCTCATTGCGAACGGCCCCATCGGGAAACCGAAATCAAACAGCACCCGATCCACATCCCAGGGCATAGGGCCTTCCAGCACCAGCTTGCCGGCTTCGCGCTGGCGTTGCGCCAGTATACGGTTGCCGACAAAGCCGGGGCATACACCGACGAGTACTGCAATCTTGCCGATTTTTGCCGCCAGCTGCATGGACGTGGCGATGACGCTGTGGGAAGTTTTTTCGCCGCGCACCACTTCCAACAGCTTCATGACATTGGCGGGCGAAAAGAAGTGCAGGCCGATGACGGCTTCCGGCCTGGTTGTGGCCGTGGAGATTTCATTCAGGTCCAGCGCGGAAGTGTTCGATGCCAGGATGGCGCCCTGTTTGACAATCTTGTCCAGCTTGCCGAACACTTCCTTCTTCACGTCCATGTTTTCAAAGATCGCTTCAATGACCAGATCAGAATCAGCCAGGTCTTCCAGCACCAATGATCCCTTCAGCAGCGCCATGTATTTTTCCACATCGGCCGTGCTGAGGCGGCCTTTCTTTGCGGTGTTGTCATAGTTGGCGCGTATCGTCTTCAGGCCGCGGTCCAGCGCATCCTGCTGGGTTTCGACAATGGTGACGGGAATGCCGGCGCTCAGGAAGTTCATCGCGATGCCGCCGCCCATGGTGCCCGCGCCGATGATGCCGACTTTATGCACGGGTATCAGTGGTGTCGTTGCCGGCACATCCGGAATATTCTTTACCTGGCGCGACGCAAAGAAGTAGTGCCGCTGGGCGGCAGACTGTTCTCCATTCATCAGTTCAGTAAACAACGCGCGTTCAAACTGCAGCGCTTCGTCAAAGGGTAGGTTGACTGCCGCTTCTATGCAGCGGATGTTGTACTCAGGCGCCAGAAAGCCGCGGAACTTGCGTGCGTTGGCTTTGCGGAATTCGGTAAATAGGTCTGGGTTGCCGCGTGCCGCTTCCACCTTGCTGTTCTGGTCGCGTACTTTGATAAGCGGGCGCTTGTCAGCGACCACCTTGCTTGCGAAAGCGATTGCGCCTTGCCGCAACTGGCCTTCTTCCACCAGTGCATCCAGCAGGCCAGCTTCCAGCGCTGCACCAGCCTTTAGCTGCGCGCCGGAGGTGACCATGTCCAGCGCTTTTTCTACGCCGACGATGCGCGGCAGGCGCTGCGTGCCGCCCGCTCCCGGCAACAGGCCCAGACTGACTTCAGGCAGGCCGCATCTGGCGGAAGGCACGGCAACGCGGTAGTGGCAGACCAGCGCGGTCTCCAGCCCGCCGCCAAGTGCCGTGCCATGGATGGCGGCGACCACGGGTTTGGGGGAATTTTCTATCGTATCCTGCACATCGCGCAACGATATGCTGGCGGTGGGCGGCTTGCCGAATTCGGTAATGTCCGCGCCGGCGATAAAGGTCTTGCCTTCGCAGATCAGCACAATACCTTCGATGGCAGGATTGGCGATAGCAAGGCTGATGCCCTCATGTATGGATTTGCGAACCAGTGCGGAGAGCGCATTGACAGGTGGGGAGTTCAGTGTGAGAACTGCAATATTGCCTTCGACGCTAAGGTCTGCGACGGAACTGATGAGTGCCATGGGTGTCTCCAAAAATACGAACGCTGCGCCGGCATCTGGGCCGCCGCAGCAAAATTGATTTTTTCAGCAAGAGCCGGGCAGGGTAGGGCCGCCCGCGTAGTTATAGTGTTTAGTGAATAATTTAATAAATCTCAAACAATCCAGCTGCGCCCATACCGCCGCCTATGCACATTGTGACTACGCCGTACTTGGCGCCACGGCGCTTGCCTTCCACCAGCACATGGCCCGCCATGCGCGCGCCGGACATACCATACGGATGGCCTATCGATATCGCGCCGCCGGACACGTTTAGCAATTCATTCGGGATGCCGATTTTATTGCGGCAATACAGTACCTGGCTGGCGAAGGCTTCGTTCAGTTCCCAGATGCCGATATCGTCCACCGTGAGGCCATGCTGCTTCAGCAGCTTGGGTATCGCAAACACCGGACCTATGCCCATTTCGTCCGGGTCGCAACCAGCTACCGCCATGCCGCGATAGGCACCCAGCGGGGCCAGGCCACGGCGCTCGGCTTCTTTTGCTTCCATCAGCACCATCGCCGATGCACCGTCGGACAGTTGCGATGCATTGCCCGCAGTGATGAAGCGGCCTTCCTTGATGCGCTGGCCGCCTTTGAATACAGGCTGCAGCGCATTCAGATCGGCCAAGGTAGTGCTGGGGCGGTTGCCTTCATCCAGGCTCAGCGTCACAGATTTTTCGCTGACGGCGCCGGTGGCCTTGTCGGTCACCAGCATGGTGGAAGTGAAAGCGGCAATTTCCGTGCTAAAGCGGCCTTCCTGCTGTGCCTGCGCCGTACGCTGCTGTGACTGCAATGCATAGTCATCCTGCGCGGCGCGGCTGATGCCATAGCGGTCGGCGACGATCTCGGCTGTTTCCAGCATCGTCATGTAGATCTGCGGCAGCGCCTGCACCAGTTGGGGATCGCGCGCGCGGTAGGTATTCACCTTATCGTTCTGCACCAGCGAGATTGATTCCAGCCCGCCGCCGATAGTGACTTGCATACCGTCCACGATAATCTGTTTGGCGGCAGTGGCAATTGCCATCAGGCCGGAAGAGCACTGGCGGTCTATCGTCATGCCCGGCACTGTGATCGGCAGGCCGGCACGCAGCAGCGACTGGCGCGCGGTATTGCCGCCACTGGTGCCCTGCTGCATGGCGCAACCCATGACAACGTCTTCGACCGTTGCCGGATCGATTCCGGCGCGCGACACTGCGTGCGAAATGGCGTGGCCGCCCAGCTCCTGAGCCTGGGTATTGTTGTAAGCGCCGCGATGGGCCTTGCCTATCGGTGTGCGGGCGGTGGAAACAATGACTGCTTCACGCATGGAAATCTCCTAGTGTTTTAGATGGTGTGGGTTTGTAGCGTTTTGATTATGTGTCAGCGCCAGCATTGGCATTGGCGTCAATGGTGATGTGACATATCCTTAGCAATGGCCAGGAAGCGGTCCAATTGCTCGCGCACCGCTTTCTTGTTGAACTTGCCGACACTGGTCTTGGGAATATCGGACGTGATGGCCACCAGCTTCGGCAGCATCCATGTGGTAATCTTGCCAGTGTCTACGCCGTGCTTGATGAGGAAGGTAATCACGTCTTCTTCGCTGGCCTGGTAGCCGGGCCGCATGCTGACCAGCGCCATCGGCTTCTCGCCCCAGATTTTGTCGGGCACGCCGACGACGGCGGCTTCCAGTACAAAATCGGCCATCGAGATCAGGTTTTCTAGCAGCAAGGTGGGCACCATCTCGGCACCGCTGCGTATCAGGTCTTTCAACCGGTCGGCGATGACGATGTAGCCCTCCTGGTCTATCTTGGCGATATCACCGGTGTGGAACCAGCCGTCATACCAGACCTCTGCCGTGCGTTCTGGCGCGCGGAAATAACCTTCGGTAACCCAAGGGCCGCGGATGACGATTTCTCCTACGGTATGGTCGTCATGCGGCACCGGTTTGCCGGATTCATCGACGACTTCCACTTCCAGTCCCAGCAGCGGCAGGCCGGTCTTGACCATGACTTCGTCGATCTGTTCCTTGTTCCAGCCGACCATGTGTTTCTTGACAAAGGAGGCCACCGTAGTCGGCGCTGTTTCCGTCATGCCGTAACCGGAGCTGACACGGAAATTCGGCATCATCTGCTCCAGCTTGGTCTTCAGCCCCAGCGGCAGTGCGCCGCCGCCGACGCCTATGCGCACGAGGCTGCTGAGATCGTATTTATCAAAATCCTTGTAGTCCAGCAGCATTGCCGCAATGGTCGGCACAATGCCGACCGAAGTCACCTTTTCACGCTCCACCAGTTCGCAAAATCCCTGCACGGTAAAGGTCCCGGCCAGCACGATTTTCTGCGCGCAGAATACCGTGGTAAAAGGGGCGCCCCAGCCGTGGATGTGGAACATCGGCGTATTCAGCAGCGGTACCGCGTTTTCACCGAGGCGCGGGCCGAGGCCGCCTTCGCTGTCATAGTCCGGCGTGTTGATGACGCTCTGCATCGCCATCACGTGCAGCGTGATCAGGTACAGCTGGCGGTGCGTGAAGGTGGCGCCTTTCGGTTGGCCGGTGGTGCCAGTGGTATAGCATAGCGTGGCGTTGGTGTCTTCGTGCAGGTAGGGCCAGTCGTAATGGTCCGGCTGCTCTTCCAGCAGACTTTCATAGGACAGCAGGTTGGGGATGCGGCTCTGCGGCAGGCCCGGCTTGTCGGACATATAGACAAAGGTCCGCACCGTGTCCTTGATGTAGTCGTAAATACCTTCCAGTAGCGGCAGCACGGCGTCATCCACGAAGATGACCTTGTCCTGTGCATGGTTGATGGTATAGATCACATGCTCGGGCGACAGCCGCACGTTGATCGGGTGCAGCGTTGCGCCAGTGCAGGGCGCTGCGTAATACAGTTCCAGGTGCCGGTGCGTATTGAGCGCCATCGTGCCCACTCGGTCCCCCGGCTCGCCGGGTTTGCCGGGCAGGATACCCAGCCTGTTTTGCAGCACGTTGGCCAGCCTGCAGGTGCGGCGATACCACTGCATCCACGTGAAGCGGGAATATTCGCCGCTGACGTGGTTGCGGTAGACGACACCAATCTGGTCGGGATACAGGCTGACGGGGCGCTTCATCAGCGTCGTCAGCAACAGCGGATAGTGGGTGCTGAATTCCGGATAGGTCCTGTATTCCACGATGTCTCCTCGGGGCTTGGTGTCGTCTGTTTTATTTTTTGTGCATGCTATTTTAGTAATTCTTTGTTTCTGCTGCTTATTTCTGTTGCTTATTTTTGTTGCCTATTCCTGCTTTTTGTTTCTACTGATTTCTACTGATTCATTCCTGCTCTATTGCATGGCGCGGTTCCTGCACCCGCAGGATCGCCAGCACCGACAGCGCCATCACAAAGATGGCGATCGCAAACATGCTGCCGAAATCGAATTGTTGGGCTACGTAGCCGCCGAGCAAGGGGCCGCTAGCCATCATCAGATGCGAAGCTGTATCGGAAACGGCGATCAGCATCGGCCTGTCATGCGGTTTGCCGAACTCCAGCACAAAATTCTGCGAAGCAACCTGGTAGCCGCCGAAGCCGGAGCCCAGCCCGCAAAAGGCCAGCAGGATGGACGGCACGCCGCCGGCAATGACCAGCGCTGCTGTGGATAGGGTCCACAGGCCCATGCTGATGATGAATACCCTGCGGTAGCCGTGGCGGTCTGCAATCGGCCCCCAGGCCAGGTTGCTCACTGTCTGCGACAGCAGGAAGGCCAGCGACAGGTAGGCCAGCATCGCACCGGACAAATGTACGGACTGGCCCGCATAGATTGCATAAAACGGCACCGCGGTCGTGCCCAGCGCACCCAGCGCGCGGGCGAAAAAGAAGCGCCGATAGTGCTCGTCCGCGCGCAGCATGGCCGGTACTTCACGCAACCTGCCCAGCAGGCCGGACTGCAGCCGCACCGCCAGCGATTCCGGCTCGCGCACGAAGTTGAGTGCGGTAATGCCCAGGCTGGTGAAGACAAACGCTGCCAGGAAGGTGGTTGCGTAGCCATTGCCCCAGGTATTGGCGGCGACCAGATATTTGCCGCCAAGATAGGCAACGCCGGAGGCGATCAGCCCGCCGAGGAAGTTACGCATGCCGGTCAGCTGCCCGCGCCGGTTGACCGGAATGACCTTGGACATCATGAAGCTGAAGCTGACATTCTGCATGCCGCTGAAAAAGCCGAACAGGCCGAGGAAGATACATGCCGCGGTCAGTGCCGCGTGCCCGCTCAGGAAATAACCGGACAGCGCCAGCCACAGTATCTGCAGGCGCATCAGCCAGCCCACCGAATACACGACCGGCATGACCTTGCGCCGGTGCTCTATCAGCGTGGCGCCCCAGATCGATGACAAGGCCATGCCGATAAACTGTGCGGACAAGGCTACGCCCACCGCCAGCCGCGATGCGGACAGCAGGAAGATATAAGCGGGTACGAAAGTCGGCGCCGTCACCAGGCGAAAGCCGGTCATGCCGAGCATGCCATGCGCTAGCACGCCGGCGTAATTGCGTGAAAGGTCGCCTTGCACCTGCTCGTGATAGGCAGCCTCTGCGGCAACGGAGTGCGTCATGCTCGTTGCCTTGTCTTCTGCCGCCGTTGCTGGCGTTATCATTGCAGGAGCGGGTTCCCGCATTTGCTGCTGTGCGATACTCATGCCGGCTTTGACTCAGGTACTGAGCCCGGCAGGGCGGCATACTCTTTCAGCGCGTCGTCAAAGCTTGCCCGCTCCAACGATAGCAGGTCCATGACCGCAGTCAGCCATTCCGGTAGCTCCTTGGTGCAGACTGAAATCGGTCGCGCCAGGCCGGAATGCTGCACAGCCAGCATTGCATAATTGGCGGCATAGGCCGGCGGCCTCGCATCCGTGGCAAGGTCGGCAATGGCATATGGGTCGGGCGGCGCGGGCTGTTGCATGTCGACGATGGGCATATAGGGGTTCTTGGTGCCTGCGCCGCCGCCGGCCAGGCCGGGGCCATCACGCAGGATAAGGCCGCGCACTTTTTGCGGCCGGCCGCCTGCCAGCAGCAGGCCGACATAAGCTCCCAGGCCGCGCCCGGCTACCGTGGCGCTGCCCAGATGCTGCAAAGCTGCATCGGCATCCGCCATTAGAAATTCGCAACTGTAGCCGCCGCCGCGCGGCACTTCAGACGCGCCATGGCCGGTAAAGTCCAGTGCATGCACCGGCCCGGGCCAGCTTGCATATTCAGGCGGTAACTGTGCTGGCGAATGTTCGCCCAGTCCGTGCAGCAACAGCAGCGGCTGCCCGTTGCCATCCTTCAGCTTGTGCAAAGCCAGTTTGATGCGGTTGTGGTGTATCGTTTCCATCATGTTTTCAGCGATG
>JAYSKH010000107.1:0-13215 GCA_043726505.1 Undibacterium sp. | reverse complement strand
CTTGGCGACATAACCGGTGACAGGGGCGGGCAGCGTGTTGCGCGCATAGGCGAGATAAGATTCCCTGACCTTTGCCGCCGCCGTCAGGACATTTGGATGCTCGGCGATAGTTGTTTTCCCGGTTTGCGCGCGGTTGGATGCCAGCTGTTCTTCGGCCGTCTGCAAGGCGGCTTTCTGCGCCTTGACGGCATCGCGGGCGTGGGCGATATCTTCGGCGGATACGGCGCCGGTTTGCTCCACCGATAGGCGGCGGCGCAGATCATCCTCGGCGCGCGACAGGTCTACCTGGCGCTGTGTAATCTGCGCCTTCAGCACGCGGTTGTTCACATAGAGTGTGCTGACCTGTTGCACGGTCTGCGCCAGCGCGGCTTCTGACCTGGCGAGGTCTATTTTTGTATCAGCCTGGTCCAGGCTGACGAGGCTGCTGCCTTCCTTGACGACCTGTGTGTCGTCGGCGTTGATGGCGATGACGGTGCCGGGGATTTGCGCGTTAAGCTGTACCAGGTTGCCGGTGACATAGGCGTCGTCGGTGCCTTCGTAGTAGCGGGCGTACGTAAAATAGTAAGCGCCATAAGCGGCGGCTGCCAGCAGCGTGCCGCCGCCCAGCAGGGCCAGCATGGCCTTGCGTTTGCCGGTTTGTGGTTTTGTCTGGGCCGTTGGGCTAGTGCCGTTGTTGCTGCCACTATTGCTATTGCCGTTATTGGCCTGTGCTGCGTTGTTATTGTCGTTCATGATTGCACCTTCAGAGAAAAATTGACTTGGTTTATTTGGCTGCAAATTGGCCTGGTTGATCTGAGCTGGCTGGAGCTGCGGGGCGGCTTGCCGCCTGGCTGGCAGTGGCGTTATTCGACACAGAGCCGGAAGCATCCACAAAGCCGCCGCCCAGCGCTGCCGCCAGCGCGATCTGCTGGTCGCGGCGATTCATGCGCAGGCCGGTGACGTTTTGTTCGCTTGCCAGCGCATTGATCCTTGCCTGGACCACGTTCAGCTGTGTAGTCAACCCGGCCTTGTACTGGATGCCCGTCAATTGATAAGTGCGGGTGGCGGCATTGCTGGCGGCCTGTGCATCAGCCAGTTGGGCATCGGTGGAGCGCACCTTGGCCAGTTGCACGGCGACTTCAGACAAGGCGGAGACCAGCGTCTGGTTGTAGTTGGCCACTGCATAATCAAAATCCGCATAACGTCCTTTCAGCTGGGCGCGCAAGGCGCCGCCATCGAAGATAGGCAGATGGACGGCAGGTGCGGCTGAGACCGTGCGGCTGGCGGCGTTGAGAAAGCGGCCAAAGCCGAAAGCATCCAGGCCGATGGCGGCAGTCAGGTTGATATCCGGATAAAAGTCTGCCTTGGCAACCTTTATGTCTCGGGTGCTTGCATCCACGTTCCAGCGCGCGACGACAATATCAGGGCGGCGCGATACCAGATCGGCTGGCAAGTTGTCAGGCAGCGCGACGGTATCGCCGGCGCCCATGCTGGGGCGGGCGATCTGCAGGCCGCGGTCAGGTGCAGCGCCCAGCAGCGCCGCCAGCTGGTAGCGCACATCCAGTATCTGGCCATCCAGCGCTGTCAGCGATGCCTGGCTGCTGGCGAGGTTTTTGCGTGTGCCTTGCTGTTCTACTTCGGTATCCAAACCGGAAGCGGCGCGTTTGTCGGTAAGCAGGCGCAACTGTTGCCTTTGTTCCAGCTCGGTGCCGGCCAGGTCGCGCAAGGCATACAGGCGCGCCAGTTCGTTATAGCTGCGGGCGATAGCCGCGCTCAGTGTCAGCTTGACCTTTTCCTGCTCGGCTTCGCTGGCGCGTAATTTAGATATCGACGATTGCAGCGCGCTGCTATTCTTGCCCCACACATCCAGCTCATACGAGGCGCTGACAACCGCCTTATTCTCTGTCTGCCACGACCCCGCATAAGGAGGGGGGACAAGAGCGCTGGAGGAGTATTGCTGGCGACTCAGCGTATAGTCGCCGCTGACCTTGGCCTGCGTATTGGCGCGCGCGGTCTCGGTAAAAGCGGCTGCCGCGGCTACCCTGGCGCTTGCCTGGGCCAGCGTCGGGCTTTGCTTGAGTGCTTCGGCAATCAGCGCGCTCAGTTGTGGATCACCAAACTGGGCTGCCCAGTCGGCAGCAGGCCAGTGTCCATGCTCGGCCGGCAGGCTTGTTGTGTCCTGTGTGCTTTTGGGGATGGCGATATGCTGATTGCTGCCGAGGTCGGCAAAGCTGGCGCATCCGGGCAGCATCGCGGCAATAGCGAGTGACAGCAATAACCGGGAACTGCGGAATTGCCTGCGGCCGCTCGGGATTTGATTGGATTGTATTTGATTTATCATAATCTGACTTGTCAGTTAATTGTTTAAAAAAAGGGACGCGGAATCATGCCCCAAGGAATTTTTGCAGCAGGCGGCGGAATTCAAGAAACTCCTCATTGCTGAAATTTTCCAGTCTTTTGTTCAATACTTCAGGCGCGCGCTTTGGAATTTCCGCAGCAATGTGCCTGCCTTTTTCCGTCAACTGCAGGTTGACCATGCGCCGGTCTTCCACACTGCGTGTCCTGGCCAGGATGTCCTGCTTTTCCAGCTTATCCAGCATGCGCGTCATCAGGCCGGTGTCTATCTCCAGCAACTTGCTGAGCTCGAAAGGCGTGCTGGCGGCATTGCGGGCCATGGACAGGATAATGCCCATGTGCTGTGCGCTAATATCAAGATCCTTCAGTACTAGGTCCATCTCGGAAAGAAGCACGTTCCTGGCTTTGTTGAGTGCAAAACCGACGCTGGTCGTTGGATTGAAGTTGTCTTTTGTGTAGTACGTCATAAAACCTCCGTGTGGTCTAAATATAGCTGACTAGTCAGAGAGTGTCAAGTCAGATTTTGACTAAGGTAAAGGAATTATGATTGCGGTTGTTAATTTTGCAACCATGATGTGAGCACTGTGCAGCCATCGTGCTGCACAGCGCCTTGCCAATAAAAATGGCGCCAGGTGAGTGGCGCCATTGAAGGAGGGGGCGGGTCCAGTCTGGTATACGGCTCTCCCGCAGGCAGATAATCAGGTTACCTTATGGAACAGTCTTTACACGCCGACCAGTTTCTTGAATGTTGCCAACACTGCATCGCCCTTGAAGGGCTTGACTATCCAACCTTTGACGCCGGCAGCCTTGCCGCGTTCTTTCATGATCGGTGAATTTTCGGTTGTCAGCATGACGATGTTGACGGTTTTATTGTTCAGCTCGCTACGGATCTTTTCGGCCATCGTCAGTCCATCCATGTTCGGCATGTTGACGTCGGATACGACCAGCTTGATGGACGAGTCGCTTTTCAGCTTCGCCAGGCCGTCGCGGCCATCTACTGCCAATGCCACGTCGAAGCCGTTCTTTTTTAAAAAATCTCCCACTTCGTTACGGACAGTGCTGGAGTCATCCACTACTAAAATTTGTGCCATGATGTTTTTCAATAATCGGTTAAAAATTCTTGTTGGCCAGCGTCAGAACATTTCCAGTTCGCCGGTGGCTTCGCTTTCTTCATTGGTGTCGACGGCAAAATCCAGGTTTGCGTAGGCAGACACGCATAGCGTGACGTAAAAGCGGGAACCGTCCTGCGGTTCATCTTGGGAATCACTCCGCACGTCAGCCTGGAAATGCTGTATGTGGTCGCAATTGAGCATGCCGAGATAGGACGCGCAGTGGCGGTCCATCATGTTCGGTGTCGACATGCCTATGTGCGGAAAAAATGCACCCAGGTCGCGGTTTAGGATGCCGCAGCAGATGTTGCCGCATTCAGCAATCGCATCCTGGAATGCCTGTTCGCCCATTTCCGCAGGCTGCATGCCGTTCATGCCGGCAAAGTAGGATTTTGTTTTTTCGTCAGGCGTGAAATAGATCATCACCATCAGGCGAAACAGGTAGGAGGAAATCGTCAGCACGACGATCCGGTTTTCCTCTATATCTGACAAATCCGGCACGATGCTGACTTCGCAGCTGTTGCCGGAAGAGCCGGTCAGGCTGCTCTGCAATGCCCGCGATAGCAGGTGATCGAATCCGGTTTTTGCTTGGTTGCTGATCATGGTTTTTCGCTGCCAGCCGTTCAGGCAATAAATACTTCTTTGGTTTTTTTGTTGATCAGGTCCAGGCCGATGACGGCGCCGATAATCATCTTGCCGCCCGCCTGCAAATCCTGAAAAGTCGTCGTTGTGATCAGGTCGTTCTGGTACAGGTTGCTGCGGTAATCTTTCGACAGCTGCTCGGCGCGCTGCGCCAGCGCACGGATCTCGGTAGCCACCACGGCAAAGCCGCGGCCCTGTGCGCCTACCCGGGCAGCCTCGATGGAGGCATTCAGTGCGACGATGATCATCTGGTTGACGATCAGCGCAAACTCGTCGTTCTTGCTATGCATGGAGCGGTTATGCGTGATGACGACGTTCATGTCTTCATGCCAGCGCTCAAAGGTTTTTACCAGCCCCAGCAGCTTGTGTATCGTGTCTTCTGAACGGGCACAGTTTTCAAGCGCCTGCGATTTGCTGTCAGCGTTGCGGCCGGTGACGCCGGCCAGCAGCTCTTCGTGTTCAGACTGGCGCAGTTGCAGTTGATCCAGATAGTCGTTTTTTTCCTGTTCCAGCAGTTGAGTCTGCTGTGCAAGCTGTTGCTGTTGCTCCTGCATCGCTTGTTCAACCTGCTGGCGTAACGCATCAACCTGCTCGCGCGCTACCATCAGCGACATGCGCTTCGACAATTGTCTGAGCTTCAGCAACAAGGGTATGCCGGCGCATATCGCGCCCGCAAAAAAACATAGTAATAAATTCAGCATGGTCAAGATAATGTCTGTTGTTCCGTCTGTCGTTAGCCTGCTCAGGCAACCCGTGGGTCCGCAGATGCGGTGACCGTGGATGCGTCGGCGGCATGTACTTCGGCGTCGTGATAGTGGTAGCCTGTGGAAGCACTGGTTCCGTCTGTCTTGACCGCGAGATTTTCCGGCAGCATGACAACGGTCTTGAACTGGCGGAAATCCGCGCCGACGGCGTCGTCGGTGAACACAATATCGATGTCGCCTTTTTCCCGTGTCACAAAGTCCAGCACCGCGTCCATGCCCACGCCTCGTCCAGACACGTCGGTGACGGTTTCGGTTGTTGAAAAGCCCGGTAGCAGGATCAGGCGTGCAATCGCCTCATCGGTAACTGCTTCGCCTTCAGCAATGATTTCCTTGCTGACAGCGATCTGGCGTATGCGTCCCAGCGCCAGTCCACGGCCATCATCGCTGAGAGCAATGTGCAGCACGCCTTCGGCAACGTCCATCTCCAGTTGTATCTTTCCTGCTTCCGGCTTGTCCATGGCAACGCGGGCATGCGGCGTTTCAAGGCCATGGTCGACCGAGTTGCGAATCAGGTGCATGAACACGTTTTTCAGCAGGCTGCCTGCCTGCGTATGCAGCACATAGCCGCCGTCGTCAATGTCGATAGAGGGAACAGCCTTGCCCAACTCTTCCGCCAGGGCGGGCACTGAGTCCAGCACACCGGCCAGCATTTCGGCAACTGGTTCGGTACCCAGCAGGCGCAGCGTCGTACGGACGGCATCGCGCGCCGCCAGCAGTTCATGCAGATTGGCCGGGTTGACGGTTTCCAGCCTGTGCAGGCTGTCCTGAATATGCTTCTTGTCTATCATCAGGTAACGTTCCACACCGCCGCGGCGTCCCGCGCCCTGGCGGCCCAGCGTCACTTCGTTGATCCTTGCATAGCGTTCCACCGTGGCGCGCACGGCGGCCAGTTCTTCCAGCAGCGCTTGCTGGTCCCAACTCTGTTCGGTATGTGGGCTACGCAGTTCTTCGTAGCGCTGCTCGGCGTCATGCACAATATTGGCCAGGTGCAGTAAACCGTAAGTACGGCTGTTGCCTTTTATCGTGTGCATATTGCGGAACAGCTTGGCGACGGCGAATTCCGTTGCCTGCGTATTCTGCTGCACGATCTGCTCGTTCTCTTCCAGGAAGCTGAGCGAGCCGGTGATGAATTCGTGGAATTTTTCCTGGCTGACGGCCAGGATCTCGCCGATGATTTCTAGTTCGTGTTTCTGCTCATTCGCTTCTGCTGCCAGCTGGCGCAGCTCCGTTACGTCACGCACGCACAGCATCAGGCGGATGATGGTATCGGCATCGTCGGTAATCGGCGACCAGCTCAGGTCGAGTATCTTGATACTGCCGTCTGCCATTGTTTTTTCGATTTCACCGACCATCAGATACTCGTTGAATTCAAAGTTCATCAGATCTTCGCCTATGCAGGCGCCGCCTACGGCTTCCGTTTGCGACAGTGCGTCTGCGCCCAGATTGGTATTGGCAAACACCAGGTCCATCACATCGCGTCCGGCGATGTCTTTGGTGTCAAATACCGTTTCCAGGTAAGCGGAATATTCAGGATGGATCTTGTTGCCATCAATGACCGTCAAAATGCCTTGCGGGATGTTTTGCAGCATGGTCTGCATGTCAGCGGTTTTCTGTTTCAGCTGCGACGATGCCTGCTGGATTTTCTCTATCATGCCGTTGAAGGCGGTAATGGACCTGCCGACTTCGTCCATGCGGTCCACCGGCACGCGGCGGGTAAAGTCCTGGCTGGAAGCAATTTCGCTCATCATCTGCTGCATGCGGCTGATCGGCCCCGTGATCTGGCGGTAGAGCAGGTAACCGATGATGCTCAGCAGGATCACGGCAATGGCGGTGACGATGGAGATGGCGGTCGTTGTCGTGGCCAGATTGGCGTTCAGCGCGGTAATGGCTTCATCCTTGCTACGGTTTTTTTCTATGCGCAGCGTCTCTACGATCTGTTCCAGTTCCACCTGAAACTGCACAACATTGCCGAAAAAGGATGCCTGGGCAATGTCGTTCTTACCGTCCAGCTTGTATTTGACCGTGGTGTCAATCGCGCCAAAATAATTATCCAGGCTTTCCTTTGCCTGTTCCACCAGGCCGCGCTGCGCGGTGCTGGACGCTTGCTTCAGTTGCAGGTCCAGCGCTTTTTCCAGCGTTGCTTTTTTGGTGTTCAGCTTGTCGCTGTTTTGTCTGGCGAGATCATTGTCCGGTTCGGATACGATGGACATTGCTGTCAGCTGAACGTCCTTCAATTGTGCAACCAGATCGGAAGATGCCAGCGTGCTGGGCACGACGCCTTCTGTCACGGTTTTTACTTCAACGGCGCTGCCTCGCGACTGGAATACGGCGTAGCCGCCAATCGAGCACAGGGCGATTACTGTCAACAAGACCAGCAGCGTAATGCGGAGACGAATGGTCATTTTGATTTCCGTTTAATTTGAAAGCGCGCACCGTCCCCTGGCCGATATGGATGGCCATTTTGAAAACAGGCGTTGAGTTGTTGGATGTGCGGATTGTTGCACTGAGGCATGACGTGATAATGACATTGAGTTCTCCTACGCAGAACTACGCGGCGGATTTTTGTCTGTCATATTGTTTGCGATGCAATGACTGTACCTGCGCGCAAAACAAACTAATTGCCGCAGCGATGCTTGGTCATTTTTTGTATGGAGGGAAGCGGAAAAACTCGGCCTGAAGTATAAAGACCGTTACTTGATTTTACAAACTGGGTACAAAAACGGCGCCTCAGCGCCGCGGTTTTGCATTTTCAGTTCCTGGAAGATGCTGCTACATGTGTTCCTGTTCCAGCGCCACAGCAGCACCGGTCAGCGCTGCCAGCGTATCGGTGATCGGTGCCGTCGGTATCTGTTCCATATAGCTGCGCAGGCGGCCCTTGGCTTCAAAGCATTCGCGGAAGCGGGACGCAAAAAAATACTCTCCCAGCCGCGGCACGATGCCGCCGCCGATATACACGCCGCCGCGCGCACCCAATATCAATGCCAGATTGCCAGCCACCGTGCCCAGCAAGGCGCAGAATACATCCAGCGTTTGTCTGCATATCGAATCGCTGCCAGCGAGGCCGTATTCGACGATATGCTCGGTGCTCATGGGCGCGGGGTTTGCAACACCGGAAACTACAGCCACCGCTTCATACAGCAGTGGCAGGCCTATGCCCGACAACAGGCGCTCGCCTGACACGTGCGCGTACCTGTCCCGCACATAGGCCAGCAGCGCCGCTTCAAAATCGTCGGCGGCGGCCAGCGTTGCATGCCCGCCTTCCGCCGGAATCGCCACCCAGCCGTTGCGCGTCTGCACCACGCTGGCCACGCCCAGCCCGGTGCCGGGGCCGACGACGGCCAGCACGCCGTGCGGCCGCGGCAGCGCGCCGTGTGCTTTCAGTTGCGATGCCTGCAGGCGAGGCAGAGACAACGCCAGTGCCTCGAAATCATTCAGCACCAGCAATGAGTCGAGCTTTAGCTGCGCCTGCACCGCGGAGCGCGAAAATCCCCAGGGGCTGTTGGTCATTTCCACGTGGTCACCGGTGATCGGCGTGGCGACTGCGAACGCGGCGCGGCAAGGCGGTTGAAAATCCTGGCCCAGAGAAACGGCGAGTTTCGCCAGGTAAGCCTTGACGGCTTCCGCCAGCCCGGCGTAGTCATGCACGGCAAGCGTACTGATGTGCTGTATTTGTTCGCCTTTGCCACCGGACATGCCAAAGCGGGCATTGCTGCCGCCGATGTCGGCCAACAGCCATGGTCCGTGCTTGCCGCGGCTTGTTGCATTTGCATCCACTACGTTGCTGCTTGTTACTGGATCAGGCTTGCTGGTTGTCATTTTTTTATCTGTGCAATGAAAGGCCGGCTGAAGAAAGTCAGGCTGAAAAAACATTCTGGCCGAGTAAATCTGCCGGTGCAGCAGCTACATCAACGATCCTGATGGTATGAATGGCTTAATCATAGTTCAGCTTGCAAAGCGGCCTGTAACGTAAGGTAAAGCCTGCCAAAGGCAGATAATGACTGGTAATCTAACCTCACAGGCTGGAATTACCGTATAACAAGTGCCGTCTGCACCCAATTTGTTGATTAAATCGCCATTTTAAAGAGGCTTCACGGGCAAAATGTCAGTCTGGCGATAAAATTTGTCCTGATCATATTGTCTCAATAAGAAATAATAGCGGCTATATCAGATTTAATTGTTCCGCTCGAAAGGCATCCATGCAAACTGCAGATCAAACCACCATCGGCATTCCGGTTCCGGATACCGCTCCGGCACCGAAGTCAGGCGCACCGGCCAAAGCTGGCGTCACCATTTTCCCGGTACTGGGCGCCATCAGCGTGTCGCACATGCTGAACGACATGATGCAGTCGCTGATCCTGGCGATTTACCCTATGCTGAAAGACAACTTCAGCCTCAGCTTCGGCCAGATCGGCCTGATCACGCTGACTTACCAGGTGACCGCATCGCTGCTGCAGCCCATCATCGGCAATTACACCGACAAACATCCGAAGCCCTTTTCGCTGGCAATCGGCATGGGCTTTACCTTATGTGGATTATTGCTGATGTCCGTGGCATCCAGTTTCCCCATGCTGCTGGTGGCAGCGTCGCTGGTCGGTTGCGGTTCTTCAATCTTCCATCCTGAAGCGTCGCGCGTGGCGCGCATGGCTTCCGGCGGACGCCATGGCCTGGCGCAGTCGTTGTTCCAGGTAGGCGGTAATTTTGGTTCCTCACTGGGCCCGCTGCTTGCAGCCTGGCTGATTATTCCGCACGGCCAGCATAGCCTGTCATGGGTGTCGGTTGCCGCGTTGCTGGCGATGTTCATCCTGTTCCAGATCGGCCGCTGGTATCGCGACCATCCTGCCGTCAAGAAATCGCATGCAGCGGGTTTGCAGGCCGCGTTACCGCGCAAAAAAGTGATTACCGCCGTCAGCCTGCTGATGCTGCTGGTATTCTCTAAATACTTTTATCTGACCAGCATCAACAGCTATCTGACGTTTTACCTGATCAGCAAATTCCAGCTGTCTGTGCAGGATGCACAGGTGCAGTTGTTTATTTTCCTGGCGGCGGTGGCTGCAGGTACGGTCATCGGCGGCCCTGTCGGCGATAAAATCGGCCGCCGCGCAGTGATCTGGGTATCTATTCTGGGCGCCGCGCCATTTACGCTGGCCCTGCCTTACGCCAATCTGTTCTGGAGCACGGTGCTGCTGGTGATTATCGGCGTCATCATCGCGTCGGCTTTCTCCGCCATCCTTGTGTATGCGCAGGAACTGATTCCCGGAAAAGTAGGTATGGTGTCGGGCCTGTTCTTTGGTTTTGCATTCGGCATGGGCGGCATAGGCGCCGCGGTGCTGGGTATGCTGGCAGATAAGACCAACATCAGCTTCGTCTACCAGATATGTGCTTTTCTACCTCTGCTGGGCATCGTGGCGGCCTTCCTGCCCGATCCTAAAGCGGCAACCCACTGAGGGTATCACAGCATCCCGGGCCCTTAACGGCCCTGATGTGCGACATAAAAAAGCACTGGTAACGCGCCCAAACGCGTCCAGTGCTTTTTTTTCGCTCAAATCACTTCGCTGCTGCTGACCGGATAACCTGCCTCATTGATGGCGTTGGCAATTTCCGCGACATCGGCCTGTGATTCCACCTTTACCTGCTTGCTTGCCAGGTCCACATTGACTTGCGCGGCGCTGTCTACACCCAGCACGGCCTTGGTCACCATGCCCACGCAATGTGCGCAGCTCATTTCTTCTACTTGCAGTACCACCATGACCCACTCCTGAAACATTAAAGACTCCAGCATAGACCTTGCCACGGCAGGAAGGTCAAGAGGTTTTTGACGGCACGCCGCTTTCGGCGGCGTCTTCCGCCGGCGAGAAATAGAACTCCTGATTGCCCACCAGTCTTGCCGCCACAAAGTCAATAAAGGTACGCACCTTCAGCGTCATGTTGGCGCGGTTGCTGTAATACACGTGCAACGCCATCCTCTCGGTAATATGCTGGGTCAGCAGAGGCACCAGATGCCCGCTGCGTATCAGCGGCACCGCAGTAAAACTGCCAAGCTGGCCTATGCCCAGGCCTCTTAGCACTGCGTCTGCTTCCGCCTGCGTGTCATTGGAGCAGATCACCACGGGGATCTCCCGGTAGTGGATTTCACCGCCTATCTGGAATTCCCACGGCATCTGTTTGCCGGTATTGGGCAGCCGGAATCCTGTGCAGCGGTGCTGCATCAGGTCATCAATGCTGGATGGCGTGCCGTATTTTTCCAAGTAGGCCGGCGTGGCGCAGATGATGTGCTGGATAGGCATCAGGCGGCGCGCAATCATGCGGCCATCCGGTACGGCGCCGGCGCGGAAACCGACATCGATGCGGTCCGGCACCAGGTCGGAAAAACGGTCGTCCAGCTGGATGTCCAGTCGTATATCTGGATATTGTTCTGCAAATTGCAGGAACTGCGGCATCAGCACCTGTAAGCCCAGTGAGCGTGGCCCGCTGATCCGCAGGCTGCCCTCCGTGCCTTCTTTCGCCTGCCTGACCTGCCTTACTGCATCATTGAGCGTATCCAGTCCCGGCCTTGCCGCTTCCAGAAACTGCAGACCCTGTTCCGTCAGACTCAGTTTGCGTGTGGTGCGATGGAACAGGCGCACGCCCAGTTCCTTTTCCAGTTGCATGACCGCCTTGCTGGCGGCCTGCGGGGTAATGCCCTGGTCTATCGCCGCCTGGCGAAAACTGCCGAGCGTTGCAGTTTTAATAAAGGTGGCAATGGCGCGCATCTCATCCATAGGGGTGTCCTCTTTGTACTGACCATCGATGATACGCAACTTTTAGTTGCTTATCAATCCAACGATTATGGGCTAGTTCAACACATCGCCCCAATCTATAGTTCAGTCATGCTTGCAAGTGACCGAAGGCCCCCGCACTACCAGGCCAAACCTGTTTTTCTGAATTTTAATTTTATGGAGTCTGTCATGGAAATCAATATCACTAGCCAGCGCGTCTGGATGATCACCGGTGCTTCACGCGGTTTCGGCGCAAAAATTGTAACAGCGGCATTGGCGGCAGGCGACGCCGTCGTGGCCACGGCACGCAATCCTCAATCTCTGGCAGAACAGTTCGGCAATCATGCCAACCTGCTGACAGTGGCGCTGGATGTTACCGACGAACAGCAGGCAATTAAGGCAGCAAAGGCAGCGGTGGAGCGTTTCGGCCGTGTCGATATTCTCGTCAATAATGCAGGCTACGGTTTGCTGGGGGCTGTCGAAGAAGCCAGCAATGGAGAGGTCAAGCATCAGTTCGACACCAACGTCTTCGGCGTGCTAAATGTCACCCGTGCCGTACTGCCGCATATGCGTGCCCGCCGTGCCGGCCACATCATCAATATCTCGTCGATAGGCGGTTATTACGCCTATGTGGGTTGGGGCGTCTACGGCGCCACCAAGTTTGCGGTGGAAGGCCTGACAGAAGGCCTGGCGCAGGAACTGGCGCCGCTCGGCATCTATGCAACAGTAGTGGAACCGGGTTTCTTCCGCACTGATTTCCTCGAAGGGAATTCACTGGTCTCCACCAAAAATCGTATCGATGACTATGCTGCCACAGTCGGCGAAATGCGCAACTTCGCCAGCAAGGTCACAGGCCAGCAGCCTGGTGATCCGGACAAGCTGGCGGCCGCCTTCATCAAGCTGGGCCATACCGCCCATCCGCCGGTACGCCTGCCGCTGGGCACCGACACCATCAGCCGCATCGCCGAAAAGCATGCGTATGTGAATGAAGAGCTGAAGCAATGGGAAGCCGTCGCGGCGTCAACCGATTTCGCTGCGGCCTGAGTTATTCAACAGATGTAAATGCGGCATCCCTGTCCCGCAGTGGCGGGTCGGGGGACAAACAACAGGAGAATAAAATGCAAACATGGTTCATTACAGGCGTCAGCAGCGGCTTCGGCCGTGCACTGGCTAAAGCATTGCTGGCACAAGGCGAACAGGTTGCCGGCACCGTTAGGACACAGCAGGCCAAAGCAGAGTTTGAACAGCTGGCGCCGGGAAAGGCGCTGGCCTTCATCGCCGACATGACGGACCACGCAGCGATACACAGTGCCGTCGCTGCGGCCGAGCAGGCAAGCGCCGGTATTGATGTCGTTGTCAACAATGCCGGTTACGGTTACGAATCCCTTATCGAAGAGGCCGGTATTGATGACATCCGCCGCCAGTTTGAAGTGAATGTGTTCGGCCCCATCGCCGTATTGCAGGCAGTGCTTCCGTATATGCGCTTGCGCCGCCGTGGCCGTATCTTCAATATTACTTCCATGGGTGGACACGTAACGTTTCCCGGCCTGGGCATTTATCACGGCAGCAAGTTCGCGCTGGAAGCCATCTCGGAAACATTGTCGAAGGAAG
>JAYSKH010000106.1:0-5695 GCA_043726505.1 Undibacterium sp. | reverse complement strand
CTCCGGTGCCGTGCGACATCACCACCAGCGGTAGTGCGCTTCCTTCGATGGGGCCGTTGAGCGCAATCGACATGGTGGTTGGCCCAAAGGACATGGGCTTCGGTGCCGCCTGGCTCGGATACCAGATACCGATCTCCAGCGGTTTGCCGTCGGGGTCGGCGGCAAATCCATGCTGGAAGCCCGCAGCATAGGTGCAAGTGGCCGCGAGCATCATGGCCAGAGTTGTTAGAGCAGAAAACATACTTGTTTTTAAATTTTTCATGGAAGGGTTCCAGGTAAATACGACGATTTTCTGCATCCGTCGCGCGCTCAAGATTTTTAAAAAAAGTACGGGAATTGGGACGCAAGGTGCAGAACGTAAATTGGACTAATCAAGTGATAAGGGCTCGGCACCCGGAGATCATGGTTCAGGCGCGTTTTGATTGTTTGCCCCAGTAGATGACCGATAGCATCAGGCTAACGAGCAACTGTGCTGGCGGCGAGGCCGATGTGACGAAGCGGAGATTTGTGGCGCCTAAGCGCCCGGATTTGGCAGCGAAACAGCGCTCGGACAAAAAATTATGAAAGTGAGGATGCCTCTGTTGTTTGCTAATTTGGGAGCCTGAGTAAATTACCGTTGATGTCGCGACTTCAATGCGCGGCATCTGCTTCAATTGCGCCTGCGCACCGACACGCTGGATAACCGGGTATTTCCACGCTCGGGCATAGAAACGGATTTTCAGTTGTATTCGTCGCACTCCACGCTGGGTGCGCTGTATGTGGCAATCGACACGCCGCTGAGGCCGCTCTATTTTGGCGCCGGGCGTGCTTCGCGTAGCAAGAGCGCTGTATTTGCTGATAGGCAAGCCGTGATACCGCAATGCCCCGTGCAGCAGGCTCTTTTCACGAATGCGTATAGTGCGTATTCATCATCCGCTGCTGTCATGGAAGCTTACTGGTGCCTTTATCGGTGAGCAATACTTAAGCAACCTGGCATCTCGCCGATGTTTCTTGGAGTAATATTGTGGCGCTTCGGTATTATGCGAGTGCCCGCCGGATGGCTTCGGCCTGATCAGCCAGTAAAGAGTGTTCCGGCATCACCTCCGCCGACGACCTTAGTGCGATGCCTTTATACCTTGGCATGATATGAACGTGCAGGTGAAAGACCGTCTGGCCGCCGGCAGTTTCAGAAAATTGCTGGATGCTCAGGCCGTCGGCCTTCATCGCCGCTTTGGCGGCAATGGCAATACGCTGGGCCTTGACCATTAAATCAGCCAGTACTTCAGGTGCGACATCCAGGATATTGCGCGCCTGCGCCTTTGGAATGACAAGGACATGGCCGTCACTTCTGGGTGTGATCTCCATGAAGGCGAGCGTGGTTTCATCTTCATAGACTTTGTGGACAGGGATTTCGCCACGCAATATCCCCGCAAAGACGTTATTCATATCATAGGCATCCATATCATCTCCTTGGCTTGAACTCGTGTGGGTTTTGTTTTATAGGATTGCAGGCAACTTATTTCTACACCACTGCCCTGCCCGTCTCAGCACCCTGTTTCTCTACTCTTACCTTCCACCGCCGGCTACGAAGCCTTGTTCTTTTTTGCCGTTTCAGCACGCTGCCTGGCTGGCAACGTCCTGGTATCGGCTACACAGCTGGAATGCCAGCTCCCGGTGGACCTTCCAGCCAATACAATGTCGCCGCCATCAATGGCCATGCGCAATTCACGATACGCACATACCAGGTCGTCGACGCTGAACGAGCGGTTCAATCCGCTGGGATTGGGCAATACCCACACCGGTGCGCCGCCAAACAGTTCAGCTTGAGGACCCCAGTCAACAACGCGCCGTCCAGACATTGCCGCATACGCAACTTTGCCAAGGAAAGCGAGATAGCGCGGTGCGTAGTGTTCGATTTTTCTGGTTAGCAAGTGCTGTGCGGTTAAAAATTCGTGCATGCCCAGTTCACTGGCGCCTGCCGTCGCACGGCCGACGGCTGTCGTCAATCCACACCGGTACTGCAGCAGGCTTTTATCATCCTCGGGCTCAATCTGCTCCGGCGTATAACCAGCCAGATGAAGCACTCTCCAGAACCGGTTGCCCCGGCCCAGAAAGTGATGGCCTCCCTCCGCCGCCGCTAACCCCGGATTAATACCGCAAAAAATTACGTCAAGCCCAGGGCCAAGCAGATCAGGGAGCGGCAATTGTGGTTCAGCTGGGAACATGGAAGGCTCGTCAAAAAAGTAGAAGGAAGCAGACGCTTCTGTTGCAAACCGGCCACCATCCAAAAAAGGTATCAGCGGCTGGGCTTTGCGGTATCAGTCAAGCGTGTTTTTAAATCCCACGTGCTTCTGCTTCCGCTGAGTAAATTATCGGCGTGCCCCAGTGCTGCTACAAGCTGCAATATGCGCCGTTCTTGGTCAACCAACCGCGCTTTACGGCCATCTCACCTTAAGTGGTTATATAAACAAGCTGACCGTAGCTTCCGCATTTTTGCAGACACCAGGGATCATATTTTTGTGGCCGGAAACAAGCACTGTTTGGCCTGTGACCAGAACAGCCTGGCGTTTCTTTTGAAATGGGTCAAACCCATACTACAGACATCAGCAAGCACAAGAATTCATGCGAACTGGGCACCGTTTATCTAATTATTTCAATTATTCAAAGGTGCCGCAATGCCAGTAAGTGAGCAGACATATTGTCCTCGGATGTGATGTCCGGTGGCTTCCTGGTTGAAAAAGGCGGGCGCAAAAAATGCGACCCTGGAATTTTACAATAGATGCCGGGCACCGCCTGGCCGAGGGTGGAATGATCATGATGATGCAAAACCGCACAAGCTCCTTTCTGTTTGGAGAAAACGTTCCCTATGTCGAGGGTTTGTATGAAGATTACCTTTCCGATCCTGCTACGGTGACAGCGGAATGGCGCAGCTATTTTGAAGCGCTGCGCCGCGTTCCGGCAGTCGATGGTTCTGACAAGGATGACGTTGCGCACGCACCCGTTGTGGACCGCTTCGTCGAACTGGCCAAGGGCGCACATACTGCAGTGACCAAAGGCGATGCGTTGCAGTTCGCCAAAAAGCAGGTCGCCGTGCAGTCACTGATTGCGGCTTACCGCATGGTTGGCACACGCGGCGCCCTGCTCGACCCTTTGCAATGGACCCCTGCTGCACACGTTCCTGATCTGACACCGGCATTTTATGGTTTATCGGCGGCGGACATGGCAACAAGTTTCAGCACAGCTGACACCTATTTCTGGGACCGCGACAGCGCTACCCTGAAAGAAATTATGGGCGCGCTGGAAGAAACCTACAGCGGTACCTTAGGCGCCGAATATATGTATCTGGCAGACGCTGCACAGCGCCAGTGGTGGCAGATGCGGCTTGAATCCACGCGCTCCAGGCCGTTGCTGTCAGCGGAGCAAAGACGGCATATCCTGGAGAGACTGACCGCAGCCGAAGGCCTGGAAAAATACCTGCATACCCGTTATGTAGGCCAGAAACGTTTTTCACTGGAAGGCGGCGAAGCGCTGATCGTGCTGCTGGATGAACTGATCTCTTATGGCGCGTCCAAAGGATTGAAAAGCGTCGTCCTTGGCATGGCGCATCGCGGCCGGCTGAACGTACTGGTCAATACCGTTGGCAAACCTCCGCGCGTACTGTTTGATGAGTTTGACGGCAAGACTGCTCACTTGCTACCGGCGGGCGACGTCAAATACCACAAGGGCTTTACGGGCACGATGGAGACTCAGCATGGCCCGGTTGAGGTTGTGCTGGCGTTCAATCCGTCGCATCTGGAAATTGTCAATCCTGTCGTGCAAGGTATTGCAAGGGCACGGGCAGAGAAGCTTGGCACTGTTGGCGATGGCGCCGTCATGCCGGTAGAAATCCACGGCGACGTGGCGATTTCCGGCCAGGGTATCGTCATGGAAACGATGAATCTCGGTTCTACTAAAGGCCACGGCACCGGCGGCACAGTACACATCGTCATCAATAACCAGATTGGTTTCACCACGTCCGACCCGGGCGAGACCCGGTCCACGTTCTACTGTACCGATATCGCCAAGATGATAGAAGCGCCGGTGCTGCATGTGAATGGGGATGACCCCGAAGCGGTAGTCGCCGCTGTCAGGCTGGCAGTTGAATATCGTGCAACCTTCAGGAAAAGTGTTGTGATTGACCTTGTCTGCTTCCGCCGCCATGGCCACCAGGAGCAGGATACGCCGAATATCACGCAGCCATTGATGTACCGGTCCATTGCCGGCCATCCAGGTGCACGCGCGATCTACGCTAAAAAACTGGTGGACGATAAACTGGTCACGGCGGAACAGGTGGAAGAATATGGTAACGCCTATCGCGATCAGCTGGCAAAAGCGCAGCAGGAAGCGCCGCTTGAATCTGCGGATGAGCATGCCGGTGCAGTGGGCACGGCTGTGATAGCTTATGCGGGGCCAGCCAGGGACGAAGTCGTCGCACTGGCGCATACAATTACCGAAGTGCCGGCAGAGTACACCTTGCATCCGCTGGTGGCGAAAGTCATCAACGGCCGCCGCGAAATGGCGGCTGGTACCAAGCCGGTGGACTGGGGCATGGCCGAACACCTGGCGTTTGCATCGCTGCTGGCTTCCGGCACCGAGGTCCGCATCAGCGGCCAGGATTCAGAGCGCGGCACCTTTAGCCATCGCCATGCAGTGCTGAACAACCAGAACCGTACAGCCAGGAACGAGGGCCGATATATCCCCCTCGCACATGTCGGTGCAGACCAGGCACGCTTTACCGTGAACAACTCCATTCTGTCCGAAGCCGCTGTGCTGGCGTTTGAGTATGGCTACAGCAGTACGAAGGAAGACGCGTTGGTAATCTGGGAAGCGCAGTATGGAGATTTTGCCAATGGCGCGCAGGTGGTGATTGACAACTTCATCGTTGCCGGCGAATCGAAATGGGGCCAGACCAGCGGCCTGACGATGTTCCTGCCCCACGGCCAGGAAGGTGCGGGTCCAGAGCATGCATCTGCCAGGCTGGAGCGCTACCTGCAGCTGTGCGCGCTGGAAAACATTGTTGTGGCCCAGCCGACCACACCGGCACAAATCTTCCATCTGCTAAGAAGGCAGGCAACATCAAGCGTGCGGCGTCCGCTGATCGTGATGACGCCCAAATCGCTGCTGCGCCATCCTGAAGCTATCAGCAGCCTGGACCAGCTGGCGAACGATGAGTTCAAACCTGTACTGGGCGACGCGGAGATAAAGCCTGACGCGTATAGAGATATTGAACAGGTCATCCTGTGCTCCGGAAAGATCTATTTTGAGCTGGCAGAGTACCGCCGTACAAAGGGCATCACTAATACGGCCATCATTCGTCTGGAGCAGCTTTACCCTTTCCCTGCCGATCAATTGGCAGCAGAGCTGGCGCTCTACAAAAATGTTGAGACAGTTGTCTGGTGCCAGGAAGAAGCAAGAAATCAAGGGGCCTGGAAGGTGATTGAAGAGGATTTGATGGCAGTTTTGCCTGCGAATGCCGTATTGCGCGATTCAAGCCGCCCTGCCATGGCCTCTACAGCACCCGGCTATGCATCGCTACATACTGCGCAACAAGCGGTATTGGTGGCCGGCGCATTCACACAGTAAGCCCTTTGTCCAAGCTAAGGGCCTAATAGATTGGCACTAACGGATAGGTAATAACAAAGAGGTAATAACAAAGAGGTAATAACAAAGAGGTAAT
>JAYSKH010000105.1:0-3274 GCA_043726505.1 Undibacterium sp. | reverse complement strand
TGCCTTCCTTCATCAGCCATTCGGCAAAATCAGGATGGTCGGATGGACCCTGTCCGCAAATGCCGACGTATTTGCCCAATTTCAGACAGGAGGCAATTGCTTTCGACAGCAAGGCGCGCACTGCAGGATCGCGCTCGTCAAAATCAGCCGCCAGCAACTCCATGCCAGAATCGCGGTCCAGGCCCAGCGTCAGCTGGGTCAGGTCGTTGGAACCGATGGAGAAACCGTCGAAGAATTCGAGGAACTCGTCTGCCAGGATCGCATTGGAAGGCACTTCGCACATCATGATCAGACGAAGGCCGTTTTCACCACGCTTCAGGCCATTTTTGCCTAACAGGTTGACGACTTTCTCAGCCTGGCCGAGGGTACGCACGAAAGGCACCATGATCTCGACGTTAGTCAGGCCCATATCGTTCCTGACGCGTTTCATCGCCTGGCATTCCATTTCAAAGGATTCAGCAAAATCCTTGGCCAGGTAGCGGGCTGCGCCGCGGAAACCCAACATCGGGTTTTCTTCATCGGGCTCGTAACGGGAACCGCCGATCAGCTTTTTGTACTCGTTGGACTTGAAGTCCGACAGACGCACGATGACAGGTTTAGGCCAGAACGCAGCAGCGATGGTAGCAATGCCTTCCGCCAGCTTGTCTACGTAAAAAGCCTTTGGCGAAGCATGGCCGCGCGCGACCGATTCCACCGCTTTTTTCAGGTCGGCATCGATGTTCGGATATTCGAGAATAGCCTTAGGATGCACACCGATGTTGTTGTTGATGATGAATTCCAGGCGGGCCAGGCCGACACCGGCGTTGGGCACGGACTGGAAGTCAAAAGCCAGCTGTGGGTTGCCGACGTTCAGCATGATCTTCAGCGGCAGCTTCGGCAATTCGCCACGCGCTACTTCCGTTATTTCTGTTTCCAGCAGGCCGTCGTAGATCTTGCCTTCATCGCCTTCCGCGCAGGACACAGTGACCAGCGTGCCGTCTTTCAGCACGTCAGTGGCGTCGCCGCAACCGACAACTGCAGGCACACCCAGTTCACGCGCAATGATCGCTGCGTGGCAGGTACGGCCGCCGCGGTTGGTGACGATCGCGGAAGCGCGCTTCATTACCGGTTCCCAGTTAGGGTCGGTCATGTCTGCGACCAGCACGTCGCCCGGCTGCACTTTTTCCATTTCGGAAGGATCGTTGATCACACGCACGCGGCCTGCGCCGATCTTCTGTCCGATGGCGCGGCCGGAAGCCAGCACGCTGCTGGTGCCCTTGAGCTTGAAGCGCTGCTGAGCATCAGTGGCTTTTTGTTGTGACTTAACGGTTTCAGGGCGGGCCTGCAGGATGTACAGCTTGCCGTCGCGGCCGTCTTTGCCCCATTCGATGTCCATAGGACGGCCGTAATGGTTTTCAATGATGACGGCGTATTTGGCCAGCTCGACAATTTCAGTATCATTCAATGAATAGCGGTTGCGCAGTTCCACTGGAACATCCACGGTCTTCACAGAACGGCCAGCCTTGGCTTCGCCGGTGAATTCCATCTTGATCAGCTTGGAGCCGATGTTGCGGCGGATTACCGGCAGCTTGCCCTGCTCCAGCATTGGTTTATGCACATAAAATTCGTCGGGATTGACTGCACCCTGCACCACGGTTTCGCCTAGGCCGTAGCTGGAAGTGATGAACACCACGTCCTTGAAGCCCGACTCAGTATCGATGGTGAACATGACGCCGGCAGCGCCGAGGTCGGAACGCACCATACGCTGCACGCCTGCGGACAACGCCACTTCTGCGTGGGTAAAGCCTTTGTGCACACGGTAGGAGATAGCGCGGTCGTTATACAGCGATGCAAAAACGTGCTTCATCGCTTCCAGCACGTTTTCTATACCGACAACGTTCAGGAAAGTTTCTTGCTGACCGGCAAAGGATGCATCCGGCAAATCTTCAGCCGTGGCGGAAGAACGCACGGCAAAAGACATTTCACCAACGGAATCAGCCAGCAGTTTGTCGTAGAATTCTTCGATTTCCTGCTGCAAGCGCGGCTGGAATGGCGTATCGATGATCCATTGACGGATCTCGGCGCCGGCTTTTGCCAGTTCCTTGACGTCTTCGATATCCAGGGTTTCCAGACGGGTGGCAATACGCGCCGCCAGCGATGCGCCGCCATTTTCGGCATGGGAAAGGAAATCGCGGAAAGCCTGCGCGGTGGTGGCGAAGCCGCCCGGTACACGCACGCCTGCGGTGGCAAGCTGGCTGATCATTTCGCCTAAGGAAGCATTTTTGCCGCCGACGGATTCAACATCCGTCATCCTTAGGTGCTCGAAGGAAGCAACGTACTTGCCGTCAGTCGCTCCTGTAGTTACTGCATTGGACATAACAACCTCTTTTGATGGTAAGAAATCTTCACGCTGCATAGTCCTTTGCTGTTTTTTTATTATTCTGGAGCAATAGGACAAGTATCTACATAATTGGATGCCATTTTACATGGTGTGCTGCAAAATTGACTGCGGGCACCTCAGAATTTGCGTCTTTTTTGTTTCATGCTATATAAGCCAATTGATCGTTTTAGGCCCAGTTTCTGATGGTTTTTCAGATCAGGCTAAATCAAATGTCTATCAGGCAACGGGGCATTGCGGTAACATCAGCAGATACATGGCTTTTGCACCGTATTACCCGGCTTTACCGTATTACTTCGTACTACCTTCTTTTATACTTAAAAATATGACAGCCACGACCAATACGCCTCCACCCACCGTCAACCGTACCGTGTTTTTTGTGTCTGACGGCACGGGCATCACTGCTGAAACTTTCGGCCATTCGGTGCTGACGCAATTTGACATGAAATTCAAGCAAGTGCGTCTGCCTTTCATCGATACATTGGAAAAAGCCCATGACGCGGTACGCCGCATCAATGAGGCGGTGACGCCGGACGGCAAGCGTCCCATCGTCTTTTCCACGCTGGTGAAAACGGATCTGGCGGACGTGGTGTTTCGGTCCAAGGGCATGCACATGGATCTGATACAGACCTTTGTGGCGCCGCTGGAGCAGGAACTGGGCTTGAAATCGACGCATACGATAGGCCGCAGCCACAATATTGCCGATTCTGAAGAATATAAGAACCGCATTGAAGCGATCAACTTCTCGCTGGCCCATGATGACGGCCAGTCCAACAAGAATTTGTCTACCGCCGATGTGATCCTGGTCGGCGTATCGCGCTCCGGCAAGACACCGACCAGCCTGTACCTGGCGATGCAGTACGGGATCAAGGCTGCCAACTATCCACTGATTCCGGA
>JAYSKH010000104.1:0-4921 GCA_043726505.1 Undibacterium sp. | reverse complement strand
ACTGCATACTTGCAGCGTGGGCTCAGCAGGCAGCCGGCTGGCCTGTCATGCAAGCCGGGGACCACGCCTGGTATCGTCTGTAGTCGCGCGCGGCCCAGATTATGTTCTGGCAGCGCCGCCAGCAGCGCCTGCGTGTACGGGTGCTGTGGCGCGTCGAAGATATCCTGCACCGGCCCGGTTTCCATGACTTGCCCTGCATACATGACCACGACTGTTTGCGCTGTTTGCGCAACGACGCTGAGGTCATGCGTAATCAGCATCAGCGCCATGCCACGTTCGCGTTGCAGTTGTAGCAGCAGATCCAGCATCTGTGCCTGTACCGTTACATCCAGCGCCGTAGTGGGTTCGTCGGCGATCAGCAGACGCGGATTGCAGGCGATGGCCATGGCCACCATCACGCGCTGGCTCATGCCGCCGGAAAGCTGGTGCGGGTAGGCATCCAGCCTGCGCTCCGGGTCGGGAATGTCCACCTGCTTCAGCAGCGCCAGCGCCTGCGTCCGCAAGGCCTTACCGGAGCCACCCTGGTGCAGCCGCAGCGTTTCCATGAGCTGGAACGCCACGGTGTAACAGGGGTTGAGGCTGGTCATCGGGTCCTGAAAGATCATCGCGATGTCTTTGCCCAGCAGGCTGCGGCGCTCCTTGTCTTTCATCGTCAGCAGGTCGCGGCCGTCAAAGGCCATGTGCGCGGCGCTGACTTTTCCCGGATAGTCGACCAGGCCCATTAGCGCGAGGGAAGTCACGCTCTTGCCCGAGCCGGATTCGCCGACGATACCTACTACGTCTCCCTGCTGTATCGTCAGGCTTAGACCGTCTACGGCGATGAAGGGTGATTTGTCGGAGCCGAAGCGGACGTGCAGGTCCTGGATGTCCAGCAGCGCATTATCGCTTATGTTATTGGAAGAATTGTCGGTCATCGCGGCCTACCTTTTCAGCTTGGGATCGAGCGCATCGCGCAGGCCGTCGCCCATCAGGTTGAACGCCAGCACGGACACGACAATTGCCAGGCCGGGGAAGGTCACTACCCACCACGCGCTTTGGATGAATTCGGTAGCGCTGGCCAGCATCGATCCCCATTCCGGCGTTGGCGGCTGTGCGCCCAGCCCAAGAAAGCCCAGCGCGGCGGCATCAAGTATCGCTGTCGATATGCCCAGCGTGGCCTGCACGATCAGCGGTACGGTGCAATTGGGCAGCACGCAGTTGAACATCAGCCTTAGCGTGCCTGCGCCGGCAATGCGCGACGCGTTGACGTAATCCTTATTCAGTTCACCGTGGACGGCCGCTCGCGTCAGCCGCGCGTAGGACGGCGTCAGCACGATCGCAATCGCATACATCGCATTGATCAGGCCGGGGCCCAGTATCGCCACCACGGCAATCGCCAGCAGCAGGCTGGGCAGCGATTGCAGGATGTCCATCAGCCGCATGATCACCGTTTCCAGCGCGCGCAGCGCGGGGTTGCTCCAGCTGCGGGCGAAGCCCGCCACCAGTCCAAGGCACACTCCTGCTGTCATCGACAGCGCGACCGACACGATGCCGATCAGCAGCGACAGGCGCGAGCCGTATATCAAACGGGACAATATGTCGCGGCCCACCGGATCGGTGCCGAGCAGAAAGCGGCTGCTGCCGCCGGCCTGCCAGGCGGGCGGCGCCAGCGTATTGTCGCGGAACTGCTCTATGGCAGAATGCGGCGCAACGACATCAGCAAACAGGGCGCAGATGGCGAGCCCCAGCACGACCGCCAGGCCGATGACGGCGCCGCGGTTCTGGCGGAAATAGCCCCAGAACTCGGCCAGCCCGTGCGGCGGTGCTTGCAATGCGTCAGGAGAATTTACAGTAGAAATGTTGGTCATGGATTGGTGAAAAATGGATCAGTGACATCAGTGACGGATGCGCGGATTGATGACGCCGTACAGCAAGTCCACCAGCAGGTTCACGCTGATGACGATAGTGGCGATCAGCAGGATGCCGCCTTGCACAGTGGGGTAGTCACGCCGGTTGATGGCCTCGATCAGCCATTTGCCTATGCCCGGCCACGAGAAGATGGTTTCCGTCAGGATGGCGCCGGCCAGCAGCGTGCCTACCTGCAGGCCGATGACGGTGACGACCGGTATCAGCGCGTTGCGCAGCGCATGCACCCAGATCACGCGCATCCATGACATGCCTTTGGCGCGCGCCGTGCGTACGTAGTCTTCCCGCAGCACTTCCAGCATGGCGGAACGGGTCATCCGCGCGATAACGGCCAGTGGTATGGTAGCCAGCGCCACTGTCGGCAAAATCAGGTGCATGACGGCAGACTTGAACGCGCCAGGTTCGCCGGACAACAGGCTGTCCACCAGCATCAGCCCGGTAACGGGTGGCAGGTCAAACAGGATGTCGATGCGGCCGGACACTGGCGTCCAGCCCAGCGTGACGGAAAACAGCAGGATCAGCAGCAGCGCCCACCAGAAGATGGGCATCGAGTATCCGGTCAGCGACACGCCCATGACCGAATAATCAAGGAAGGTATTGCGCCGGACTGCAGCCAGGATACCGGCAGGAATGCCGATCAGGATAGCCAGCAGGATGGCGCACAGCGACAGTTCCAGCGTCGCAGGGAACAGCGTAAAGAATTCCTTGCTGACGGATTCCTGTGTGACGATGGAGTGCCCGAGGTCGCCGCTCGCCAGCCTGCCCAGATAATCAAAATACTGGACGTAAAGCGCGGGCGGTCCAGCCCAAACTGGTGCATCAGCCTGGCATAACGCTCGGGCTCCATGCCGCGCTCGCCGGACATTGCTTCCACCACGTTGCCGGGAATCAGGTGTATCAGGGAAAACACTAAGACTGTAATGCCCAGGAAGGTAGGAACTACCATGCCCAGACGGCGCAAGACAAAACCAAACATCGAATACCCCGGTGCGACAGATTCACAGTTGCCCGGCTGGCGGTTAAGGCTGGCGGCGGGCTGGCTGTTTGATACTGATCGTACAGTTTATAAAAAAGGAAGATGAACCTGTATGCCATACACCGGGTCAGTCACGCTACTCCGGTGTACGGCCTACATAGACTAAGCTTGACTAAGCAATTACTTTGCCAGATCCACTTTCTTGAAGTAATGGTGGGCAGTGGAATCCATCTTGAAGCCGATGACCTCCTTGCGCACCGGCGTCACACGCAGCGAATGCGCAATGTCGATCCACGGTGCTTCTTCATGCACGATTTCCTGTGCTTTCTCATACAGCTTGGCGCGGTCCTCCTGTTTCGACACCACTTTGGCTTTCTGGATCAGCTCTTCATAATCCTTATTGCACCAGCGCGCGGTATTGCCGCCGCCCTTGACCGCTTCGCAGCCCAGCAGCGCGGCAAAGAAGTTGTCAGGGTCGCCGTTATCGCCGGACCAGCCGAACATGAACGCACCTTGTTCGCCGGTCTTGCTGCGTTTTTTATATTCGGTCCACTCAAAGGTCACCAGTTTGGCGCGTACGCCGATCTTGGCCCAGTCTGCCTGTATCAGCTCGGCCATGCGCTTGCCGTCCGGGTTATAAGGGCGGCTGACCGGCAGGTACCACAGGTCGATGTCGAAACCATTCGGATAACCGGCCTTAGCCAGCATTTCCTTGGCCTTGGCCGGATCGTACGGATAGTCCTTGATCTTGTCGTTATACGACCACAGCGTGGGCGGGATGATATTCTTGGCTGCCTGGCCTGAACCCTGGAACACCGATTTGAGTATCGATGATTTATCCACCGCCATGTTCAGCGCTTGCCTGACCTGTTTGTTGTCGAAAGGCTTTTTCTCCACATTGAAAGAAACGTAGCCGATATTCAAGCCGGGCTGCTCCAGCAGTTTGATGTTGGGGTCATTGCGCATCATCGCCACGTCAGCTGGTTTCGGCAGCGCCATTACCTGGCATTCGCCGGCCCTCAGCTTGGCAAAACGTACCGACGCGTCAGGCGTGATCGCATAGATCAAGTTGTCAATCTTGGGGCGGCCATCCCAGTACTGGTCAAAGGCCTTGTAGCGGATGATCGCGTCCTTCTGGTAAGACACGAACTGGAACGCGCCAGTGCCTATCACTTCGCGGTCTATCACGTCCACGGTGCCGGCGGCTTTCATTTTTTCTGCATATTCGGCGGACTGGATGGACATGAAATCCATCGTCAGCGTAGCGATGAAGGGCGCTTCCGGGTGTTTCAGCTTGAAGCGCACCGTCATATCGTCGACTTTTTCTATCTTGTCGACGATGCCGGCCATGCCGGTATCTTCAAAATACGCAAAAGTCTGGTTGGGGCTGGTTTTATGGAAGGGGTGATTGGGATCCGCCATACGGTTATAGCTGTAGATCACGTCATCGGCATTCAGATCGCGGCTGGGCTTGAAGCGGGCGTTACTATGGAATTTGACGCCTTTGCGCAGCTTGAAGGTGTAAAGCAGGCCGTCGGAAGAGATTTCCCAGGATTCTGCCAATGCTGGCGTGACCTTGGTCGTGCCGATTTCCATTTCCACCAGCCGGTTATACATCGGCACGGAACCGGCGTCCGCCGTGGTGCCGGTCGTGAAAAACTGCGGGTTGAACCCCTCGGGGCTGCCTTCGGAACAATATACCAGGGTCTTGGCTGCCATCGCCATGCCAGCGCTGGCGCCGAGCAAGGCTAGTAATCCGGCTTTCACTATCCATTGACCATTTTTCATGCGTGAACCTCCAATGAGCACAATAAAGCGATACGGTGAGCTTCCCGGCAACGCTGGCCCCGAAGGCAAAATGGGTATAGACCCGGCCTTCAGTGGATCACAGCTTTCTTATATTTATCGCACTATTGTGAGGCAAAAAGCTCAAAGGAGTGTTGCTCTTTAGCTTATTTTGTTACATAACCGAATAAAATTGAGTAAATATTATTAGTACGGTTGTTCCCCCCGGACTCTACAGATATTTGCAATAAAAAT
>JAYSKH010000103.1:0-1562 GCA_043726505.1 Undibacterium sp. | reverse complement strand
TCCGGGTGGGCACGACAATATTGCGTCGCTGGCTGGTAGATAAGAGAAGGTACCCTCTCTCCCGCGTGCGGGAGAGGGGTGGGGTGAGGGTGGTTAAATTAACGTAGAAAATTTAACTGATGCATTGCGGAAAGAGGTTCAGACATGGTGAATTTTTTTCTTTCGCTCATCATCTTTTTATATCCTGATTTAACGCCCCTCACCCTAACCCTCTGCCGCACGCGGGAGAGGGGATGTCCCGATACCGATTTGGACATTCGCGTATTGTCGATTTCCAGTAAACCCTGATGTAGTAACCGGCAATTACCCGCCGCTTCGCTATCGGATGAACAATGACATCTCCCTAAAAAACATACAGGAGATACCATGGCTGCGAAGAATCTTTTATTACTGGTCGGCGATTTTGTCGAGGACTATGAAACCATGGTGCCTTATCAGGCACTGCTGGCAGTGGGGCACAATGTGCATGCGGTATGCCCGGACAAGAAGGCCGGAGATTATGTGGCTACGGCTATCCATGATTTTGAGGGCCAGCAGACCTACACCGAAAAGCCCGGTCACCGCTTTGGCATCACACACGATTTTGACAAGGTGGAGGCCGGCAACTACGACGGCCTGGTGATTCCTGGCGGCCGCGCGCCTGAATACCTGCGTCTCAATCCCAAGGTCATTGCACTGGTGCGGCATTTTGCCGAAGCCAAGAAACCGATTGCGGCAGTCTGCCACGGTGCGCAGATACTGGCGGCAGCGGGCGTGCTGGAAGGCGTGCATTGTTCAGCTTACCCAGCTTGCCGCCCAGAAGTAGAAGCTGCGGGAGGCACCTATGCCGATATCGCCGTCACCGAAGCCGTGACTGACCGCAACTTCGTCACTGCTCCCGCATGGCCGGCGCATCCAGCCTGGATTGCGCAATATCTGAAGCTGCTGGGCACTGAAATTTCCTTATAGTAAGAAGAGCGATGGGCGGCAGGCTGGCAGGCAAGGGTATATAATTTTCCTCTGCCTGCAAGCCTGTTCCCTAGGAGTGCTTCATGTGTGAAATTTTCGTCAAAGCCGATCCGGCGCTGTATGAATCCAAAGCCCGCTCCATCCGCCTGCATGGCGCGGTGACTTCCATCCGGCTGGAAAACCTGTTCTGGCAGGTACTGCAGGAAGTTGCGGAGCGTGATGGCATGAACGTCAATCAGCTGATCACCAAGCTGTATGACGAGCTGGTGGAGTATCGCGGCGGCGTCGATAATTTTTCTTCGTTCCTGCGGGTGTGTTGCCTGCGCTACTTGTCGCTGATGGTGGATGGGCGTATCTCTACTGACAAGAACCTGCCGCTGGCCAGCGTGCGTAATGCCGTAATGCCAGCGCGGTCAGCAATACCTGCATTGGAGGGTTTGCTGGCGATGCGCAGCTAAGGCGCTTTCGGCCTGAATATTGCGGACGTAAAAAATGCCGGGCGAACCCGGCATTTCTCATTTTTCATTGCTGCAGATACGTTGCCTTTGTTCAGGCAGGCTGCGCTTCTGCAATCCGTTTGGCGATATGCGCCAGTGATTCTTCCACCTGGTCTA
>JAYSKH010000102.1:0-25699 GCA_043726505.1 Undibacterium sp. | reverse complement strand
CACATTTTGCGCACTGCCAAAAATGGGAAATGGGCGAAACTCGCCTTCGGCTCAGACAACACCCATTTCTGATCCATTTTCGGCAGAGCGCAAAATGCTGCGTCCCCAGCGGGGGTACTTCAAAAGCAGAATCAAAAACAACTGCAACCAAGTCCCAGCATCGTTGAAGCTAGGGGCTATCGTCTTGACTTCAAGCTATGCCTGCTCTTTAAAGTTCCAGCGCAATCAATTCCTGCACAGTTTGCCTGCGGCGTATCAGTTTGATGTTGTCGCCATCTACCAGCACTTCCGGGATCAGTGGGCGGGAGTTGTAGTTGGAGGACATGCTGGCGCCGTAGGCGCCGGTGTCGTGGAAGACGAACAGGTCGCCTATTTCGCAGGCGGGCAGGTTTTGGGTGGTGACTACGCCGCCGTCTTCCTGTGTGAAGACGTCGCCGGATTCGCATAGCGGGCCGGCGACTACGGTTGCGCGTGGTGGCGTGGTTCTAGGGTCGCCGTTGGGGGCGTGCGCGGTGATGCGGTGGAAGCTGCCGTACATGGCGGGGCGGGCCAGGTCGTTGAAACCGGCGTCTACCAGTGCGAAGAAGTTATTGCCTGCCTGTTTTTGTGCACGTAGTTCAGACACCAGCATGCCGGACTGGGCGACCAGGAAGCGGCCTGGTTCTATTTCCATCTTGATTGCGTGGCCCAGGTAAGCTTCGATTTCTTTCCTGGCCTTGTCCCAGATATCGAAATAATGGTCGGTATCAACTTCGGCTTCGCCATCGCGGTAGGGTATGGACAGGCCGCCGCCGATGGAGATGGCGGACAGGTCGCGGCCGCAGGCTTTTACCTGCTGTATCATCGCTTCGCACACGCTTTGCAGATGGTCGTAGTCGACGCCGGAGCCGATGTGCATGTGCAGTCCGACCAGATTCAGTTGGTACTGCTCTATGATCTGCATGCATTGCTGCAGGTTTTCATACCAGATGCCGTGCTTGCTTTGTTCGCCGCCGGTATTGGTTTTGCGGCTATGGCCATGGCCGAAACCGGGGTTGATGCGCAGCCATACCGGGTGGCCGGCATGCAGCTTGCCCAACTGTTCCAGCATCTGCGGAGAGCCGCAGTTGACCGGGATGTTCAGTTCCACCACGCGTTTCAGCGCATGCCTGTCCAGCAGGTCGGCGGTAAACACGATGGGGGCGTTATGGACATCGCCCGGCTGGAATCCCGCAACCAGCGCGCGTTCCACCTCACCTAGCGATACCGAATCCACCAGCACGCCTTCTTCCTTCATCAGCTTCAGCAGATGGATATTGGAAGATGCCTTCTGCGCAAAGCGGACGACGTCGAAACAGCGCAGGCGGGCGATCTGCCGGCGGATCAGGGCGGCGTCATAAATCCAGCATGGAGTTTGGTATTGGTCGACGATGTGGCTGATTTGCGCGGAAGTGGTCATGGCGGTCACAAAAATAGGTTAGCAGGGCAGGGATGCTGACGGGCTGGTGTTGTTGGTTGCGGAGTCATGTCAGGGCGATGGCAAGGCAATTTCAACAGCAGCAGCTAATTTGGCAGCAGACTCTTATAATGTACCAAGCAAATCACGTGTAATGAATGGGTTTCGATAGGCAAATGCGCTGTTCCGGCAGGATTTGAACTGAAATCGGCTGAATTATCTTATGAATCAAAAAATAGACAACTTTGACCAAAAAATCCTGCAATTATTGCAACAGGATGCGCGTATATCGCATGCGGAAATCGGCCGCCAGGTACATCTGAGCCAGCCCGCAGTGTCTGAGCGCATCAAGCGGCTGGAAGCGGCGCAGGTGATAAGGGGATACCGCGCCGACGTCAACCCAAGGGCGCTGGGCTACCAGATCACTGCGATGATACGCCTGTCCACACGGCAGGGTAGACCGTATGCGCAGTACGTTGCGGACTGCCCTGAGATCATAGACTGCTATACCGTTACCGGTGAGGACGGCGCCGTCATGCGGGTGCTGGCCACCGACGTCGAGCACCTGCAGCGCATCATCAACGAGCTGAATGCCTTCGGATCGACGTCCACCGCCATTGTGCTGACGACGCATGTTGCCGGAAAAGCCATCACCGCGCCGTTGTTACAAAACGATGCTGAACTCATCAAGATTAAATAGGTCGTATAATGCGTTTACCCTATCGCAGTAATGTTTGCACGACCTACTGGAAATTCCATGCTAGCGCCATCCAATCCCCGTAAATTCAAGATCTTCGCTGTCATTGCCGCCATTGCGCTGGTAACGCTGGGCGTTGTGTTTTTCTCGTTGTCCAACAAGCAGCAAGCGCCGGACGTCACCTTCACCAATCTGAAGGGTGAAAAAATCAGTTCGCAGAGCCTGCGCGGCAAGGTCGTGATGGTCAACTTCTGGGCGACGTCATGCGAGACCTGCGTTGCAGAGATGCCGCACATGATAGAAACCTACAATAAATACAACAAGCAGGGCCTGGAGTTTGTCGCCGTAGCGATGGATGGCGATCCGCCTAATTATGTTGTCAACTACACGGAAACCCGCAAGCTGCCATTTGACGTGGCGCTGGACCTGCAGGGCAAACTGGCCAAGGCATTCGGCGACGTCAAAATGACGCCAACCACCTTTGTCATCGACAAGCACGGCAATATCCTGAAACGTTATCTGGGCCAGCCTTCGTTCCCTGAGTTGCATCAGCTACTGGACAAGGCGCTGGCAGCAGCGTGAGTTCACGTTAAAGCTGATAGATACCAGGCAGGCATCAATCGAAAAAGCCGCATCACCTCGTAAAGGCGATGCGGCTTTTTACTTTGCTCCGCGCTATCTGTGCCAGTCCTACTGCTACAAACCGCGCTTAGGAAACAGCTTTCTCACTACATCATCCACATAGGTAAATACGACCGGTATCACCAGCAGGCTCAGCAGCGTGGAGGTGATCAGGCCGCCGATGACGGCAATCGCCATCGGTGCGCGGAAGCTTGGGTCTATGCCTATGCCCATCGCAATCGGCAGCATGCCGGCGCCCATGGCGATGGTAGTCATTACAATAGGCCGTGCGCGTTTGTGGCCCGCGTCCAGCAAGGCTTCCATACGCGTCATGCCTTCGCGGCGCGCGACGATTGCATACTCAACCAGCAGGATGGAGTTTTTGGTTGCAATGCCCATCAGCATGATCAGACCGATCAGCGACGGCATAGAGAATGCGCTGTGCGTGAGCAGCAGCGCAACAAAGGCGCCGCCTATCGACAGCGGCAGCGCCGCCAGAATGGTGACAGGCTGCATGAAGTCCTTGAACAGCAACACCAGTACCATGTAGATGCACAGCACCCCGGTCAGCATGGCCAGGCCGAAGCTGAGGAACAGCGTGCCCATTTCCTCCGCATCGCCAATGATGACGCGCGATACGCCGGCCGGCAGGTTCTTGACGCTGGGCAGCTTGTCTGCGGCATCGCTGACTTCACCCAGCGTCAGGCTGTTCAGTTCCACGTCAAAGGTCACGTTGCGCGAGCGGTCCAGCCGGCTGATCTGCGTCGGGCCGCTGCCCAGTGCGATGTCGGCTACCTGGCCCAGCATCACATGGCCGCCCTTGGCCGGTACCGACAGGCGTGACAATTGATCCAGATCAGTACGCGCGGAACCGGGGAAACGGACTACGATGGGGATCTGCCGCTCCGGCAGGTTCATCTTTGCCAGCGCCACATCATAGTCGCCGACGGTGGCGATACGGATCGTCTCTGCGATGGCAGTCGTGGTCACGCCCAGGTCGGCGGCACGCGCGGCATCGGGTCGAATAATGACTTCAGGCCGTATAAGGCCGGCGCTGGAGCTGACCGAGCCTATGCCGGGCAGCGTGCGCAGTTCGCGCTGTACATTGTCGGCGACTGTATTGAGCGTATCCACGTTTTCACCGACCAGCACCAGCTGATATTTTTCGCCGGTATTGCCCAGGCCTATCGTCGTGCGCACGCCGGGTAGCGTCTGCATCATTTCGCGGATATGGCCTTCGATGGCAGTCTTGGTTTCCTTCCTTTGCGAGCGCGGCACCAGTGTCAGCGTCAGGCTGGCCTTGCTGACCGAGCTGACGCCGCCGGATGTGAACGGGTCTCCACCTGCAGTACCGCCACCGACCGCCGTATACACCTTGATGATGTCCTTGCGGCTCGCCAGCAGCTTGCGGGCGCGTTCTGCCATCGCCAGCGTTTCACTGTAGGTACTGCCCGGTTCCAGTTCCATCTTGACCACGGTCTGGGATCTGTCGTCCGCTGGCACGAAGCCGGTTGGCAGCAGCGGCACCAGCGCCAGCGATCCGAGGAAAAACAGGCCCGCCATCAGCGCCGTCAGGAAGCGGTTGCGCAGACACCATTGGGCAGAGCGCATATACAGCTGCATCAGCTTGCTGTCTTTTTCTTCGCTGTGAAAAATCGGCTTCAACAGATAAGCAGCCATCATCGGCGTTAGCAGCCGAGCGACTACCAGCGAGGCCAGCACCGCCAGCGAACAGGTCCAGCCGAACTGCTTGAAAAATTTGCCGGCCACGCCGGTCATGAAGGCGGTCGGCAGGAATACCGCCACCAGCGTAAATGTCGTGGCGATCACTGCCAGGCCGATTTCGTCGGCGGCTTCCATCGCCGCCTGCAACGGGCTCTTGCCCATGCGCAGATGGCGTACGATGTTTTCAATTTCAACAATCGCATCATCGACCAGGATGCCGACCACCAGCGCCAGCGACAGCAGCGTCACGGTATTGAGGGTGAAGTCAAACAGGTACATGCCGAGGAAGGTAGGCACTACCGACAGCGGCAGCGCAGCGGCCGACACCAGCGTGGCGCGCCAGTCGCGCAGGAACCACCACACTACCAGCACGGCCAGCAGAGAACCTTCGAGCAGCAGATACATCGATCCGTTAAAGGATTCCTGCACCGGTTCCACCATATTGTAGGCTTCATCAAACTTCAGGTCGGGCTGCACCGCGCGCATTTTCTCCAGCGCTTCGCGCACACCCTTGCCAACGGTGACTTCGCTGGCGCCCTTGCTGCGTGTAATCTCAAAACCGACAACCGGCTTGCCATCCAGCAGCGCAATCGAACGCCGTTCTGCAACTGTATCCTGGACGTTGGCGACTTGCCCCAGCTGAATACGGCGGCCATCGTTGAGCGACAGCTCCATGCTGGCCAGTTCTTGCGCACTGCCGACGTTGGCAATGGTGCGCACCGTTTGTTCGCCTTCACCCAGGTTGGCGCGTCCGCCGGACGCATCTTTTTGCACCTGTAGCAACTGGCGCGAGATTTCCGCCGCCGACACGTTCAGCGCCGCCATCCTGCCCGGGTCCAGTTCCACCAGCACTTCACGGTTGACGCCGCCGACACGCGATACCTTGCCGATGCCGCGTACTGCCATCATTGCCTTCGTTACCTGGTTGTCCACCAGCCACGACAGGCCTTCTTCATCCAGCCGGGATGATCCCACCGTGTACACCAGGAAGGGCACGCCGCTGAATTCCACCTTGCCGATAACCGGGTCCTTGGCGTCGCCGGGTAGCTCGCCGCGCACGGTGCCGACTGCATTGCGCACGTCGTCCATCGCTTCGGTGATCGGCTTTTCCAGCACGAACTGCACCATGATCAGCGACTGGCCATCCTGGACTGTGGAGTAGATATGCTTGACGCCCTGCAGGCCGGCGACCGCGTTTTCTATCTTGCGGGTGATTTCACTTTCTATCTGCGCCGGCGCGGCGCCGGGCAATACCGTGGTGACGTTCACCATCGGCAGTTCGATGTCAGGGAAATCCTGCACCTTCATGTTGTGGAAGCCGATCAGCCCGGCAATTGTCAGCAGTATGAACAGCAGTACCGCCGGAATCGGGCTCTTGATCGACCATGAAGAAAAATTGATCATCTTGTCTGGCCGCTCATTTCGCCGCAGATTTTACGGAGTCTTTGTTCGTGATGGCTTTGGCCTTGCCTGGCTTGTCCGCTTTATCCATTTTGTCCGCAGAAACAGAGGTGTCCGGAACAGCCGAAGCTGCCGGAGCTACCGCGGCCACCGAGGCGACCACCCGTACGGTATCGCCATCGGCCAGGAAACCCGCGCCGCTATCCACTACCTTGGCATCGGCCTGCAGGCCGCTCAGAATTTCGGTGCGGCCCTGTTGCGTGCGACCCTGCTTCACGCGCACCTGCTTGATGCGGTTGCCGGCATCAACCATAAATACGCTGGAATAGCCATCCCTGATCACGACGGCATTGGCTGGCACCGACAGCGCACTGCTGTCACCGAGTACAAACTCACCTTTGGCAAACATGCCGGCGCGTATGTTCTTCATTGCAGCCGGGCTGTCTACCAGATCCACATACACCAGCGCCTTGCGGGTTTGCGGGTCTACCGTCGGCGCCACCGTCCTCAGCTTGCCGGCGATGCTGGTGCCGTCAGCAGAAAATACATGTACCGCTTGCCCGGCGGACAGCCTGCCGGTTTCTTCCGCGGTAACCTCGGCACGCCATTCCAGCCTGCCCTGACGTATCATGCGGAACAATTCCTGGCCGCCTGCCGAGATGGCGCCTACCGTCGCCGTGCGGGCAGAAATGATGCCATCGTCTGGCGCCGTCACGCGCGTATGCTGCAGGCGCAGCTTGCCGGTTTGCAGCGCCGCCTTGGCGGCTGTCAGCCGGGCGGCCGCAGTATTTCTGGCCGTGGCAAACTGGCTGATCTGCTGCACGCTCATCGCGCCGCTGTCTTTCAGCTGCAACGCGCGTCTCGCATTACTTTGCGCTTCCGCCAGCGTGGCCTCCGCTTCGGCGACGGCCGCACTCTGCTGCGCTACCTCTGCCTGTATCGTGTCGTCGGCAAACTGGGCCAGCAACTGGCCGCGCTTGACGCGGTCGCCAACCTGGACCAGCAGGTCGCTCAGGCGCACGCCGTTCAGTTCAGTGCCGATGATGGATTCCTGCCATGCCGCGACGCTGCCGTTGGCCGCCATCGTGGAAGTCCATGAGCTGCTTTGTACCGGCGCCACCGTGACTGTCAGCGCAGGGCGGCCCGCGGGGGAGGCAGCATTGGCAGAGATGGTCGTTGTGGTGGCCGTGGTAGTGATGGCCGGTGCTGCTCCATTCGCCGAGGCTGCTGCCGATGTTGCCGTTCCGGCTGCGCCTGCCGAGGCCGGCACGATGGCGGAAGCGGGGCTGGCAGCCTGGTCCGGCGTGTCTTTCTTGAACACCAGAAAACCTGCCACTAGCAATGCAAGCACGCCAGCGGCGGCGATTGCCAGTGTCTGTTTTTTAGGGTGGTACTCCATGAGCCGACTCCAGTATCAGTTTTTTCTGTAGCTTATTTCAATATGCTTGCATCGCTGGCCGCATTATCGGGGTTTTAGTCGCCTTGTTTGCAGTCTCAGTCATGCGATGCGCTATTTGGCGTCTGCCTGCCAGTCTCCGCCGACAGCCTTGTACAACGCAATCCACGCAGAAGCCTGGTCGCGTTGCAGCGAGATTTTCTGCTGGCTGCCCAATAACTGCTGGCGCTTTACTTCCTCTCTGTCCAGCACGCTATAGCTGCCGGCTTTCAGGCCGGCTTCGCTGGCCTGCATCGCAATCTCGCGCGCTTCGTCAATTTTTTGCTGCTGCATCAGGTTGTTGTTGGCCGCATCGACCCTCAGCATTGCCTCTTCCACTTCTTTGACGGCAAGCAGCGTCCTTTGCTTGAAGGCGGCCAGCATCTCTTCGTAGCGCGCGTTTGCATTGTCTACCGCCGCCCTGCGGCTGCCCGCGTCAAATAGCGGAATATCCAGCACCGGACCGAAAAACCAGCTATTACCCTGCTGCGTCTGGCCGCTGATGCTGAAACTATATCTTCCCACCGACCCCATCAGCGATAGTGACGGATAACGCTTGGCTTCGGCCACGCCTATCTCGGAAGCCGCCGCCGTCAGGTTTTGCAGTGCGGCGCGCAGGTCTGGGCGTTGCAACAAAACCTTGGCGGGCATGTTTTCAACAACAAAGCTGGCCGGCTGCGGTATCTGGGCTGTGTGCTCCGCCAGCAGCGGGCGCAGTTCCGCTTCCGGTATGCCAGTCAGCACTGTCAGCGATTTCACGGTAACTGCGCATTCCGTCTTTTGCTGTTGCAGCTGCGTCATGGCTGTGGCTAGCACGCTGCTGTTTTGCGCCAGTTCTACGGCGGAGATGAAACCTGAGCTTATCCGCTGCTGAAAAAGCTTCTGGCTCAGCGCTTGCGAGTTCGCCACCTTTTGCGCAATGTCCCGCTGCATCTCGCAGGTGCGCAGCGCGACATAGGTATTGGCTACTTCGGCAATCATGCTGACCCTGGCATCCTGCCATTCGTTCTCGCGCGCTGCCACACGGGCCAGTGAACCATTGCGGGTATTTTCGACGGCGCCGAACAGGTCTATCTCCCAGCGCGCGTCCAGCCCGCCTATCGCATAAGTCTGTTTGACCGGCGGCGGCTGCAAAGGGCTGCGGGTGGACGCATAGGCACCGCGCAGATCCAGCGCAGGCCACAGCGCTGCGCCAGCTGCAGCGGCATCAGCGCGGGCCTGCGCGATGCGGGCGGCGGCTTGTGCCAGGCTGGTATTGTCCTGCAGCGCACGGGCTTGCAGATTGGTCAGCGTAGTGTCGTTCCATGCGGCCCACCATTGCGACGACGACGATGACGGCTGCGCCTGGCCGTCGGCGGAGGGGGCAGGAGCCTCCCACTGCGCGCCGGGTTTGATCAGTGTCTGTGCATCCGGATGCGGTGCGGTAACCCAGCAAGCGTGCAGCGCTGCCGATCCGGCGCACACGATGGCGATCCGGCAAATTTGCCACGCGGACATCTTTAACAGCATGAAGAGCTTTCGCGGTAAAACCGTTCGCAAATAGGGCTCTGGCTTGGGAGGAGCATAGGGGATTCTGTTGCCACTATTAAATATTTAACCATAATGCCTATACAGGACGACCGTCAATCATATTCGTCTGCGTATGCCCCTACTCTGGTGTGAATACAACTGATATTGGCGGTTTACTGCATTTGCCGTGCGCAGTGGGGCCGGAAGTCTTAAAAATGCAGCATAAGCGGCATTTGCAACGAGGTGATGAAATGGCTTTACTGCGCAGGCAGAAAATCGCTGGTGGGGATCTAAAAATTTCTCGTTGGAAATAAAAAAGCAGGCTACCTTGATCGATAGACTGCTTTCTGCGCAACTGGCCGATACCGTTTGCCCGGTTGTCAGCTACTTCCTATTTCAAGCCTTCAGCGCTTTCAACTGGTCTGCCGCATCGGATTTCAATTTCTTCGGCAGTTCAGGGCGGCCCGACAATGCCTTTTCATACGCGCCGACGGCCTTGGCCTTGTCGTTGGCGACCTGGTAACACTGGCCCAGGCGGTAGTAAAAATTGGAGCGTGCTTCTATCGCAATGGCTTTTTCAAACAGCGGTATGGCATCGCGCTGCTTGCCCTGCTCCTGCAACGTGCGGCCCAGTCCATAGAAACCGGTTTCCTGATCCGGATAGCGCTGCTGCACATCGCGGAATACCCGTTCAGCATCTGCATATTTTTTCTGCTGCACATAACTGATGCCGATGCCGGACAGCAGGCCGCGCTGCATGTCGGCCAAAGTCGGCGAGCCCGCTGTGTTCACAGCGATTACATCTGCTTCCGCCTTGGCAGTTTTACTGTCGCTGACATCGATCTGCGCCTGCAGTAGTTTGCCGGCGGCAGGGCTTATCTTGGCGGTATCAGCGGCCAAAGTCTGCGCCTTGCCCGTGCCGCCGCCGACAAAGCCAGGCGCCTGCAGGTAGTACTGCAACAGCGAGAAGCGGGCATCGTAGTTTTTCGGGTCCAGTTCCACGGCTTTCTGGAAGGCGTCGCGTATCTTGCCCGCGTAGCCTATCGCCGACATGATGCCGGCGCTGACGGCCTTGGTGCCTAGCGTATTACCCAGCGCTTCATGGCATTCCGAATTTTGCGGGTGGGCGGCGATGCATTGCTCTGCCAGTTTTGTAGCCTCCTCCAGGCGGCTTTCACGGCTTTCGTTGAGGATCAGCTCAGTTTTGGCAACCAGGGCATCGGCATTGTTTGGATCGGACGCCAGCTTGGCGCTGACCGCGCGCTCCACGTCCGCATATTTCTTTGCCCTGAGCTGTTCTGAATATTCATGTGCGCTTGCGCTCTGCGATGCCAGCAGCAGCGACACGATGCTCGCTGCTACTGCAAAGAAAGGGGATGGTGATGCCTTGCTGAAGCTTGATTTCATGCAGTCTCTTTAAGGTGATGGATAAGCAAAACAAGATTAATCGGAGTGCATGGCGAAGCATGCCTATCTGATAACGCGCCAGCCGGCCAAACGGATGACCGGCGGATGCAACAACGTCCGGCCTTTTTGCAGATGGACTCTTGTCGGTCAGTGCTGCTGCTCTTCTTCTATCGTCGTAGCCGCCTGTGCAACGCTGAGCACCGGTTCAGGATCTCTGGGTGGGAAAAAGAAGTCGCGCGTGCCGCTACGGAAGCGTTTCAGTATCATCAGCGCCAGCTTGCCACCACGGCCGAAGCTGACCCTGCGTGAGCGCAGGGCCACCAGCAATGCCAGGCTGAAGCTGACGCCCAGGTTCACCATGCCGATCAGCAAAATGCCGCCCAGCGACCAGACGGCCACCTGCCATGTCATCTGGTGATCCAGCCCCACCAGCGCGAAGGCAAAGTTGGCGCTGGAAAACGTGATGTGGCGGATATCGATAGGCAGGCCGAAGAAGCTGCCCAACTGGCCTATCGTTCCCAGCATCACGCCGAAGAAAAAATTACCGGCCAGTGCGCCAAGGTTGTTGCCGATATAGGTCGTCACGCGGTTCAACCTGTCCTCGCCCAGGATTTTCTTCAGCCACTTCAGCTGGCGCAGCCGGGCAGGGATGTTGCCGTAACTGGCCTTGTTGTCGTAGTAGCCCGAGATCAGACCGGACAGGAACAGGCAGACGCCGGCAATCGCCGCGTGCGGCAATGCCAGGCTGTGCAAAGGATCGATATCTTCCAGCAGATGCCTGGCCTTGTCCGGCGACACCAGATGGCTGCCGTAAATGCCATACCAGGCCCAGGCGATAGCATACGCGGTCGGTATCGCCAGCACGACGTTGCCGACGATGGCGATAAACTGCGAGCGCAGCACGCGCACAACTAGTTCCACCAGCTCGTGCAGTTTTTCCTTGCCTTCATCGATAGACTTGGCGATGACTGCCGCCGTCATCGCCGGCTGCTTGGTGGCCACCGTAAAGTGCAGCACGTGGATCAGCATGAAACCGAATGAATAATTCAGGCTGTACAGCAAGGCATAGCCAAACGGCGCCAGCAGCAGTTTGCCGAACAGAATCTTGATGGTCGCCATGAAGCCGACGATGAAACCAGCGCCCATCGCCGAACGCATCATTTCAAACCATTCGCCGCGGTTGTTGGTGACGTAATGCTCGCCGCTGCGGCCTGCCCGCTCGGTCATCTGCAGCGACAGCAGCTCGGTGTTGGTACTGACCAGATCGCTGAGGCTGCTTTTGTGGTTGTCTGCCAACACCAGTTCTTTCAGGCAGCGCACGCTGATCTGCACGGCGTCTACGCTGCTGTTGCTATCCAGCAGTTCCAGCAGCATGCGCAAGCGGCGTATGCTTTGCGTCAGCCGCAGCAATAGCCGCGTCAGGCTCACCGACACCCCTTGTGTTGCCGCGCTACGGCGTATCTTTACGATGATTTCTTCGCATTGCGTCAGCAGTACTTCCACATGCAAGCCATCTTCGCGATCGGATTTTCTGTCCACAAGCCAGGCGCTATAGCCGCCGACGTAAGCATTGATCTCATCATTCTGCCGCAAGAAGGGAGATTCAAAACGTTCTATGTCCGGATGGTTGCGGACCAGTTCAGACTCCAGCCCGATGGCGGTGATGCGGTAAGACAGCACCTGTATCGCACCCAGGATTTCCTGAGTGACAGTGGAATAGGCGGGCCGCAGTTTATTGACGCGAAAGCCGATGGCGCTGAATAAGCCAGCCCATGCATCATCGCTGACCGCGCCTACCCAGCGGTGGTCGTCCTCGCGGTCAAACAACTGGCCGAACACATCTTTCAGGTAGTCGTCATTGACCAGCGGCGGCAGCCATTTCTCTGTCAGCCTGTGCCAGGCGGCGCCCCAGAAACCCTGGTTGGGCGTGATGCCTGTATCGGTCAGCAGGTGTACCAGCTTGCGGGAGACGATCACATTGGCGATGTAGTCGCGCAGGCCTTCGGCCCACACCGGATGCTGGTCTAGCACATAGCACAGTGCGCGGATATTATCGGTGGCAGTCTGACTGTCGTGCGATTTGCGTGGGCGGATTCCCGCGACCAGATCGCGCAGCAGTGCGATGTCGCGGTGGGGTGTTTGTTGCGCATTGCTATCAACGATGCGGATGAGGACGTCATCTATGGACAATATTGCTCTCCTTCGTGGGCCCGTTATTCCTGTGAAAGCTCGTTGAAACGAACCGGTGTTGATTTTAAGTCATTTCCTGTCAAAGATGGACTTTGTCGGCAAGCAGCGGCTGAAACGGCAGGCGTCCAAAGCCGCTATGGTAAAGTGGCGGCTTGTTCATTAAATAATAGGTCTGCTCGTTGGATAATCTTTTGCTGGTAATCGCCGCACTGTTTCTGGTGGCGTTGAACGGATTTTTTGTGGCGGCCGAGTTCGGCCTGGTGAAGCTGCGCCAGACGCGTGTGCGCGCTATTGCCAAAACCAGTGGGATGCAAGGGCGCATACTTGCCACCGTACACCAGCGGCTGGATGCCTATTTATCTGCCTGCCAGCTGGGCATTACACTCGCATCGCTGGGCTTGGGCTGGATAGGCGAGCCGGCATTTGCGCGCTTGCTGGAGCCCGTGCTGCTGCAAGTGGGCGTGACCTCGCCAGACCTGATACACGGCATCTCCTTCTTCTTTGCCTTCTTTGCCATCTCCTTCCTGCATATCGTGATTGGCGAACTGGCACCCAAATCGATGGCCATCCGCATGCCTGAGCGCGTGTCCTTGTGGACCGCGCCTGCGCTGTATATTTTTTACTGGACCATGTATCCGGCGATCTGGACGCTGAACTGGAGTTCCAACAAGGTATTGAGCCTGGTAGGGCTGGATGCGCACCATGGCGCTGATGCGCATTATTCGCCGGATGAACTGAAGCTGATATTGCGCACCCGCCATCCCGGCGAAAAGCTGGTCAGCGCCGAGCGTAGCATCATGGCGCAGATGCTGGATTTTGCCGACCTGGAAATTTCCGACCTGATGCGGCCCATCAATGAAGTGGTGGCGCTGCATAAGAACAAGTCGCTGGAAGAAAACATGCAGACGGCCTACCGCAACCGCTTCAGCCGCTACCCGTATTTCGACAGCGATGGCCAGACCGTGCTGGGCATGTTGCACTTGAAAGACCTGTTTCTGGCGCGCCAGGGCAATAAAGCAGTGGACGACCTGTCCAAGCATCTGCGCCAGGTGGAATTTGTGCCGCCGTCTATGCCGGCGCTGGAACTATTCCGTCGTTTCCGCAAGGGCGCGCCGCATTTTGCGATTGTCGGCTATAAGGGCAGCAAGCCGGTCGGCTTCCTGACGCTGGATAATCTGCTGAGTGCGCTGGTAGGGCAGATCCGCGACGAATTCCGCCAGAATGAAAACGACTGGACCACGCAGGATGACGGCACCTTGCTCGGCAAGGGCAGCCTGCCCTTATATACGCTGGGTACTGCTTTGCATATAGACCTGGACAGTGAAGATGTGGAATCGATAGGCGGCCTGATCATGCACCAGCTCGGCGATATTCCGGAAGAAGGGCAGAAGGTCGAGTTCGAGCACTTCGATGCGGTGGTCAAAAAGATGAACGGCCCGCGCATAGTACTGGTACGCATCTATCCCAAGCACAATGCCGACACCCACGCGGGCTCGCACTAAGTGAACTGATTGAATTCAAGAACCCTGGGTCTGGCATCTGCGTATGTCAGACGCCAGATCAAAGCTGCTTGCCTTTTGGCCGCAGCTTTTTTTTATTTTCTCTGGCGGGAAGGATGTTCTGCTACAGCCGAAATCCCGGTTTACAGTTGTTCCAACGTCAGCATGTGCATTGTCATTATATTGAAAAATATAATGTTATGTAATATAGTGTTTGCAAGGAACACACAGAAATGAACATGGATACTCTTGCCAGCAGTGCAGACATTGCCCCTTCCATCGCCGCGATGCGCATCGCGGCCGGTGAAGCAAGCGCCGTGCTGTCAGCACTCGCCAACCCCGATCGCCTGCTGCTGTTGTGCCAGCTGAGCCAGGGCGAGCAGGCCGTCGGCGAACTGGAGCAAAGCCTGGACATCCACCAGCCCACGCTGTCGCAGCAACTGGGCGTGCTGCGCAACCAGTCGCTGGTCAATACACGGCGCGACGGCAAACGCATTTTTTATTCGATTGCCGATGCCCGCTTGTTGACGCTACTGACCACGCTGTACGACCTGTATTGCCCCAAGAAGGAGACGCCATGACAATAGACTGGAACAGCTTCACACCGTATGCATCGCTGCTGGGCGGCGTGTTGATCGGCCTCGCCGCTGCCATGCTGATGCTGTTCAGCGGGCGCATCGCCGGCATCAGCGGCATCGTCGGCGGCCTGCTGCATTTCGGTGCCAATGCGGGCAGCGGGCGGGGCTGGCGCATCGCCTTCATTGTTGGGCTGGTGGCAGCACCGTTGGTATATCAATTGTTTGCTGCCTTGCCGGAAAGCAGCGTGGATGCTTCGTGGCCGGTATTGATTGTTGCCGGCTTGCTGGTCGGTTTCGGCACCCGCTACGGTTCCGGCTGCACCAGCGGGCATGGCGTTTGTGGGCTGTCCCGGTTGTCGCCGCGTTCGCTGGCTGCGACGCTGCTGTTCATGGCGGCAGGTTTTGTGAGCGTTTACGTGATGCGCCACTTGCTGGGAGCTGCATGATGAATATACTGTTGTCAGGTCTGGCAGGGTTGCTGTTCGGCATAGGGCTGATTATTGCCGGCATGGCCAATCCGGCCAAGGTGCTGGGGTTTCTTGATATTGCGGGGCGCTGGGACCCGTCGCTGGCCCTTGTCATGGGTGGCGCAATAGTGGTCGGCAGCATCGCATTTGCCATCGCTAAGCGGCGCGGCAAATCGCTGCTGGGCCTGAATATGCAGTGGCCGCAAGCGAAGCAGGTGGACCGGCCCCTTGTCGTGGGTAACCTGATGTTCGGCATAGGCTGGGGTCTGGCAGGTATCTGCCCCGGCCCTGCACTGGTGCTGTTGGGCACCAGCCTGGGTACGGGTGCAGGCAAGGCGCTGGTGTTTGTCGCGGCGATGCTGGCAGGCATGCTGATATTTGAAGTGATGCAGGCGCCCCACAAGGGCGCGAGCATCAACACCGCTATATAAACTTCCTGAACAACGGGAATTGTCCGCCTGATACGGGCTGGAGTTGCACACAATGATCACACTCTTCGTTTCGCTGTTCCTCGGCGTGCTGGTGGGCTCTGTCATGGGCCTGACGGGTGCCGGTGGCGGCAGCATTGCGGTGCCAGCGCTGGTTGCTGGCCTGGGCTGGACCATGCAGCAGGCAATGCCGGTCGCGTTGCTGGCGGTCACCGGCGGCGCGGCACTGGGCGCAGTGGAGGGTTTGAGGAAAAAGCTGGTGCGCTATCGCGCGGCAGTGGTCATGGCGCTGGTCGGGTTCCCGTTTACTGCGCTTGGCGTGCGAGTCGCGCATACGATGTCGCAACAATGGCTGATGATTGTATTTGCTGTCGTGCTGGTGATTATCTCGGTACGCCTGCTGTTGCAGCACCGGGTACCGGAAGGCAGCGAACTGCACAAACACGCGGTTTGCCAGATTAACGCCCAGACCGGGCGTTTTGACTGGACCCTGACCACCGGCCTGATCATAGGCGCGATAGGCGGCCTGGCTGGATTTTGCACCGGCTTGCTGGGCGTGGGCGGCGGGTTTGTCATCGTGCCTATGCTGCGGCGTTTCACCAATGTCAGCATGCATGGCGCTGTGGCCACCTCATTGCTGGTCATTACGCTGGTTGGCGCATCTGCGGTAGGCAGCGCGTTGCAGCACGGTGCCCAGCTGCCATTGGCGTTCACGCTGTCTTTTGTGCTGGCGACTGCCTGCGGCATGCTGGCGGGCCGGCTGTTTGCGCGCAGGCTGTCGGCACACGCCGTGCAGCGCAGCTTTGCGACCATGCTGCTGGTGGTTGCCGCCGGCCTGCTGTTGAAGGCCGCCGCGTTGTTCTAATTCTCGATGTGGGATGTCGGCGGTAATATTTCATATTGCAACTATATCTCCATAGATTCTCTCTCTGATGCCCACGGCATTACCGCCTAAATCCCCGCATTGTTCGTTGCCGTACCGATTCCGGGCGTGCTCTGGTGCATCGTGTCACTAAGGAAACAAGTGACGCGGCCAGCGAGGATGACCTGACCGCCCCGTCCATAAAACGACAAAAGGTGATCCCATGATCTGGTGGCTATGTGTTTTTGTAATCGCGTTCCTGGCGCTGTGCTACACGCAGGCGGGTGCGTGGTTCTGGTTCGGCGCAGCGGTGGTGTGGCTCGGCGCTGGATATCTATCTGGCGCTATCGGCGGCTTGGGGCTGACGATCTGGGCTGTGCTGCTGTTTGTGCCGATGGCGCTGATCGCCATCAAATCGCTGCGGCGCTCGCTGGTGACGCCCACGATATTCAAAATTTTCAAGCGCATATTGCCGCAGATGTCCGACACCGAGCGCGACGCGCTAGAAGCCGGTACTACGTGGTGGGATGCAGAATTGTTTTCCGGCAAACCGCAGTGGAAGAAACTAATGGAGCTGCCTCAGGCCAAACTGAGTGCGGAAGAGCAGGCCTTCCTGGACAATGAGGTCGAGCAGTTGTGCGAGATGGTCAACGACTGGGAAACCACGCAGGTATGGCAAGATCTGCCACCAGCGGCCTGGCAGTTCATCAAGGACAAGGGTTTTCTCGGCATGATCATTCCCAAGCGCTACGGCGGCAAGGAATTTTCTGCCTATATGCACTCGCAGGTCATCATGAAACTGTCGTCACGCTGCTCGGCGCTGGCAGTGTCCGTCATGGTGCCTAATTCACTGGGGCCGGCAGAACTGCTGCTGCACTATGGCACTGAAGAACAAAAAAATTACTACCTGCCGCGCCTTGCAAAAGGTACTGAGATCCCTTGCTTTGCACTGACCAGCCCTTACGCTGGTTCCGATGCGGCGGCTATTCCCGATGTGGGAATCGTGTGCCGGCAAAATTTCAATGGCGTGGATACGCTGGGTTTCCGCGTTACCTGGCATAAGCGCTACATTACGCTGGGCCCGATCGCCAGCCTGCTGGGCCTGGCTTTCCGCGTCAGCGATCCAGACAGATTGTTGAGTGCGACTGAAGACGTCGGCATTACCTGCGCGCTGATACCGACCAAGCATCAGGGCGTGGAGACGGGTCGTCGCCACTGGCCGCTGAATGCCGTGTTCCAGAACGGCCCTACATCCGGTGAAGATGTATTCATTCCCATGGAATGGGTTATCGGCGGCAAGGAGCAGATAGGTAAGGGCTGGCGTATGCTGATGGAATGTCTGGCAGCAGGCCGCGCAATCTCGCTGCCTTCTTCCAATGTTGGTTCCTCCAAGTTCGTGGTGCGCGGCACCAGCGCCTATGTTGCCTTCCGCAAGCAGTTCCATACGCCTATTGGTAAATTTGAGGGCGTGCAGGAAGCATTGGCCCGCATGGGCGGCAATCTGTACATGATGGATGCCGCGCGCACCATTTCCGCACTGGCGATAGATAGTGGCGAAAAGCCTGCGGTGATTTCCGCCATCGCCAAATACCATGTGACGGAAAGAGCGCGCGTCATCGTCAACAACGGTATGGACATTGCCGGCGGCAAGGGCATCTGCATGGGGCCGAACAACTTCCTGGCGCGTGCCTATCAGCAAGTGCCTATCGCCATTACGGTGGAAGGCGCCAATATCCTGACGCGCTGCCTGATCATCTTCGGCCAGGGTGCGATACGCTGCCATCCTTTTGTGCTGAAAGAAATGCACGCGACCGCAGAGCCGGATGCACGCAAGGGCCTATTTGATTTTGATGACGCTTTCTTTGGTCACGTCGGTTTTATCTTTGCCAACCTGGCGCGTACCATTGTCTATGCAGTAACCGGCGGCCACGCGGCGCCCGCGCCGCAGCAGGCCGACGATGAAGTGGATGAGTATTACCAGGCCGTCAGCCGCCTGTCTGCCGTGTTTGCGCTGGTGACGGATGCATCAATGTTTATCCTCGGCGGATCGCTGAAACGGCGGGAAAGTATCTCCGCGCGGCTGGGCGATGTGCTGTCGCAGATGTACCTGATCAGTTGCACGCTGAAGCGATATGAAGACGAAGGCATGCAGCAGGCAGATCTGCCCTACGTGCACTGGTCTATCCAGGATGCGCTGCATCAGGCGCAGGAAGCCTTGCTAGGCGTGCTGGAAAATTTCCCAAATCTGTTTGTCGCCGGTTTGCTGCGCTTTCTCGCGTTCCCGTTCGGCCGGCCTTTTGAAAGGCCATCGGATGCGCTGGGCATGGATGTCGCTGATGCGATGCAGGTAGCGGGCGACAGCCGTGAACGCTTGCTGGCGGATACCTTCATGTCCAAGGTCAGTGCCGATCCCGGCTCTTACGGCGAGATGGCGCTGCAACTGCTGCCGCAGGTGCACATGATAGAAAAACGTCTGAAAGACGCGATCCATGCGGGCAGCCTGGAACCGATGCCGCAAAGCTTCATCGACATGCAGCAATGGATTAGTACTGCCGCCGAAAAAGGCGCGATCAACGGCCATGAGCAAAGCGTGCTGGCTGAATTTGCCAGCTACGGCGACCGCGTAGTGCAGGTAGACGATTTCCCGCAAGACTTTGGTGCAGAAGCCGATCTGCTGCAAAAGTATGAGTTGCAGGAACTGGACAAACGCAAGGCTGCCTGATCGCCGCCATTTGATCGTCCGCCATTGCGGCTACTCCTGCTAAGATATGCCTCATTGCAATCCTGGCAGGAGCCGCCCTCTTGAAGCAAGCCCTTTATCTGGACGACACCGAGCTGGCAGTAGATGCCTTGCTCGCCAAGGTCGGCAAACACATCGTCGTCGGCACGCCGCTAGGCATAGGCAAACCGAACCGCTTCCTCAATGCGCTGTACCGGCGCGCGCAGCAACACCCCGACATCCATCTGAAGATCATTACTGCGCTGTCGCTGGAAAAGCCTTTCGGCGCCAGCGAGCTGGAAAAGCGCTTTATCGATCCCTTCGTTGCGCGCGTATTCAGCGAATACGAAGACCCGGATTATATTGCCGCGCGGCGCAGCAATGCGCTACCGCCCAATATCGAAGTCATCGAGTTCTTCATGAAACCCGGCGCCTCGGTGACGGAAGACTATACGCAGCAGCACTATGTGTACAGCAACTACAACAGCGTCGCGCGCGACATGCTGCTGCAGGGGCTCAACGTCATCGCGCAGGCAGTAGCGGTGGATGCTAGTGGCGATGCGGAAAGGTATTCGCTGTCCGGCAATCCCGAGGTGACACTGGACTTGTTCGACCTGGCTGCAGAAAGGGCACAGCCGGTGTTTGTCGTCGGATGCTGCAACAACAAGCTGCCTTTCATGGAGAATGATGCGGTCGTGCCAGCGGCGGATTTTGATCTGCTGGTGCGCGACCCGGCCGGCACCCACCAGCCGTTTGCGTCGCCCAACTTGCCGGTATCGCTGCAGGATTACGCCATCGGCTTATATGCAAGCGCCTTCGTCAAGGATGGCGGCACCTTGCAGATAGGCATAGGCGCGCATGGCGATGCGATTGCACAGGCACTGATCGTGCGAGAGCAAAACAATGATGCTTACCGCGACATCATCGCATCGTTGTTTAGCGATGCGCCATTGCCGGATTCCGTGCACACCGGCCGTTTTGCGCAGGGGCTGTACGGCTGCAGCGAGATGTTTGCCAATGGATTGATGAAGCTGATACAGGCCGGCATCATCCGCCGCGAAGTGTTTGACCACGAAGGGCTACAGGCGCTGCTCAATGCCAGCAAGCTGCAGCAGACCATCGCGCTGGATACGCTGGAGTTACTGCGCGAGCACAATATCATTTCACAAGCACCAACTGCCGCCGATACCGCGCTGCTGAAAAAGTACGGCATCGTCAATTCAGCCGGCGAACTGAATGTTGGGAAAAAGCTCAAAGGCGGCATCCTGATGCACGGCGGCTTTTTCCTTGGGCCGACTGATTTCTATCAAGCACTGCGTGAACTCAGCCCTGACATGCGCAGCAAAATAGGCATGAGCCGCATCAGTTTCATTAATGCACTGTACGGCCATGAGCGCCTGGCTAGCCTGCAAAGGCGCGACGCGCGCTTCATCAACACGGCAATGATCGCCAGCCTGCGCGGCGCTGCCGCATCAGACAGCCTGGCCTCCGGCAGGGTTGTCAGTGGCGTCGGTGGGCAATACAATCTGATCGCCATGGCCCATTCGCTGCCGGATGCGCGCTCGGTGCTGATGGTGCGCGCCTGCCGCTCGCAAAAGGGCAAGCTGGTATCGAATATCGTGTGGAACTACGGCCAGAACACGATACCGGCGCATCTGCGCGACATCGTCGTTACCGAATACGGCGTGGCCGACCTGCGCGGCCAGACCGACAATGAATGCATCAAACGCATGCTGGCCGTCACCGATTCCCGCTTCCAGCAGACTTTGCTGGAACAGGCCAAGGTCAACGGCAAGATTGCCAAAGACTATTTGATACCGCAACACCAGCGCAACAATACGCCGGCGGCACTGCTGGCAAAGCTGGCACCAGGGAAGGAGGCGGGTTTGCTGCCGGACCTGCCTTTCGGCAGCGACTTTGACGATGACGAACTCGCCATCATGCGGGCGCTGCAAAAACTGCAGGGCAAGAGCCGGTATCCTGTCTCGCTGGCGTGGAAGCTGGTGAAGCAGCTGATAGTGCCGAAGCAAATACCTGAAAAATTCCTGCGCAGGATGCAGCTGGACCAAGTGCAGGGAGTGAAGCTGCGTCTGTTCAGGGCGCTATTCATCGCCGCCTTTTAGCTGCGGAGCTCAAAAGAAAAGGGCCTGCCGCTTTTCAGCGCAGGCCCTTTGCACGGATGACGCCCGAAAGCGTCATTCTGGTATTACTTACATTTTTTGATCAGCCTCATGCGCCTGCTGGTCTGCGTGGTAGCTGGAGCGCACCATCGCGCCGACTGCGGCGTGGGCAAAGCCCATTTTGTAGGCTTCTTCTTCATACATCTTGAACGTATCAGGATGCACGTAGCGGCGTACCGGCAGGTGGTGGCCGCTAGGGGCCAGATATTGGCCTATCGTCAGCATGTCCACGTTGTGGGCGCGCATGTCGCGCATCACTTGCAGCACTTCTTCATCGGTCTCGCCCAGGCCAACCATGATGCCGGATTTGGTCGGTGTATTGGGGTGCATGTCCTTGAAGCGTTTCAGCAGGTTCAGTGAATATTCATAATCAGAACCGGGGCGTGCTTCCTTGTACAGGCGTGGTGCGGTTTCCAGGTTATGGTTCATCACGTCTGGCGGAGCGGCATTGAGGATTTCCAGCGCGCGGTCCATGCGGCCGCGGAAATCCGGCGTCAGGATCTCGATGCGGGTCATAGGCGACAGTTCGCGCACGCGGCGTATGCATTCGGCAAAGTGGGCGGCGCCGCCATCGCGCAGGTCGTCACGGTCTACCGACGTGATGACGACATAGCTGAGACGCAACTGGGCGATGGTCTTGGCCAGGTTTTCCGGCTCGTTGACATCCAGCGGATCAGGGCGGCCATGGCCGACGTCGCAGAATGGGCAGCGGCGTGTGCACTTGTCACCCATGATCATGAATGTAGCAGTACCTTTGCCGAAGCATTCACCGATATTCGGGCACGATGCTTCTTCGCATACCGTCACCAGATTGTTGGCGCGCAGGATGTCCTTGATTTCATAGAAACGGGTCGTCGGCGAAGCCGCCTTTACGCGTATCCAGTCTGGCTTGGGCAGGCGTTCTATCGGGATGATCTTGATAGGAATGCGCGCAGTCTTGCTGGCCCCTTTTTGTTTTTCATTGGGGTTGTAGGCGGCTGTTGCCGTTGCTGCTACTGTTGCTGGAGCTGGAGCTGGAGCTGGAGCTGGAGCTGGAGCTGGAGCTGGAGCTGCAAGCGGTGTCTGTTCGGTTGTCATGATGCTGCGTTCCGTTGAACGATGTCGGTAAATGAATTCTGCAATCGGCGGGCAAGCGCCATCTGTACTTCCGGCGTGGAGGCGGTGACGCCCAGCGTCTGCATGTCCACCGTGGCCAGGCCTTCGTAGCCGCAGGGGTTGATCCAGGAAAAAGGCTGTAAATCCATCGCCACGTTCAGCGATACCCCATGGTAGGTGCAGCCGTTGCCGCGTATCTTCAAGCCCAGCGCGGCAATTTTTGCGCCTTGCCACGTGCCGTTTTCTACATAGATGCCCGGCGCGCCAGCCTTGCGCACGCCAGCCAGATTATACCCTGCCAGGGTGTCGATGACCGCCTGCTCTATCTTTTGCACGAACTCACGCGCGAAAACGCGGGCCTGCGGGCGATTGCGGCGCAGGTCCACCAGCAAATAGATAACCACCTGGCCGGGGCCATGATAGGTCACTTCGCCGCCGCGGTCGGTCTGGATGACGGGGATATCGTGCGGCGCCAGCACATGCGAGGGGTCAGCGCCCAAGCCCAGCGTATACACGGGCGGGTGCTCCACGATCCATAGTTCATCGGCGGTGGCGGCAGTGCGGGTATCGGTAAAGGCGCGCATCGCGTCGAAGCTGGTTTGGTAGGCTTCGGTGCCGCGCTGGCGTATGACGGGAATGCTGGAAAGGACAGGAGCTGCTTGCATAGGCTGTAGTGTAACCAAAATACAGCTTCACTGCTGTTCACTGCTGAAAGGAAACCGGTCGACTGTTGGAGCAGGCCCCATGGCGGGGTGCTCAACAGTCTACAGAAACAGCATATTAAGCGGTTTGCGCTTTGCGGGCGCCGATATGAGACGCATGGCGTTTTGGCAATTGTGCGGCAGGGATTGTTACCTTGCCTGTTGCCATTTCGATCAGGCTGGCTTGCTTGTCGGCTTCAATCACGATCAGGCGGTCTGCCGGCAATGTGAAGGATTCACCTGCTTGCAGCCAGTGGTCGGCTTCCACGCCTTCTACGGTCAACCATACGCGGCCGCTGGCGATAAGGATGGCCTGTGGGCTGTCAACTTTGCCGGAAACGGCTTTGCCAGCTGGAATGGTGTATGATTCTTTTGCGAATTTAACTAACATTTTATTACTCCTTCAGTTTCTTGCTGTGCAGCTATAGATATCGATGTATCGCTACTGGCAGTAGGGTGTAATAACGATGTTGCAGTGCGATAACATCATTGTAGTCGCTGATAGTTTCCATTCAAAACGAGTAATATTCCACTCTCTTGCTATTTAATTTCACAATGAATTCATTTTCTTGTCATAAGGATCTGATAAATGAGTGACTTTCGCCGTCTGCCCAATCTTGCCGCGCTGCGTGCTTTTGAAGCTGCTGCACGGCATCAAAATTTCTCCCGAGCATCAGAGGAAATCCATGTGACGCATGGCGCCATCAGCCATCAGGTGCGTGCTTTGGAGGAAGAATTAGGCGTACAGCTGTTCAGCCGCCACGGCAAGCGCATCGCCATCACGGCCGATGGGGAGCAGTTTGCCGAGACCATACGTTCCGCCTTGCAAAGTATTGCCGCAGCGGCGGACTTGCTGAAGAGCCGTAACAAGCAAAAGCGTCTGTCGGTGACTGCCTTGCCGTCTTTTGCTGCCAGGTGGCTATCGCCGCGGCTGGGGCGCTTTATTGAGGCCTATCCGGATCTGGAGGTGAGTCTGGAATCGAGCAACAACCTGATCGATTTCAACCGCGAGTCGGTGGACATCGGCATCCGCTTCGGCAGCGGCTATTACCCGGGCCTGGACAGCGAGCACATGCTGGACGATACCTATTACCCGGTGGCCAGCCCGCGCTTCAACGACGGCAAGCTACCCAGCACGCCCAAGCAACTGGTGAAAGCCAACCTGCTGCGGTGCGACCAGGAGCCGTGGGAACCCTGGTTCCGCGCAGCCGGGCTGGATACGCCGGAACCTACCGGCGGCCTGGTGTTCCAGGATGCATCCATGCTGGTGCGGGCGGCGGTGGAAGGGCACGGTATCGCGCTGGGCAGGCACAGCATCGTGCAGACCGACCTGAAAACCGGTGACCTGGTGCGTGTATCGGATATCTCCGTACCTTGCCCGAATTCTTATTACCTTGTGTACCGGCCCAATAGCCTGCAGAAACCGCAGGTAAAGGCATTTCGCAGCTGGCTGCTGGAGGAACTGACGAAGGCGGGATTGAAGTAGCGTGAAGTAGCGGCGAAGGCAGGCGGAGGCAAGGGCAGCGGTATGCCGCCCTTGGGAAAGCTGGGAGCGCTGTTACAGCACTACTTTAACCATAGGATGCGAAGACAGCTCGCGGTAAAGGTTATCCAGCTGCTCGCGGCTGGTGGCACGCACTGTTACCGTCAACGCCAGATAGGTGCCTTTGGTGGAAGGGCGCATATCCATCTTGCTGGCGTTAAAAGTGGGGTCGTGCGATGCCACCAGATCCACCATGGTCTGTGCAAAGGCGTCTTGCATGACGCCCATGATCTTGATCGGAAAATCACTAGGATATTCGATCAGGCTTTCTTGCACGTCGGCGGGAGTATTGGTGGTTGGGGTGGTCGGGGTAGTCGGCATCGCAGTCTTCTTTATTTACTTTGGCTTATCTGGCGGATGCGGCCTTGGCTTCCTGGTAGGCCGCATACAATTTCTGATAAATGGGGCCGGGTTGGCCGTTTCCAATAGTCTGATCGTCTATGCTGACCACTGCAAGCACTTCTTTGGTCGCGGACGACAGCAATACTTCGTCAGCGGCAAAGACTTCTTCACGGGCAATACGGCGGGCCACCATGGGGATGTTGCCGGCTTTGCACAGTTCTTCCATCAGGCCATAGCGTATGCCTTCCAGGATCAGGTTGTCCTTCGGTGGTCCCATGACCACACCGTCCTTGATGACCCATACGTTGGATGATGATGCCTCGGTCAGGAAGCCGTCGCGGAACTGTATGCTTTCGGTCACTGCATGCTCGGCCGCATTTTGCGCTGCCAGCACATTGCCCAGCAGCGAAATGGATTTGATCTCGCAACGCAGCCAGCGCTTGTCTTCCATCGACACGCAGGCCGCACCCTTGGCGCGTACGGCGTCGGACGGCAGCGTGATCGGGTTGGTCATGATGAAGACGGTAGGCTGCACCTCGTCTTTCGGGAAGGCATGCGCGCGCTTGGCGACGCCGCGCGTAACCTGGATATACACCATCTGGTCTTCCGCCTCATGCGCATCCATGACCTTGGCGATCAGCTGCAGCCACTCTTCCTTGCTATGCGGATTGGTGATGCTGATAGATGCCAGGCTGCGGAACAGGCGGGCAAAATGCTGGTCGGCGCGGAACATCTTGCGGCCATACACGGGGATGACTTCGTAGATGCCGTCGCCGAAGATGAAGCCCCTGTCCAGTACCGGGATTTTTGCTTCGGAAATAGGAGTGTAGGCGCCGTTCAGGTAAACCAGGGGATCGTTCATGGC
>JAYSKH010000101.1:0-5572 GCA_043726505.1 Undibacterium sp. | reverse complement strand
AAAGCCGATTTCCCGGGCCAGGCCCCGCAGTTCGTTGAAGACCAGCTGACATATCCGCTGGCCGCTTCGCTGTTGTCGGTGCCTGGAACCAAGGCTGTGCGGGGTTTTTCGATGTTTGGCGAATCCTATGTATATGTGATTTTTAAAGACGGCACCGATATCTACTGGGCGCGCTCGCGCATATTGGAAAACCTGAGCCAGGTCAGCGGCCGCCTGCCGGCGGGCGTTGCTCCCTCGCTGGGGCCGGATGCGTCTGGAGTCGGCTGGGTATACGAATATGCGCTGGTGGATAAATCAGGCCATACGTCTGCCGATGAGTTGCGCGCGTTGCAGGATTTTTATTTGAAGCTGGAATTGCAGAGCGTGCCCGGCGTGGCTGAAGTGGCGAGCCTGGGCGGTAGGGCGCGGCAGTTCCAGGTGGAGGTGGATCCGGCCAAGCTGGCTGCGCACAGAGTAGGGATGGAGCTGGTGGCGCAAGCCATCAAGGATGCCAACCTGGGCAGCGGCGGATCATCGTTCGACATGGCGCGGGCAGAATATCTGGTGCGGGCCAACGGTTACTTGCATAGCCCGGAAGATTTCGAGAATATCCCGGTAGTTACCGACGAAATCGGTAACGTGCTACGGCTGAAGCAGCTTGCCAATATTACTATCGGCCCGCAAGCCAGGCGTGGTGTGGCCGACCTGGATGGACAAGGTGAGGCTACCGGCGGCATTATCGTGATGCGGCATGGTGAAAATGCGCTGAATACAATAGAAGCGGTCAAACAGCGCTTGGAAACGCTAAAAAAAGGCTTGCCTGCCGGCGTGGAGATCGTCACGACCTATGACAGGTCCGGCCTGATCGAGCGGGCCGTCCATACGCTGCGCGGAAAGCTACTGGAAGAGTCTTTCGCAGTGGCACTGATCTGCGGCATTTTCCTGTTCCATATTCGCTCATCGCTGGTGGCGATTGTGACACTGCCAATCGGCATATTGGCCGCGCTGTGGGTCATGCGCCTGCAGGGTGTTTCGGCCAATATCATGTCTCTGGGCGGTATTGCCATCGCGGTGGGGGCAATGGTCGATGCCGCCATTGTCATGATAGAGAACATGCACAGGCAGCTTGAGGCCAAACCCGCCGCCAGCGCGGCGGAAACCTGGGCTGCGGTACGCAAGAGCGCCGGCGAAGTCGGCCCGGCACTGTTCTTTTCGCTGCTGGTAATTACCGTTTCTTTCCTGCCGGTGTTTACGCTAACGGGCCAGGAGGCAAAACTGTTCGGGCCGCTGGCCTACACCAAGACTTATGCGATGGCTGCGTCGGCGATACTGGCAATTACGCTGACGCCGGTGCTGATGGGTTACGCGATCCGCGGCCACATCCCGCGTGAGGCTGCCAATCCGGTCAACCGATGGCTGATGCGTCTATACAAGCCCCTTCTGCAGGCCGCGCTGGGCAAACCCTGGGTCGTCATACTATTGGCTTTGATGTTGTTGGCCAGCCTGTTCTTTCCGCTAAGCCGGCTTGGCAGCGAATTCATGCCTGCGCTGGATGAAGGCGACCTGCTATACATGCCTACTACCTTGCCGGGCCTGTCCGCCGATGAAGCTGCAGACATCTTGCGCCGGACCGACCAGCTGATCGCCGCCATGCCGGAAGTGGAGCATGTGTTTGGCAAGGCGGGGCGGGCCGATACGGCGACCGATCCCGCACCGCTGTCGATGCTGGAAACCACCATCGTGCTGAAGCCCAAGGCGCTATGGCCCGAGGGCAGCAGCAAATCCAACGCCGACCTGATACAGAGGCTGGACCAGGCAGTGCAGTTCGCGGGATTGACCAATTCCTGGGGTTTTCCGATCAAGACACGCATAGACATGCTGTCCACCGGCATACGCACGCCGCTGGGTATCAAGCTCAGCGGGCCGGATACGGCCATGCTGGAACAACTGTCGCTAAACGTGGAAACTGCGCTGCGCCGCGTACCGGGTACCCGGTCTGTGTTTGCTGAGCGCATAGGCGCGGGACGATATGTGGATATCAATGTAGACCGTGAGAAGGCAGCACGTTATGGCCTCAGTGTGGCAGACATCCATAAATTGATACAAAGCGCGGTCGGTGGCGAAACCGTGACCACAATCATTGCCGGCCGTGAGCGCTATCCAGTGTCGCTGCGTTATCCACGCGCCGACCGGGACTCTCCTGCGGCGTTGGGCGACATGCGCCTTAAAACACCGACGGGTGCGCTGGTGATGCTGCGCGACGTGGCGCAGGTGGTCGTCGCCGATGGGCCGACCGAAATAAAAAGCGAAAACGCACGGCCGGTGGCCTATGTATTCATCGACCTGCAAACGGCGGATACCGGTGCTTACCTGAAGGCGGCCCAGAACGTACTGGATCTCCAGTTGCATTTGCCTGCCGGCTATAGCGTCAGCTGGCAAGGCCAGTATCTGCAGTATGAGAACGGGAAGCTGCGCTTGTGGAGCGCAGTGGCGTTGACGCTGCTGCTGGTGATGACGCTGCTGTATTTGCATTTCCGCGATGCACGCAAATTGGGGCTGGTCTTGTTGTGCTTGCCGTTTTCAGTGGTGGGCGGGCTCTGGTTCACGTATCTGCTTGGCTACCAGATCTCGGTGGCCGTCATCATTGGGCTGATTGCGCTGGCCGGCGTTGCTACCGAGTTTGGCATTGTTATGCTGCTGTATCTGGACCAGGCGCTAGATCAAGCGATCAGCCGGGATGGAGAGTTAGAGCGCACCTCCGTGCAGACAGCTATCGTCAGCGGTGCTTTATTGCGTTTGCGGCCCAAGGCGATGACGGTCGCCGTCATACTGGGCGGCCTGCTGCCGGTAATGTTTTCAGATGATGCCGGAGCCGACGTGATGAAGCACATCGCAGCGCCGCTGCTGGGCGGCATGGTCTCGGCGCCGCTGTTTTCTTTACTGGTGATACCCGTGCTGTACAGCCTGATTCATGGCAGAAAAAGAAGTCAGGCGAAGCCGGCTGAACTGGCTTCCCCGTTCGCAAAAAATGCAGGGGAGACGCTATGAAATCCTGGCTGAACCTGCTGCGCTCGATGCGCTTTGCCGTGGCGATATTGACGGTGGTCGCCGTTGCCGCAACGATAGGCTCCATCCTGGAACAATCGCAAGGCATGCCGGTGTATATCAACAGCTACGGCGAGTTTTGGGCGGAATTCCTGAGCCTGGCCGGACTGACCGACATCTATCACGCATGGTGGTTCTTTACTTTACTGGCTTTCATGGCATGCTCCACGGCGCTGTGCCTGGCGCAGAATACGCCGCAGATGCTGCATGAAATGCGGACCTACAGGGAGCATAAGAACCTGCAAGCACTGCGCAGGCTGCCGCATAGCAGTGAGATCCAACTGCCCCCCGTTGCACACGCCGGACTTCCCGCCAGGCTAGAGGCTTATCTGCGCCATCATGGCTTTGCCTACATGCGCCGCAATACGGGCGGGGGCGATGCTGCCATGCTGTTTGCCGCGCGGCGCGGCGGCATGCGCCGGCTGGGTTATCTGCTGGTACATGCCGCGATTGTACTGATCTGCGTAGGCGGGCTAATAGACGGCAACGTCGTGTTGCGCTGGCAAATGCTGAGTGGCTCCAGACAGGCGGAGAGCCGTGACCTGCCGCCGTCACAGGTGCCGGCACGCAGTCGCCTCAATGCGGACGCGGGGTCGTTCCGCGCGACGATGAATCTGGTCGAAGGACGTACGGAAAACAGCGCCTACCTGTCCTTCAACGATGGCTATCTGTGGCAGGAGCTGCCTTTTTCTGTGCATCTGAAGCAATTTCGCGTCGAGCACTATGATGGTTTCGATAGTGGCAGGCCGCGCGACTTCGCCAGCGATATCGATATTATCGACGGCAATAAAGTTATTCCAGTGACTTTGCACGTCAATCATCCCTATACCTATCGCGGCATTAGCCTGTACCAGTCGGGATTCGCCGATGGCGGAAGTCTGGTTGATTTGCAGGCGGTGCCGTTGCATGCGGACGCCGCCCCGGCTGGATTGAAGGGAAAAGTCGGCGGCTTTAGTTCGCTGCTGGTAGACGGACAGCCGGTGACTCTTGAATTTACTGAATTCCGCGCCAATAACGTGTTTGACAAAGAAAACAGACCGCAGGCTGCCAACGGCAATAACTGGTTTTCCACACACGACGCACACAGCCGCGTGGAGGATGTTGGGCCGTCGCTGGCGTTCCGTCTGCGAGACAGGCTAGGCCAGGCGTCTGACTGGCTGGTGTATCGCAAGCCCATAGCAGTTGGCGATCTGAGTTTTTTGGTCATCGGCAAGAGAGATGCAGAGCAGGACAGCATGCACTATCTGCGGCTACCGCTGGACGACAAGCACAGCCTTGACAGCTACCTGCGCCTGAGCCGAGGGCTGTCGCAGGCAGATGCACGCCGCCAGGCTGCGCATTTGCTGGCGACCGATGTTGCCGACCCCGCGCTGGGGAACGCTTTTGAAAAATCGGCACTGGCACTGCTTGATGTGTTTGCGTTGCACGGCTACCAGGGTTTGGCCGAACTGGTGCAAACCTCCGTACCGCAGCCGGAGCGGCTGAAGGCCGGCCAGTTCTATACCGAACTGCTGGAACGCGCGGCTGACAAACTGCAATCACCTAAAGATTCCAACGCCTCCAGCATCTCCAGCACCTCCAGCAGTATTGCGCCGTTCAACGACGGCCAGACAGGCCTGCCAAAAGGCTTTATCCATGCCGCCCTTGCTGCCTACAGCGATTCGGTGGAAGGTAATTTTTCTACGCTATTCCGTTTCACCGGCTACACACAGGTGAATGCTTCCGGCCTGCAATTGACGCGCGCGCCGGGTGCCTTGCTGGTGTATCTGGGGGCGGCAATGCTGGGCCTTGGCGTGTGTGCGATGTATTTCATCCGCGAGCGGCGCATGTGGCTATGGCTTTCACCTGGCAGTAACAGCTTGCTGCTTGCCTTCAGTGCCAACCGCGATACGCCAGCGCTGCAGCAGGAATTTGACGGCTACCACGCTGCATTGCTGGCGATGCTGCCGCCCGCCACTTCTTCCCATTATCAGTCATGAGGTAATCATATGTATTCCGATGCTTTACAAATTGAAAACGAAGCCTCGCTGTCTGAGGTTTTTAGCAGCCGTCCACGGCTGGGCGACTGGCTTTTCCTGGCGATGCTGAGTGTCGCCGGATTCTACGCACTGATGTGCTATGCCGACCTGATGGATACGTATGAACTGGCCATCCTGCCTGCTTCGGTGCTGCTGCTCGGTTATCTGGGTCTGAAGTGGCGGCCGTTACAGGCACTGGTGATCACGGCGGGCGCAGCCGCGCTGACGGCTATTGCACTGTACCGGGGAGACCTTGAGAGGGGCGGGCAGGTCTTGCTGCTGAAGTATGTGCTGGCGAGCCAGGCAGCGATTATGTGGATGGGGCTGGGCTTTTGGGCATCGTGCCTGCTGTACGGTGCGGGCTGGCTGCGCCGCGCCGATGCCATGCTGCGCGGTGGCAGTATGGCTGCATGGACCGCAGTCGCTATGGGCTTGTGCGGCCTGATGGTGCGCTGGTATGAATCCTACTT
>JAYSKH010000100.1:0-14155 GCA_043726505.1 Undibacterium sp. | reverse complement strand
CGCAGGTCTTTGTTACGTCAGGCTACCGCAGTACGCTGGAGCTGATCGTGCGCGCGCTGCTGAATACCGGAGACGGCGTGTGGATAGAGCAGCCGGGTTACCCGCCGACGTCAGACCTGCTGCAGCGCGCGGGAATGGCGCTGGCAGCCGTGCCGGTAGACCAGGACGGCATTGTCGTTGCGCAAGGCATCAAGATGGCGCCGCATGCGCGCGCCGCAGTAGTCACGCCGGCGCACCAGAGTGCGCTGTGCATGTCGCTGTCGCTGCAGCGCCGGTTTGCGCTGCTCGATTGGGCGGCGCAGGCCGGCGCATGGATAGTCGAAGATGATTATGACGGCGAATACCGCTATGTCAGCCGTCCCTTGCCTGCCCTGAAGAGCCTGGACCGTGACGGCCGCGTGCTCTATGCCGGCACCTTTAGCAAGGTGCTGTTTCCATCCATACGGCTTGCCTACCTGGTCGTCCCCGAAGCGCAGATTGCGCATTTTGAGGATGTGAACCGGGCTTTTTCCGGCGGCAGCCCGGCACTGACGCAGTCCATTGTGACTGACTTCATCATGGAAGGGCATTTCGCCCGACATATCCAGCGGATGCGGCGCCTGTACGGCGAGCGCAGGCAGACCGCGGTGGACGGCCTGCAGCGCGTACTGGGCAAGTATTTGCATGCCGACCCTCAGCCCGGCGGCATGCATCTGGTGTTGCGCATGCGGGATGGCTTTGCCGACAGTACGCTGGCAGCGCGCATACGCGAAGACGGCATGTTCGCGCAGGACCTGTCGGACCGCATGTACGGCAGCCCGGCGCAACATGCAGAGGCCGCCTTGCTGCTGGGTTTTACCAACATCGATTCAGCTGCAACGGCAGCAAAACTGGCGAAACGCATCCTGAAGCTGATGTAGCACTCAGATAGCAAGCAACGAGCATCAGGCTTGCTTTAACCATCATGCCCCAGATCGAAATGCCAAATATGCCCCTTTCTGACAGGCATAAACCCACGCAACATGCAGGCTTTACCACTGTGCAGCCAAGCAAGGAGCTACCATGAGCAAGCGTATCGATTTCCTTAAAACTTCTCCCGAAGCCTACAAAGGTTTCGCCGCCGTCAAAACCTATGTGCAGAATTGCAGCCTTTCCGCTGAATTGGTGGATCTGGTTTACTTGCGCGTATCGCAACTGAACGGATGCGCCTACTGCATCGACATGCATTCCCGTGACCTGCTGAAACTCGGCGTGTCCACGGACAAGCTGGTGCTGGTGCCGGTTTGGCAAGAAGCCGCAGGGCTGTTCAGCGAACGCGAGCGTGCCGCGCTCGCATGGGCAGAAAGCGTCACCCTGGTGGCCGACACCGGCGTGCCGGATACTGTCTATGAACAGGCTACGGCGGTCTTCAGTGACAAGGAACTGGCGGACCTGACGGTCACGGTTGCACTGATGAACGCGTTTAACCGCTTCGGCGTCAGCGGCCGCCTGGCGCCTGCCGCAGTCAGCCGCGTTGCCTGATGTTGCAAGCTGCCGCGCCGGCCTAATGCCGCTGCCATGCATGCTCACGCGTTCAAGGGCGGCGGCTGATTTTTTAGTGGATTCATTTCGTTTCCTTTTGAGAAACAGGTTTTTCCACATATTTGCTAAAAGGCAGCTGAAATAACGCTGCTTTGCACGCGCTTGTATCTGCCTCTGGGAACGAGTACATTCAGACATAAAAGTCGGATAAAATTCGGCTATAAAACAGGCTTTCACCACGAGAGAGCACATTATGTCTGCGCAATTGTTCCAGGGCTCCTGCCATTGCGGCGCCATCAAGTTTGAAGTCCATACCGTTTTAAACCCTGCAACCCGCTGCAACTGTTCGCTGTGCCGCCGCCGTGGCGCAGTCATGTCTGCCGCTGTTGATGAGAGTCAGCTGCAGATACTGAGCGGGCAAGATGCACTGACGCTATACCAGTTCAATACCCTCGCGGCCCGGCATTTTTTTTGCAAGCATTGCGGCATCTATCCTTTCCACCAGACCAGGCTGAACCCGAAGTTATGGCGCGTCAATGTTGGCTGCCTCGAAGGCGTCGATTCCTATGCATTGGAGACCAGCGTGGCAAATGGTGCTGCCTTGTCCGTGGTAGAGGATGCATAAAATCTGCGTGCCGCCCGATCCACGCCAGGCGTTGCATTGCGACGGCGCCTTTACCGAGCATGCAATACAAAATGAGCAATGGAAATAAGCATGGAAACTAAAGACCATATCCTGATCGTCGATGACGACCGAGAAATCCGCGAGCTACTGGCCACCTATCTGGAAAAGAACGGCATGCATGCAACGGCCGTGGCTGGCGGGCGGCAAATGCGCGCGGTGCTGGAAGAGGGGCCGGTGGACCTGATCGTGCTGGACCTGATGCTGCTAGGCGAAGACGGCCTGTTGCTGTGCCGCGAACTGCGTGCCGGCAAATGGCGCGCCGTCCCGGTGCTGATGCTGACTGCACTTAACGAAGAGACGGAACGCATCGTTGGCCTGGAGATGGGGGCGGATGATTACCTGACCAAGCCGTTTGCCACGCGTGAACTGCTGGCGCGTATCCGTGCTGTACTGCGCCGCACGCGCATGCTGCCGCCCAATATGGAACAGGCAGAGGTGGTGCAGATGCTCAGCTTTGGCGACTGGCAACTGGATACGATGGCGCGCCACCTGATTGACTCCAAAGGCACGATGGTGGCGCTGAGCGGTGCAGAGTACCGGTTGCTCAGAGCCTTCCTGGACCATCCTCAGCGCGTGCTGACACGCGACCAGTTGCTGAACCTGACGCAGGGCCGCGATTCCGACCAGTTTGACAGGTCTATCGACCTGCTGGTCAGCCGCCTGCGGCAAAGGCTGCTGGATGACGCGCGCGAACCGCGCTATATCAAGACGCTGCGCAGCGAGGGATATATCTTTGCCTCGCCGGTAGAAGTTCGCGAGATCGACAAATGATGCAAGCTCCGGCTCAACATAGCGCTCAACAAGTGACGCCTGCCGGTTGGGGCGGGTGGCCGCGCAGCCTGTTTGCCCGACTCATCCTGATACTGCTGGCCGGCCTTGTGCTGGCGCACGGTTTTTCCTTCGTGCTGATTGTCCAGGAACGCACGCAGGCGGCAACGAAGATGATGATAGGCTACATGGAGCAGGACGTTTCAAGTTCTGTCGCCTTGCTGGACCGCCTGCCCGCCAGCGAGCGCAGCCTGTGGCTGCCGCGGCTGGAGCGCCGCACCTACGGTTTCATCCTTGGCCCCGGCACTACCGGCGTGGCACCGGATGAAATGCTGTCTACGCAGGTGGCAGCGGCGATGGAAGACGCGATAGGCACGCGCTACAAGCTCAGTGCCAACGCGCTGCCCGGCGAGAATGAGCATTTACAGGTACATCTGCAACTGTCCGACGGCAGCCCGCTGACGATCGATGTCAGACCTCGGCGCATGCCCGTTTCGGCCGGGCTGTTGGCGGCGCTATGCGCAGAGATGCTGGCGCTGGCGCTATTATCGTGGCTGGCCGTGAAGCAGGCCACGCGGCCTCTGCAGCAACTGGCGTCCGCAGCAGATTCACTTGGCCCCGACCTGGCGCCAACGCGGCTGCCAGAGGACGGCCCCACCGAAGTAGCACGCGCCGCGACCGCCTTCAATGCAATGCAGGACAGGATCGCGAAATACATGACGGAGCGCATGCAGATCCTGGCCTCCATTTCGCATGATCTGCAGACGCCGATCACCCGCATGCGGCTGCGCGCCGACCTGATGGACGACACCGAACACCGCGCCACTTTGCAGCGCAATCTGAAGGAGATGGAGGCGCTGGTGCGTGAGGGCGTGTCTTATGCTCGTACTTTGCAGGGCAGCTCCGAGCAGCCGCGCAAGCTGGACCTGGATGCCTTGCTGGACAGCCTGATGCTGGATTATGTCGATGCCGGTGAAAAGGTCAGCCTGGAAGGCAAAATAGGCACGCCGTTGCTGACGCGGCCACTGGCGCTGCGCCGCATCCTGACCAATCTGATCGACAATGCAATCAAGTTTTCCGGCAGCGCCGAATTGTCTGTTACAGGAATCCAGCAAGGCAGAATCAGCATTTCCGTGCTGGATCGCGGCGAGGGTATTCCGGCGGACCGGCTGGAAGCAGTGTTCCAACCTTTCTACCGGCTGGAGTCTTCGCGCAACCGCAGTACCGGCGGCACAGGCCTGGGTCTGGCCATCGCTCGCCAGCTGGCGCAGGCGATGGATGCGGAACTGACTTTGCACAACCGAGAAGGGGGCGGCCTGGAGGCACGCCTGACACTGGCAGCCTGATTTTCTTTTCAAGATATGGCATGCTGCTCTGTATGTATGCATGCATGCATACAAACCAAACTGCCGCCCTTCTGGGGCGGCTTTTTTTTTGTATGGACTCTCCGCACTGCCGCTGGTTTATTACCTGTGGCGTAATTGAAATACGGCGTGGGCTCGCTATGATGGCCGTCATCTTCTGTCAGCCACGATATGAAAAAACGAGTACGGTAACGGAGATAAGCACCATGGGTACAACAGGCAGCATCAGCAAATTTCAACTCCAACAAGGCAGGAGCCATCAAATGAGTTTTACATCCATCGTCCGTACCATTGCGGAAAAACCACGGAGGCTGCATGAATCCGGCAAACATCCAGCGCCGTAATCTGCTGGCCGGGGCAGGGGCTATTGCCGCTACTGCAGCTGCGGCCGCAATGCTTCCCTTTCAACAAGCCGTGGCGGCTTTGCCCGGCATTCAACAACACGAGGAACACAATATGACTACGACTAACGCAACTACACTGAGCATGACAAAAAGCGCGCCGCCAGCATGGCTGCTGCATTTCTGGAAAGAAATCGATGACAAGACCTTTGGCAAAGGCTTCGACTGTTTTGTCGAAGATGCTACCTGCAGGCTGGGCGTGGCGGAATGGAACGGGCGCGAGCAGATACGCGAAAAATTGCGTGCATTTATCGATACCGGCTTTACTGCCCATCATGATGTCACTGAATACTGGGATGGCGGCGAGCTGAAGGTTTTTCGAGGTATTGTGACAATGACGCCGGACGACCGCAGCCAAAAAATCGTCAAACCTGTCATGACGCATTTCTTTTACATGGACAAGGCCGACCCGACCAAGGTTCGCAGCTGGATAGGCTCGGTAGGTCCGGTCGCATTCTAAGCTTCGCCCTTGCAGTAAAAGCTTTTTAGCAGCAGCGCCTGATCTGTGTTGAAATTGATCAGGCGCTTTGTGTCCGCGCAGAGTAAAGTAGATGTACCTTTTTGCAGAGTCCGGAGCCAGATGAAGCCCAGCCCCACAACAAAGCCGCCCGCGTCCGAACTGGGGGCGCTGTTGCGCCACTGGCGCGATATGCGCGGCAGCAGCCAGTTTGATGTTTCGCTGGATACCGGCGTATCGCAGCGGCATATCAGTTTCATTGAAAGCGGGCGCAGTGTTCCCAGCCGCCAGACCCTGATGGATATTGCGCAGGCGTTGGATGTACCGCTGCGAGACCGCAACGCCTTGTTACTGGCGGCCGGTTATGCGCCGCTGTATTCCGAAGCTGCATGGGATGCGGCAGAAATGCAGAGCATCAACAAAGCGCTGGAGCGCATGCTGCGCCAGCATGAACCATTTCCGGCACTGGTCATGGACCGCTACTGGAATGTGCTGATGACAAATAAGTCCGCGCCGCGTTTTTTCAATCACTTTATCGATATGGCCGCGCGCAAGAGTCCGCGCAATATGCTGCATCTGATGTTTGACCCCCATGGCATGCGCCCCTTCGTCGCCGACTGGGAGAGCGTGGCGAAGAGTCTGATCCAGCGGGTTTACCGCGAATCCGTCGGCCGCGTCGTAGACGGCAACACCACGGAGTTACTGGCTGAACTGCTTGCCTATCCCGGCGTGCAGGCAGACTGGAAATCTCCCAAGGTCCTCAGTGCGATGCCGGTCGTGACGGCCATGCCCTTCATCCCCATCAGCTTCATCAAGGATGGCGAAGTGCTCAGTTATTTTTCCATGGTCACCAGCGTGGGTACGCCGCAGACGGTTGCCGCGCAGGAGTTGCGCATTGAATGCATGTTTCCCGCCGATGAGGCGACGGAGAGCCGGCACATTCGCCTGCTGGATACAACGCCGTAAAGAACGGTGCAGCTACTGCGCGCCTGAATAGTTGGCGTGCAGCGCTTAGCCCTTGCCCTTGGTCGCCTTGATCAGGTTATTCCTTAGCGTTACCACCGAACCCTGTATTTTGGGAAATTCCTCCGCCGTCAGGCCGCAGGCATCCACCAGGTTCATGCCCAGGCCTTTTTCTCGCAAGCGTCGGCCTGCATCCGTCAGGCTGACCAGCACCTGGCGCTCATCCGCCGCATCACGCTGGCGGCGCAGATAGCCCATGGCTTCCAGCTTTTTCAGGATGGGCGTCAGCGTATTCGATTCCAGGAACAGCTTTTCACCCAGGCTGCTGACGGTCTGATTGTCCTCCTCCCATAGCGCAATGATGGAAATGTATTGCGTATAGGTCAGGCCCAGTTCTTCCAGTATGGGTTTATACGCTTTGCCAAAGGCCAAGTTGGCAGAATAGATGGCAAAGCACAGGAAGTCTGACAGACTATCGCTGGAGGTTTCCGTGGTGTTTTTTTTAGCAGTGGATTTCATGGGCATCCTCGTCCGCATATCGTGATTTATGTCGCATTGTATCTCGGATGCGATTTAATCGGAAGGGTATTGACTTTGCTGCTGGCGAGTATACTATGTGACTTATCCGATTTAAGCGGATGCGATATAAATAATCCACTTCCGGCACATTGACGCTTTTTTAAAGGAAACATCATGAACCAACTGCAAAAAGTCCTGTATACAGGCAAAACCCACACCACGGGCGGCCGCGACGGCGCATCGCGCAGCACGGACGGGCGTCTGGATATCAAGCTGTCATCGCCCGGCACCTCCGGCGCAGGCACCAACCCAGAGCAATTGTTTGCCGCCGGCTGGTCAGCCTGTTTCATCGGCGCCATGGGGCTGGCCGCAGGCAAGCTGAAGATAGCGTTGCCAGCTGACTTGGCGGTGGATGCCGAAGTGGATCTGGGCACCATCGACAACGGCTACTTCCTGCAGGCTAGGCTAAACATCAGCCTGCCCGGCCTGGAGCGTGAAGTGGCGCAGCAACTGGTGGATGCAGCGCATCAGACTTGCCCCTATTCCAAGCTCACACGCGGCAACATCAACGTCGACATCAATCTGGTGTAAAGGATTTCTTCTGATCTGCGTTGGCTGGACCATTCAAGTTCCGGCCAACACGATGTTTTCAGCGGCAGATTACAGATGAAAGGCCCGGGTGCACATTGCGCCCGGGCCTTGGTCGTTCTGAGAGCACTTTTTGAGAGCACTGTTTTGACAGCACTGTGTCGACGGTAGTGTGTTGACAGCACTACCTGCGGCGGGTCGCCGCCGCAAGTGCTACCACATCAGTATCTGGCCGCGGCGAGCACCGCATCTGCAAAAGCCTGCGGCGCTTCCTGTGGCAGGTTGTGGCCTATGCCGCCGTTGATATTTCTGTGTTCATACTTGCCACTGAATTTCTTGCGGTAGGCGGCAGGGTCTGGGTGCGGTGCGCCGTTGGCATCGCCTTCCATTGTAATGGTGGGCACGCTGATGGCAGGGCCAGCAAAAAGCCGTTTCTCCAGTGCATCGTACTGCGGTTCGCCGGCAGCCAATCCCAGGCGCCAGCGGTAATTATGTACAACGATGCTGACGTGGTCGGGATTATCGAAGGATGCAGCGCTGCGGTTGAAGGTGGCATCGTCAAATGTCCACTTCGGTGACGCGGTTTCCCAGATCAGCCGCGCGAAATCATGACGGTACTTGTCATACCCTGCGCGGCCGCGCTCGGTGACGAAATAGTACTGGTACCACCAGTCAAATTCCGCTTTTGGCGGCAATGGCAGATTGCTGCTATCCACGTTGGTCATCAGGTAGCCGCTGACCGACACCAGCGCCTTGCAGCGGTCTGGCCACAATGCTGCAATGATGCAGGCCGTGCGTCCACCCCAGTCAAATCCAGCGATGGTCGCTGTGGGTATCTTCAGCGCATCCATCAGCGCGATGATATCCAGCGCCACCACTGACTGCTGCGCATTGCGCACCGTAGCGGCAGACAGGAAGCGCGTTGTGCCGTGGCCGCGCAGGTGCGGCACGATAACGCGGTAACCAGCGGCGGCCAGCACCGGAGCAACATCGACAAACGCGTGGATGTCGTAAGGCCAGCCGTGCAGCAGGATGATCACCGGCCCATTCGCCGGGCCCGCCTCAGCGTAACCTATATTAAGCAGGCCGGCGTCGATCTGCTTCAAAGTGCCGAAAGACGTATGGCTTCCGCGCCCGGTTGTTGCTGGGTTTGTCGCATTGCCCGTACCCGTGGATGTAACCGGGCCAGTTTCAGCATGAGCAGAACCAAACACGCCGAGCTGGGCAGCGGCAAAGGTCATGGCGGTGGCGCCAAATAAACGGCGGCGGTTTTGGTTGATTTCTTCGGTCATGATTTTTTCTCCGGTTGGTGCGGCCGCGCCGCGGTGACGTTGCCGGCTGACGCCGGCTTGCAGTGTCATTTCAGATATTCACAGTGTCAGATCGTGGTACTCGCTATCGCCAGGGCCCTGAAGCAGCACGTTTTTATCTATGGGCTTCGATCTGTTTGCATGGTAAAGCCCGTGTGTATCTGAAATGTGTCAAACGTTTTGCACTACCGGGTAGATATAAGGCACTCGCTGTAGCGCTATTAAAAAAGCATATTCAAAACCCCGTGCTACAGCATCCACCGCATCTACAGGCCGTCCCGGCCGTAAAAAAACATCATTCAAGCTCCAAAGTTCCGCCGACTTTTGTGTCCGATTGTACGTACGCCCCTGCCTGCTACAAAAGCAGCGTATTGGCGTCAAGCCCTGACACAAACGTGATACGCAGCAGGTTTTAAATACGCACATACCCAATCACACAAACAGACAGGAGTTTGCCATGCACAACCTGATAGAAGCGCCGCTCGCCTTGCTGGCCGGCATATTGACCATTGCATCGCCTTGCGTGCTGCCCATCCTGCCTATCGTGCTGGGCACGGCCATGCAGCGTAGCAGCCGTACCCGGCCACTATTCATCGTATTAGGTTTTGTATTGACCTTCGCCGCGCTGGGCATGCTGCTGGCCAGCGTATCGCAGTCGGTAGCGCTGGCGCAGGATACCCTGCGCAGTGTCGGCATCGCCATGCTGGCGCTGACCGGCTTGTCCATGCTGTGGCGTAAACCTTATGACTGGGTGATGCAAAGTGTGAATGAACGCATCGCCGACTTTGGCGCCAGGGCGGGCAATACAGGCTCGGGCAATGCCGGCGGCTTTGTGCTTGGCATGTCGCTGGGCGCTGTATGGACACCTTGTGCCGGTCCGGTGCTGGCCTCCATCCTGGTGCTGGTTGCCAAGGCGCAGGACACAGGCTGGTCTGCATTACTGCTGTCGCTGTATGCGATAGGCGCGGGCATCCCGATGCTGGCTATTGCTTACGGCGGCCAGTTCATGAAAACACGCGTGCGGTTTCTGGCCAACCACACGCAACGGCTGCAGCAGGTATTTGGACTGCTGATCGTCCTCACCGCCGTTGCCATCTATTTCCAGTACGACACCCTGATCTATGCACAGATCGCGGACTTTTACCCTCACCTGAAAGGAATTTAAAATGAAAGCACTATTCAAAACTTTGTGCGCCACAGCCTTGTTCTGCACGGCTGCGGTGCAGGCCCAGCCGGCCATATCCCCCATGCCCGCCAACGCGCAGGCGCCGGAATTTGCCGGTATAGAAAAATGGCTGAACAGCGATCCGCTGACGATGCAGCAGTTGCGCGGCAAAGTCGTGCTGGTCGATTTCTGGACCTACACCTGCATCAACTGCGTGCGCACGCTGCCGTATGTAAAGAGCTGGTATGACAAGTACAAGTCACAGGGCCTGGTCGTGGTCGGTGTGCATACGCCGGAATACCCGTTCGAGCGCTCCACCAGCAACGTCGCTGCCGCACTGAAAAAATACGACATCCGTTATCCGATAGCACAGGACAACCGCTACACCACATGGAATGCGTACAACAACCAGTTCTGGCCGGCCACCTACCTGATCGATAAGAAAGGCCAGGTTGTCTACACCCATTTCGGCGAAGGTGAATACCAGGAAACCGAAGCGACGATACGTAAGCTGCTGGCCCAGCCAGGTTAAACGCCGGCAGTATCCTCAGAAAAAGCCGGCCTGTCTAAATCAAGACGCGCCGGTTTTTCTTCGAGATACAGGATTTAGCCTGCGGCTTTCCCGCTTCCCAGACCACGCAACCACGCTTCCATTACCTGCCGCGCCGCTGCTGTCGGCCTGGCTCCATGCTGGCCAGCCTGTTCGCGAATATGCCGCGGATCGATACCAGCCTGCGCCAGTTCTCCCGCGTGGCCCAGCAGCCAGTGCTCTATTTTCTGCGGGTCGGCTTCCAGATGGAACTGCAAGCCCAGCACCTGGGTGCCGAAGCTGAAAGCCTGGTTGATACCCACGTCCGTGCCGGCCAGTCTGACCGCGCCAGGGGGAATATCAAACTGGTCGCCGTGCCAGTGCAACACCGCAGCGTCTTTGACGGCAGCCAGCGGAGACTGCATGCCTTCCGGCGTAAGCTGTAGCGGTGAAAAGCCGATTTCCTTGACGCCCATTGGATATACCTCGGCTCCCATAGCGCGCGCCAGCAACTGCGCGCCCAGGCAGATACCCAGCACCGGCAGACCATGCTGCAGGCGGCGTTTCAGGATATTGAGCTCCATCGTCAGGAACGGATATTTGTCATCGTCAAATGCGCCTATCGGCCCGCCGAGTACGATCAGCAGATCGGGCTGCAGCGCATCCAGCGCCGCAAGATCATCTACAGCCGCGTCCAGATACTGAATCTGGTAGCCATGCGTGTCGAGTACCTGCGACAAAGTTCCGAGATCTTCAAAGTGGATATGGCGGATAGCGACAGCAGTGCGCATGGCTAGACTCCTGTGGGATTGGATGTTCGGCAGAGGGTGGGTTAGGCCAAGTATGCCATTTTTGCGGGAAAGTGCGATCGTTGCTTGCGGCAAGCCCACGCTGCGCGATGTAATGGCCGTTGTTAATACAAAAAAAACCTGCCGCTGGATTTCCAGGGCAGGCCATAAACAGGGGGGCGACACGTCCAGCGCTCCCCAGGAGTAAGCAGGCGGGCAGTGCGCCCGCGAAGGAAAATTAAGCGCCGCCGCTGTATTTGACGTCGTGGCCGCCGGCACGGGCAGACTTGATTGCTTCTGCCTTGACTTCGGCGCGGCTCAGGTTTGCCGGTGCGGTTTTTTCGCTCTGGAATGGATAGGCGTCGCCGCTGACCAACTGGCCTTCTGCACGCGCCTGCGCGAGTTCTGCCTTCACTTCAGCACGGGTTTTCTGGCTGACGGCGCTGCCGGAGAAGCTGTTAGGGATGGAAAAGCTGGCAAAAGCTTCGCCGCCGCTCTGGTAATCCGCTGCAAATGCGCCGACGCCTACCAATGCCAATAAGCTTGCTGCGATGATGTGTTTGCTGTTCATGAGGTTTCTCCAGAAAATAGGATTCAATAAAAGTCGTATAAAAATAGGAATGTCGTAGTGTGTGCGGAACTTCCAGGGCCAACATCGCCTCTAAAAAGCATGCCAGCCCTACCAATGCGCTTTCTCTGCATTGCGTTTGGCATGGCTGCACTTTAAGGTGCGTGTGTATCTGCAATGTGTCGTTTGCCTGCGGGTTTTGTCATCGCTCGTATCTGAAACGGGGCTGGACACATAAGCGTACAGATCACTTTTCTATTTCGGCGCGGGAGATTTTGCTATGTCTTCAAACGCGTTTGGGAGTAGGGGCAAGCGTTGCAGCGGTCGTCTTTTATTTTTCCGGCATATTGCAATTCAGGCAAATTAATATAATACTGGCTCGCCGGTCCGCGCTAGGGCGGATCCTCTATGGAACTGAATCAACGATGAAATTCTTCACCAGGAAAAAGATCTTGCTGGCCGTTGGCCTGCTAGTAGTAGTTGGCGCCGGCCTGGGCTATCGCCAGTACACCAAGCCGCCGGTTATTGCTCCTTCCAGGTACCGGGATGTGGCGGCGGATGTTGGCAATATCACGCAGACTGTTACTGCCAATGGCACCATCAACCCGGTGGCGCTGATCAATGTCGGTTCGCAGGTGTCAGGCACCGTCAGCGAACTGAATGCCGACTTCAACGACCGCGTCAAAAAAGGCCAGGTGCTGCTGAAGCTGGACCCGACCATCTTCAATGCGCAGATACGCCAGGGCGAAGCTAGTCTGGCGTCAGCACAGGCGTCGCTGCGGCTGGCGCAGGCTACGCATGCGCGCAACCAGAGCCTGGTCGCGCAAAATTATGTATCACCGCTGGCGCTGGACCAGTCCAAGCGCGAGGTGGACGTGGCGCTGGCCAATATCAAGCTGGCGCAGGCACAGCTGGCGCGCTCGCAGGCGGATCTGGACAATAGCGTCATCCGCGCGCCGATAGACGGCATCATCATCAAGCGCACGATAGACCTGGGACAGACGGTGGCGGCATCGTTCACGACGCCCAACCTGTTCCAGATCGCGCGCGACCTGACCAAGATGCAGATCGACACCAATGTGTCCGAAGCTGACGTCGGCGCGCTGAAAGAAGGACAGGCCGCGCGCTTTGTCGTGGATGCTTACCCGGACAAGGAATTTGATGCCCGCATGCGCCAGTTCCGGCTGGCCGCCACCGTCGTGCAGAACGTCGTTACCTATAACGTGGTGCTGGACGTGGACAACAAGGATGAATTGCTCAAACCCGGCATGACCGCGCAGGTGCGGCTGGTAGTAGGCAACCGCCAGAACGTACTGCGCATTCCCACGGCAGCATTGCGCTTCCGTCTCAGCGATGAAGAGCTGGAAAAAGAAGCCAAGAAGCAGAAAGCACTGGCGGCCAAGGGCGGCGTTACTGCATCGCAGCCAGCAGTGACAGAAAACGCGCCGGATGATGACCTGGCTTTCCGCAGCAAGAGCGATCTGGCGCGCTCGTTCAAGATATATACATTGGACGTCAAGAACCAGGCGGTACCGGTGGATATCAAGATAGGCCTGTCCAACTTCCGCTACACCGAAGTGCTGGGCGGTGCGCTGAAAAAGGGTGACAAGGTCATTACCCGCGCGCTGGGCAGCAAGCCGGAAGACGGCCTATGATGCAATCCGCAGCGCAATCTGCCGCATCTAGTAATGCGGCCGGCGCGCAATCGCTGATCGATATCCGCGGCGTCACCAAGAGTTATTTCTCCGGCAGCGTGGAAACCCAGGTGCTGTTCGGCATAGACCTGGCCGTGCCGCGCGGCGATTTCCTCGCCGTCATGGGCCAATCCGGCTCCGGCAAATCGACGCTGATGAACATCTTCGGCTGCCTGGACCAGGCCACCAGCGGCAATTATTTCCTGAATGGCGTCGATACGCTGACGCTGTCGCGCGCCGAACTGGCGGTGATACGCAACCGCACGATAGGCTTTGTGTTCCAGAGCTTTAACCTGATCAAGCGCATGAGCGTGGCCGAGAACGTCGCGCTGCCGCTGATCTACGCCGGCGTATCGCGCAGCAAGGCGCACACCAAGGCGTTGATAGAGCTGGAACGTGTCGGCCTGCAGGATTACGCCAAACGCACGCCTAGCCAGCTAAGCGGCGGCCAGCAGCAGCGCGTGGCCATTGCGCGCGCGCTGGTCGGCGACCCTCCGCTGATACTGGCCGATGAACCTACCGGCAACCTGGATACGCAAACCAGCGTAGAGATCATGCGCTCGTTCCAGCAGCTGAATGAAGAGCGTGGCATCACCATCCTGCTGGTCACCCATGAACCGGACATCGCCGCCTACAGCAAACGGCTGATGCGCCTCAAGGACGGCCGCGTGCTGTACGACGGCCCTGCGGCCGAAGGTCTGCGCCAGCTGCTGCTGAGCCACGAGCAGTCACAGGCTGCCGCCGCCACCTGAGTCCATGATCTTATGAATAATAACGCCACCCATTTTTCACTATGAATTTTCTCCAGGTAGTGGTTGAAGCCTTCCGCTCGATGAGCGCCAACCGGCTGCGCACC
>JAYSKH010000099.1:0-21175 GCA_043726505.1 Undibacterium sp. | reverse complement strand
GGCAGCATCAGGTAGGGCAATACCAGTCCCACCATCAAAAAACCTACGCCTATCGTGATGGGGAAGCCTATGCCGAACAGATTAAGCTGCGGCGCGGCGCGGGTCAATATGCCCAGTGCAATATTGGTGATGAGCAGCGCGGCCACAATCGGCAAAGACAGCTGCATGCCGTAGATGAAAATCTGTTCGCCCCAGATGGCCAGCCGCTGGAAACTGAAACCCATGGTCAGCGACGTGGAAATGGGGATGGTGGTAAAGCTCTCCACCAGCGCCGACAGCATCGACAGGTGCACGTTCATGCTGACGAACAGCAGGGTGGCCACCAGCACCAGGAACTGGCTGATCGCATTGGTGCGGCCCTGGGTCTGCGGGTCAAAAAAGCTGGCGAATCCCAAGCCCATCGTCAGGCCTATTACTTCACCCGCCATCTCCAGCCCACCAAAGACGACGCGGATGACAAAGCCCATCGCCACGCCGATGACAAACTGCTGACCCAGTATCATCATCCCTGTCAGTGACAGCGGATCTCCCGCCGCCAGCGGCGGCATGCTGGGCGCGACAATCAGCGCCAGCGTGACGCCAAGCATCAGCTTGACCTCGACCGGCACCGTGGTATTGCCAAAGGGCGGGGCGATCGAGATCAGCCCCAGTATCCTGGTCAGCGGCCAGATAAAGGACAGCACCAGATCGATCAGTGCATTGCTTGTGACATTGATCATGGCGGATGCGAACGCTGTGGCAGGGCGGGGTGCTGCTAGCTGGCCAGCGTCGGGATGCCGGCGAACACCTGCCGCATGTAGTCAAGCAGCACAGTCAGCATCCACGGCCCGGCGACAATCAGTGTGATAAAAATCCCCACCAGCTTCGGAATGAAGGACAGCGTGGTTTCATTGATCTGGGTCGCCGCCTGGAAGATACTGACAATCAGGCCTATACCCAGCGCCACCAGCAGCAGGGGGGCGGACACCATCAGGGTTACTTCCATGGCCTGGCGGCCAAGCGTCATTACGCTATCAGGAGTCATTTTTTTCTTCTTTCTAATAAAAACTTTGCGCCAGCGAACCGATCAGCAGCTGCCAGCCGTCCACCAGCACAAACAGCATCAGCTTGAACGGAAGCGATACTGTGGCCGGCGACACCATCATCATCCCCATCGACATCAGCACACTGGCGACCACCATGTCGATGATCAGGAAGGGGATAAAGATCGCAAAGCTGATCTGGAATGCCGTCTTCAACTCGCTGGTGATGAAGGCCGGTATCAGGATGCGCAGCGGAATGGCTTCTGGGCCTTGCAGCTGTGGCGTATTGGACAGCTTCACGTACAGCGCCAGGTCGGTCTGCCTGGTCTGCTTGATCATGAACTGCTTCAATGGCTCTACGCCTTTTTCCATCGCTTCCTGCATGGTGATCTTGTTTTCTGAAAACGGCTGGTAGGCATCACTATAGATCTTGTCGAATACCGGGCCCATGACAAACAGCGTCAGGAACAGCGCCAGCCCTACCAGCACCTGATTAGGCGGCGCAGACTGCGTGCCCAGTGCCTGCCGCAGCAGCGACAGCACGATGATGATGCGCGTGAAGCTGGTCATCATCATCAGCACTGCCGGGATGAAGGACAGCGAAGTCAGGAACAGCAGCGTCTGTATCGTCAGCGAATAGTTTTGTCCGCCGCCGGCCGCAGGCGTGCTGGTGATGGCGGACAAGCCGCCCGTGGCCTGCGCAAACGCATGGCCGGGGAAGGCGAATGAAGTGAGTGCGGCCACAACGATCATGCAGACCAGCGGCGGCATGCCTTTAGCAAAAATGCGCGATATGTTCATACTTGGTCTACTGCTGTGGCCCGTTGCGTTTGTCCATCGTGCGCCGCAGCCACGTGGAGAACTGGTTCACTGGCTGGGTATCATTCTGATGATCCGCCAGGCCATCCTGCCGGGGCATGGTAGACAGGGTATTGATCTGGGTAGCAGTCACGCCGACAACTATCCATTGGTCTGCTACTTCGACGACCATGATGCGTTCGCGGTTGCCGACACTGACGCCGCCGACGACTTTAACCGGCACCTTGTTGCCGGAAACGGCGGGACCGATTTTTTTGAACGACCATGCGGCCACGGCCATCAGCGCCAGCACCGCGATCAGGCCCAGGAAAATCTGCAGCAGGCCAGTGCTGGGAGACACTGCGGGGGACACGGCAGGCGCTACTGACGGCGCTACGGCGGCCAGCGAGCCTGCTGCCTGTTCTGCTGCAAATGCGGTGCCGCTGAAAAAAATAAATACTGCAGAGAATAGGAGTCGCGTCATTTGTTCAGTTTGCGTATGCGTTCCGCCGGCGTGACGATATCCGTCAGGCGGATACCGAATTTATCATTGACCACGACGACCTCGCCCTGTGCGATCAGGCAGCCGTTGACCAGCACGTCCATAGGCTCGCCGGCCAGGCCGTCCAGTTCAACAACGGAACCCTGAGCCAGTTGCAGCAGGTTCTTGATCGCGATCTTGGTGCGGCCCAGTTCCACCGTCAGCTGGACAGGAATGTCCAGGATGAAGTCGATGTCGTTGTGGGTTTCAGTGGAACTGCTTTTACCGCTAAATTCCTTGAAGATAGTCGCGGCGGCAGGAGGCGGCGTCGTAATGGCAGCTTCCGCCTTGGCCTGTTCCGCGATGGCAGCACCCCAGTCGTCTTCGCTGATAGGTGAGTCGTTATTGTCATCCATGATTTTCTCCTTGTGCTATGTCCTGTACGCTGGAACTGATGAGCTTTTCCACGCGCAGAGCATATTGTCCGTTGAATACGCCGTATTTGCACTCCATGACCGGCGTGCCGTCCACCTTGGCAGAAACGATTTCCGGTATGGCGAGCGGGATGATATCGCCTTCCTTCATGTTGAGGATATCGCCCAGCGTTACCCTAGTGGTGCCCAGGTCAGCAACGATTTCCACTTCGGCGATCTGTATTTGCTGCGTCATCAGGCGCACCCAGCGCTTGTCCACTTCCAGTGTCTCGCCCTGCAGGCTGGATGTCAGCAAATCCCTGATCGGTTCTATCATCGCATAAGGCATGCAGATGTGCATTTCACCGCTGACCGGCCCCAGCTCTATCGTAAACGTGGTGGATACCACGACCTCGTTCGGTGTCGCAATATTGGCGAACTGTGTGTTCATTTCAGAACGTATATATTCAAATTCCACCGGGTACACAGGTTCCCAGGATTTGGAATACGTCTCGAAGATGATTTCCAGGATGCGCTGGATAATCCGTTGTTCCGTCTGCGTGAAATCACGGCCTTCGACGCGGGTATGGAAGCGGCCGTCGCCACCGAACAGGTTATCCACCAGCAAAAATACCAGGCCCGGATCCATGACGATCAGCGCGGTGCCGCGCAGCGGTTTCATGTGCGCCAGATTCAGGTTCGTGGGCACCACGAGGTTGCGGATGAATTCGCTGTATTTGGATACGCGCACGGTGCCTACTGACACCTCGGCGCTGCGCCGCAGGAAATTAAACAGGCCTATGCGCAGCAGCCTGGCAAAGCGTTCGTTGATGATTTCCAGCGTCGGCATGCGGCCACGGACAATACGCTCTTGCGTCGCAAGATTGTAAGGGCGGACACCGGAAGTATCTTCCGGTCCCGTTGCGTCGTCCTGATCTCCCGTAACGCCCTTTAAAAGGGCATCGACTTCTTCCTGGGAGAGAAAATTATCAGCCATGGTTTACTGTACTACAAACGAGGTAAAAAAGACGCCGGTGATCTTTTGCGGTTCGCCCTTGGGAACGAAAGGAACGGATGTCTGATCAACAATCTCGTCGATCAGTTTTGCCTTGCCTTCGCTGGTCAGTATGTCTGCGGAGTCCTTGCTCGAAAGCAGCATCAGCAGGCGGCTACGGACCTGCGGCATATTCAGTTTGATGAGGTTGGAGGTTTCTTCATCCGGCACCTGCAGCGTCATCGTCACTTGCAGATACTTGTCGCCGCCTTCGGATTGCAGATTGACGGTGAACGGTTCCATCGGCAGGAATACCGGCGCTTTGGCGGGCTCTGCCTTGTGTTCTTTTTCTTTATGGTCGCCGCCGCTCTTTTTAGACAGGAACATCGCGGCGCCGCCGCCTGCGCCAGCCAGCAGCACAACCACGGCGGCAATGATGATGATCAGCTTCTTTTTCGATCCGCCGGCAGGTGCATCTCCGGCCGCTGCTGCTTTTGCTGGTGCTTTTGACATAGTCTTCCTTATTGCTTGGCACGGTGATACGTTGCTTCGAGCTTCATATTACCGTTGATTGCCTTATATTATCTTTACAATCGCGCGCAACATCTGTGAAAAAGAAAGGTAAATGCAGTGTTTTTCCTCTGTTGCAGACGTTACTCGCAATCGGCTGGTCCGGAATGGCAGTGATTCCGGCAAATGCTGATGCGGTGCATGTATTTTACATGCTAGTCAGCCCGGCAAGCCAGGCTGACTGCGCTTGTGCGGGCAATAGCAACACCAGGGGTGGCAATCGGGGTGGCAATAAAGCAAAGAATGGACACGGCTACGCGGAGCAGCCGTAGCCGTCAGGCAAAAGTGTCCACCATGCCCAGTTTGCCGGTGCGGACGGAGGAGGTGGCGGTGGCGCCGCTTATCGATGAAATAGGGCCGGTATCGGGACCAGCCACACCATGGCTGGAACGGCGCGAATTGGACGGTGTATTGCCGGAGTACTGGCCACCCTGATTGGAAGATTGCGTGCTGACCGAGAAGCCGGATAACTGCACGCCGGCATCACTCATCATCTGCCTCAGCTTGGGCATGGCAGATTCCAGCGCATCCCTGACTTCCGGCTGCGCAGTGACAAACGTGGCGGTGGCCTTGTCGTTGTTAACACTCAAGACTACCTGCATGGGACCGAGGTCGGGCGGGTTCAGTGTCAGCTCGGCGGTTTGCTTGCCTCCGGCCACCATCCACACTACTTTCTGGCCTACGGCCTGATCCCAGCCTGGGCTACCCACGCGCGGCGACAAATGCTCGGCATCGGCCGCGGAATTGGCCTGCGTGGCGGTGGCTGCCAGCTGCTGTGCAAAATTTTGCTGTACAGGGGCAACAGCGGCTGCGCCGTCCTGCATCAGCGCTTTGGAGGCTGCCAGATCTTGTGCTGCCTGCAGTTTCTGGTCTGCGCCGGCGACGGCTTCGACCGGCGCCTTCAAAGGCGTATCCTTGGCTGCACTCGCATCTTTTGCCGCAGCGACATCCACCGGTTTTGTGGTGTCTGCCTTGTCCTTGACGTCGCTCTTGTCTGCGGGCACTGCATCGGCCAGTTTTTTACTGGCGGCATCCACATCCGTTTTAAAGTCGGGAGTGCTGGCCTTCACTGCCTTGGCATCGGTTGTTTTGGCTGCATCAGCCGCCACCTCCGGACCGATCTTGGCATCCAGCTGCTTGGACTTGTCCAGCATCGCGCTATTGATTGCGCCGGCAACTGCGGATACATCTACTTTCTTGTCATCGGTTTTACCGGCGTCATTGCCTGCTGTCAGTTTTCCCAGGTTCTGCACCAGCGCAATGATCTGGCCGGCAGGGGTCTGGTCGGCAGCGCCTGCAGCCTGTGTGCTGTCGGCGTCGTCATCCTTGTCCTTGGCGTCCTTGGGCTTGTCGGTTTTGCTGCCGGCATCGGCTTGTGCCGGCTTGTCCGGCGCCTTGCTGTCTACCTGGTTGTTCGCGCTGTTGTCGTTATTATTGTTATTGACGTTATTGTTATTGTTATTGCCATTGTTGTTGGCGTTGTTATTGTTGTTGACGTTGTTCTGGCTGGGGGCCGGAGCCGGATTGTTTTTCGGGCTGGACACTTCATTGGACAGGAACTGGTTGAAAGACGGTCCCGTTACATCGCTGGAAGAGGATTTGGAAGTGGCTGCGGCAGGCAACAGGTCTGCTTGGGGGAGTAGAGGGTTTGCGCGCATGGTGTCACCAATTCATTTCTTCAGCGTTTATAAAAAAAAGATCGCGACGCATGTTCGTCCATCGCTTTTTGATCCCGTTTTGCTTCTTTGTTCTGCAGAGAGACTTCGGCCCTGGTTTGCAGCGTGCCGTAAGACAGCCTTTTTCTCTCATGGTCCTGCCACAGCTTGCGGGCCATCTGTATCCGGTTTTCCGCATCGTTGACGACCTGTTTTTGGCCTTCAATGGCGCTATCCAGCTTGCGGATAAAGGACTGGAAATTATGGTACTGCGTAATGCTCAGACCCTTGGACGCACCGGCCTGGAAGCGTGCATCATAGTCATCCCGGTACTGCACCAGCAAAGCCAGTTTCTTTTGTGTTTCCTCATGCGCCCGGATGGCGTTGCCAAGTCGTTTGGCGGCGTCATCGGTATTCCTTTCTTCTATCTCAATCAGGGTATTGAGAGGGGATTTTTGCGTCATGATGGGTCAATTATAGTGAGTGGGGCCGACTTTCATCCGTTGAATAGAGCCGCAAGTCCAGCCAAGCTCTCGGGAATGGCCGATTTTTCCAGTATATCCTGTTGCAAGAAGGAAACGATGTTGGAATGCAGGCGTATCGCCTCGTCCAGCAAGGGGTCCGATCCCGGTGAATAAGCGCCGACGCTGATCAGGTCGCGGCTACGTTCATAACGGGAATACAACTGCTTCAGACGCCGCGACAGCTGCTGGTGCTCAGGCGTGGTAATGCTGTGCATCGCACGGCTGATCGACTGTTCTATGTCGATGGCAGGGTAGTGCCCGCTTTCGGCCAGAGTACGGTTCAGCACGATATGGCCGTCCAGGATCGCCCTGGCCGAATCGGCAATAGGGTCCTGCTGGTCATCGCCTTCGGTCAGCACGGTATAAAACGCGGTAATCGAGCCGCCGCCTTCCTTGCCGTTGCCGGCGCGCTCCACCAGGATAGGCAATTTGGCAAATACGGAAGGCGGGTAACCTTTAGTGGCAGGAGGCTCACCGATGGCCAGCGCGATTTCCCGTTGCGCCATCGCATAGCGGGTCAGTGAATCCATGATCAGCAGCACATTCTTGCCCTGATCGCGGAAGTATTCGGCTATCGTTGTCGCATAGGCTGCGCCCTGCAGGCGCATCAGCGGCGGCGCATCGGCGGGGGCGGCTACTACCACCGACCGGGCCAGGCCTTCGGGGCCGAGAATCTGTTCGATGAACTCCTTCACCTCGCGGCCGCGTTCGCCTATCAGGCCCACAACGATCACGTCCGCTGTCGTATAGCGTGCCATCATGCCGAGCAGCACGCTTTTACCGACGCCGGAGCCAGCAAACAGGCCCAGCCGCTGGCCGCGACCCACCGTCAGCATACTGTTGATGGCGCGCACGCCCACATCCAGCGTATCGACGATAGGCGCGCGTTCCAGCGGATTGTAAGTACGGGCGCCCAACGGTGCAGATTCGGTCGCAGCAAGCGGCCCCAGCGTGTCCAATGGCCTGCCGTTGCCGTCAAGCACACGCCCCAGCAGTTCATAACCGACCGGCAGGTGGCGGGTGCGGTCGCTGGGCCGGCGTTTCGGATGCTTGGGGTTTTCCAGTTGCACCACTTCGGCCGGGAATACCGGCGTACCGGGGGTGACGCCTTCCAGGTCGCTATGCGGCATCAGGAAAAGGCGGTCGCCATCAAAGCCGACAACTTCGGCATCGATCTTCAAGCCGCTTTGCAGATGCACCGAGCACGCGCTGCCAACTGGCAGCTTCAGCCCCACCGCCTCCATCACCAGCCCCGTCACCTTGGTGACGCGGCCTGCCACCTGTAGCGACTGCACGTGCGGCACCTGTTCAATGCCACGTTTCAGCAGGGATTTCCAGGGATGGATAGGGTCGGCCAGCATGGCTTTTTCAGGCTTTCGGCGCGAGATGTTTTTTCATCGCGTCGCTCAGCCGGTCCCAGCGGGTGGAGAAGCTGGCGTCAACCAGGTTCTGTGCCGTTTCCAGCTTGCAGCCACCGCGTTCCATGTGGCTATCGGTCACGATGCGCCAGCCATCCTTGTCCAGTTCGTCGGCCATGCGGTTCCTGATGATGTCGGCGTCGTCGGGATGCAGGATAAGCTGGGCAGGGCGCTGTACCGAAGGCAGGCTTTCCACCGCCTCGCGCACGATAGGCATGATCAGTTCCGGATCAAGTTCCAGGCTGGTCCTCAGCATAGCCTCGGACAGGTCCAGCGCCAGTTTGAAAACATCCTGCGCCACCAGTTCGTTGATTGAGGCGACCTGCTCTGCAAATTGATGCGCGATGCTGCGCACGGTTTCCAGTTCGGCATCGACCATTTCGGTGCCGGAGGCCAGGCCTTCCCTGTGGCCGTCTTCCTGTGCTTGCTGCAGGCCGTGCGCGTACGCTTCCTTGTAGCCTGCGGCGTAACCTTCCTTGCGCGCCTGCTCGCGCGCCCGGTGTACCTCTTCGTGCTGCGTCTTTGCGGCAGTGGCAACTGCCAGCGTCCTCTCGGCTACCTGCGAAGGACGTTCGTCCCCAAAAGAGGCCATTTCCCAGCGTTGAAACGCCGACATCTGGCCTTTGGGCGTGGTACTGTCAGACATAGGCATCTTCGCCTTTTGCTCCTAGCATGATCTGTCCTTCGTCGGCCAGCCTGCGCACGATCAGCAAAATCTGTTTTTGCTGCGCTTCCACTTCGGAAAGCCGCACCGGCCCTTTGGATTCCAGATCTTCGCGCATCATTTCGGCCGCGCGCTGCGACATGTTTCTGAATATCTTGTCGCGCATGTCCTGGTTGGCGCCTTTCAGCGCCACGATCAGTGAATCGGACTGCACTTCGCGTAACAGCAGCTGAATGCCGCGGTCGTCGATTTCCATGATGTTGTCGAACACAAACATTTCGTCCATGATCTTTTCCGCCATGTCGCCGTCGTACTTGCGCAGGTTTTCCATCACGGATGCTTCGTTCTCGCCGCTCATGAAGTTCAAAATTTCCGCCGCCGCGCGCACGCCGCCGATGGTTTTTTTCTTCAGGCTTTCGTTGCCGGTCAGCAGCTTGGTCAGCACGTCGTTCAGCTCGCGCAGCGCGGTCGGCTGGATGCCGTCCAGCGTGGCAATACGCAGGATCACGTCATTGCGCAGGCGCTCGGTAAACTGGTTCAAAATTTCACATGCCTGATCCCGTTCCAGATGGACCAGGATGGTGGCGATAATCTGCGGATGTTCGTTCTTGATCAGTTCGGCCACGGAAGGGGAGTCCATCCACTTCAGGCTTTCTATGCCACTGGCGTCCTTGCCGCCGAGGATGCGGTTCAGCAGCGATGCGGCCTTGTCATCGCCCAGCGCTTTGGTCAGCACGTTGCGGATGTATTCGTCCGAATCCAGCCCCACCGAGGAGCTAAGATTGGCTTCGGCCTTGAATTCTTCCAGCACCTTGGCAATGTTTTCGTGCGGGATGGCGCCGATCACGGCCATTGCTGCACCGATCTTCTGCACTTCGCGCGGGCCCAGGTATTTCATTACCTCGGCCGCACCGTCTTCACCCAGCGCCAGCATCAGGGTCGCTGCTTTCTGTACGCCATCGTCACTCATTGCTTACCCATTTCTTGATCACATTGGCCACGATCTTGGGATCATTCTTGGCCAGGTCTATCGCCATCTGCAGGTCGGTCTCATACGGCGACAAATGTTTGACCAGATTGCCATCGGCATCCCTGGTCAGGCTGACGACCGCGCTGCCTTCTTCGTCTTCGTCACCCACGATGCCGGCGGCGGCGCGTTCAGCCTGTTCCTCTTCCAGCCTGGCTTTTTCAGCTGCCGCGGCTTCCGCTTCGGCGGCCTTGCGGTCGCGTTCTTCCCTACCGGACAGTTTATACAATAATGGCTTCAGGTAAGCAAAGAATAAATACCCCAGGACAATAGCCACCAGCAAATACTTGCCCACTTCCTTCATCAGATCCCAGAACCACACCTGTTTCCAGAATGGTAATTCCACTATAGAATCTTTTTCCGCGCTGGCAAATGGACTGTTGACAACATTTACCGTATCGCCGCGATCTTTATTGAATCCCATTGCTTCTTTAACAAGATCGGTGATTTCAGTTTTTTCCTGATCGGTCAAAGGAATGTTGGTGACTTTGCCGTTTTTATCAACGTCGCGCTTGTAATTAATCACCACGCCCACGGTCAGGCGCTTGATGCCGCCCATGGGTTGCTGTGTATAGCGTATGGTTTTGTCCACTTCATAGTTCACTGTGGAATCTTTTTGCACCAGCGCCGTATTGGATGCCGCCGCCGCGCTGGCCGCTCCGCTGGCGGTAATCGGCGCAATCGCTGGCACCGGTGGCTGATTGGACAGCGAGCCGGGGATGCCGGACGGATTCTGGTTCTTGTTGAAGCTCTCGCTGGACTGCTGGCTGCGGATGGCCTGCGGTTCAGGCGGCGAGTTGGGCCGGTAGCTTTCTGCTGCCTGTTCGCTGCGCGAAAAATCGACATCGGCGGTTGCTTCCGCATGCACATTGTTTGGGCCTACGATAGGTGAAACAATGGATTCCACGCGTTTGATGATGTTTTGCTGGATGTCCTGCACATATTTCAGTTGTGACGGATCAAGGATGTTGGGGCCGTTTTGCTTGGCCGGGTCGGACAGCAGGTTGCCATTCTGGTCAACGATGGTGACGTTTTTCGGCGTCAGCTCGGGCACGCTGCTGGCCACCAGATGCACGATGGCGGATACCTGCTGCTGGTCCATCACACGGCCAGGGAACATGTTCAGCAGTACAGATGCAGTCGGCTTTTGCTGGTCGCGGATGAATACCGAAGATTTCGGGATCGCCAGATGCACACGGGCAGATTGCACGGAAGATACGGATTCAATCGAGCGTGCGAGCTCGCCTTCCAGCGCACGCTGGAAATTGACCTGCTCCAGAAACTGGGAAATACCCAATTTCTGGTTTTCCATCAGCTCAAAACCGACATTGCCGCCCTTGGGCAGGCCGATTGCCGCCAGTTTCAGCCTGGCGTCATGCACCTGATTCGCAGGCACCAGGATCGCCGTACCGCTTTCGGAATACTTGTAAGGCACATTCATCGTTTGCAACTGCGCAACAATGGCGCCGCCATCGCGGTCGTTGAAGTTGGAAAACAACACCTTGTAATCCGGTTGCTGGCCCCACAGCCAGACTCCCACCATGGCGGCGATAACGAGGGCGGCGCCCAGCGACATCAGCGCGGTTCTGACCGCCGGCGTCTGCGCAATGCCGAATATCCTCGGCGGCGCGGCCGGTTCTTCGAGCGCGGTTTCTTCAGCGATTGCCATGGCTTGCCTCTAGCTTGATAGGGAGAGTGTGCTGCATTTGTGTGTCCAGTCCGGGGTTTTTTCCTTGATACGGATTGTGAGGTTATTTGGCAAAATCAATTGCGAGAGCAAACTTGTTTTTGCCCTTCTTATCGGGGCTAGCCATAGAGGCGCAGGTGCTAATGTGATGGCGTGGAGTAAACCGGTCGGTTTTGCAGCCTTGCAGGGCGTGTTGCAAAGACCGTAAAGATGATCAAGAGGTAAGAAAATGGGTGGAATTGATACAAGCAGAATAGACGCCATGGTAGCCCAGTTAAGGGCGGCGTCGGCAAAGATGGAAGGCGGGTTGCAGAATACGGTCTCGCCTGCCACCGATGCGCCGGCAAAGCTGGATTTTGCCGATGCGCTGAAAGCATCGCTGGACCAAGTCAACGGCATGGACGCCGAAGCCAGCAAAATGGGCCAGAAATTCACGATGGGTGATGACAAGGTCAGCCTGTCGGATGTGATGATTTCCATGCAAAAAGCCAGCATCGCCTTCCAGACCACGGTGCAGGTGCGCAACAAGCTGGTGTCGGCGTATCACGACATCATGAATATGCAGATATAGAGGTAACAGGTTTGCCAGTGATCCAGGCCGCTTAACATGCACTGGTGGAATACTAAAAAAAATCCGCCGCGGCGGATTTTTATGGGGAAGGTCTTGGCACAAGCCGTACTTATCTGATGCCGGTCATCTTCGCATTACGCTCGCGTTCCAGTTTCATGATGTAGCGTTGTATGCTGGCCAGCATGGAATTGGACAGATCCGTGAACTGGCAGCCCAGCCTGCGGTTGGATTTTCCGTTCAGCAGGATCAGGTCCTGCGAATTTCTCACCTGTAAGGTCACTTCGATCAGGCCTATCGTTGGCAGATCGATCTTGCAGTTCTTGTATTCGGTACCGATGGCGCAATCGACTATCTTGCGGTCGTCCAGGATGGCCACGCCGCCGCAACTGATATCCACCAGCGACAATTTCACCACTTCGGTCTGATGCTCGTCCGCTATCGTCATCTGGCAGCGTATCGGGTTGGAGAGTGGTGTATTGATGCGGTAGTATTCACGCCTTTGCAGGCGTATCAGGCTGGTCGGTATGACGAACTGCAGCGCCGGGCGATTTTCAAAATCGGTGCGCTGCACGCCGGTGGAGGAGAACTGGATGCTGATCCTGTCCAGCAGGCCTTCAAATGAAACCCTTGGCGCTTCGACAATCCGTTGGTTGGCCAGCTGGCCGGGGGCGCTGTCGATGACGACGGTATCGTTGACGTCATCCAGGTCCAGAATAGAGGTAATGAAAACTTCCGATCCACCGTTGATCATCATGCTGATCAGCTGGTTGGCTTCTTTCAGCCCGCGCAATAGTGAGATGATCTCACGTCGTGAATCAACCTGAAATGCACTTTGATTCTCTGTACCCAGTACTGGAGGAGCGGATTGCATATACGTTTGTCGTAGCCTGAAAAGTGAAGGAGGAGAGGCTAGCTGCCGGGATTGACGGAATTGCCGGAAATGCCAGATTTCTCTCTCTCAATATGGTATAGCCAAGCGAGCAATTCTGCAACCGCGCGATACAGCGCCGGAGGAATATCCCGGTCCAGCTCCACCTGCATCAGTAGCGATACCAGTTCTTTGGACTGGTGCACAAACACGCCGTGTTCCTTGGCCTTGGCAATGATGGATTCTGCAATCAGGCCGCGTCCCTTGGCAACGACCTTGGGCGTGGCGGCGCCGCCATGGTAGGCAAGGGCGACTGCGCTTTGCATTTTCTGCTGTTGTTCTGTCTCGGACTTAGGTTTGTTCATCCTTCTTCACCGAAAAGCTGTCCAGTTGCGCGCCCGCCTGCTTCAGCGCTTCTGCTAATGTTACAGCATGTTCCTGCAATGCGGTGGCGGAGGATTCGGAATCGGTGCGGACGAAAATCTGCACGTGTTCGCCGTGCAGATTAATGGTGGCGGCGATGGCGCCCAGGTGCGGCAGTTCAAAGCGGACAGTGCTTTGCCAGGATTGCTCGGCTTCTGTCTGCCCGGCTTTTTTGCCGGAATAATTGCGGGTCACTTCCCATTCCATGCGCTGGCCGGGCAGCAGGTTGCCCTGCCAGACGATGCGCTGCTGTTCCAGCGTGTTCAGTTGCTGGTTAACGATCTGCGTCATTTCGGTGTTTTTGGTCAGGCTGGTGGAGCTCAGGTCGGCATCGCTGCCCAGGGACTTGCCTATTTGCGCCTGTGGTTCCCGCATCAGGTCGCTGATCGGGCGTTTACCTTCGGCCCAGTCGGCAACGTGTGATTCGTAAAACAGGCCGCTGGAGGCGATGGTCTGCTTCAGTGTATCGGCCATTTTGTCCGGTTGCGTCATGGCCTCGGCCGTTGCCGCCAGTGGCGTCTTGCCGACCAGTGTATTCGGCACGTCCTGCTGCTGCGCAGCATGCAGGATCTGGTCGATCAGTTTCCCTGCCGTGCTGAGGCTGGTGGGCGTACTGGTGCCATGTCCTTCTGTTAAATTCTGGCCGGCTTCCGGTTTTGATTCCACCACCTGGCCGGTTTTGACTGCTTCTGCGCGGCCTTGCGCGGTTTCCAGCAAATAGCCGCCTACCGCATTTTGCTTTGCGCCCGGCAAGGGATTTGCGGCGTTTTCAGCATCGGTGTCAGCGCCGCGCGGTGCTGCATCTGTCACTTCCTGGCGCGTCAGTGCGACGGTGGTGCTGGAGCCGTCGCCGGAATCGAGCAGAAAGGTAGGGCGGGGATTGGTGGTGATCAGCGTCAGCGGCACGGAGGTGCCGGGTTTGCTGCCGTCCGGCAGCGCCATGCGGGCAGTGGCGCCGTTGAGACGCACGACAAAGGTGCCGTCGTTGAGGCGGGAGATGATGTCCCCCTGTATCTGCCTTCCCACTACCAGCTGGGAAAGTTTGGAAACGACATCCTGCCGCGTTTCCCCTACCTGTGCTGCTGCATTGGGAGCCTCAGCCGGGGTCAGAGGCCTGACTGAGGTGTCAACCCGGGGCAGCATACTGCCTGGCCCTAGCCGATACGGTTGCTACCGTAGGCACTAGAGAGTTTGCGCGCGGTTCCATTGGTGTGCATCATGGCGCTTAGCTGTTCCATCCAGGGTTCAGTGATCGTGCGGATTTCCCTGTCGTCTGCCAGGATCTTCTGGATCAGCCTGATCTTCTTTTCCTTGCTTTGCGGCGGCAGCGCTTCCTGCGTGTCTTTTTGCTTCAGCGTCTGTATGTGCTCGGCGCAATTGATTTCGAGATTGCTGAATGTTTCCCAGTCCTGCGATTTTGCCGCGACCAGCATCTGGTCGGTGATCATTGACACTACTTCGTATACGGAGATGATTTGTTCATTATTCATCATTGTCAAACACTCACAAAAGAATTTTTATTAGGGGCAAGTGCATCATAAGCCGACAGTTTTGGTGTGGCAGGCACATCAGAAGAAGCTACCGCTGGCGCATTCGTATCACCGCTACCACTAGCCGGGCCGGCGCCGATTGCATCCCACGCCGTTTTCAGGTCCAGCAAAAGCGCATGTACTTCTTCCAGCATCTTGACATCGTTTTTCAGATTCGCTTCCAGCAGACGCTGGCTCATATATTCATAGAGCGCATCCAGGCTTTCGGCAATGTTGCCGCCGGCCTTCTTGTCCAGGCTGGCGCGCAGACCTCCATCAATGATCAGGATAGCTTTGGAAATGGCCATACCTTTTTCCGGGATATTGCCGTCCGCCATATTCTGCATGGCCGTCTTGATGGCGACCAGTGCGCCTTCAAACAGCATGACGATCAGTTTGTGCGGACTGGCAGAGGCAACGCCGGTTTCCATTCCCACTTTTGCATAAGCGTTCGCACCATTACGTACCGAACCAAACATCTAAATCTCCTTTAAACCCTATGAGCCTTGCAGCTCTGGTAACTTCACGTGTAGCTTAGTTTGCAGCGATCTTGGCCAGTTGTTGCGTTAAAAAGTTGGACGTCGTCTGCATGCTGCTCAGTGACACGTTCAGCGCCGTATATTGCGCCGTCAGGCGTTTCTGGGTCGCGATCAATTGCGTATTCAGATCGTCAGAGGCTTTGTTGATCGATTTGATCGACGCATTGATGGAGTCATTTGCGGACTTGATGGAGCCATTAGTGCCGATGTAAGAGTCTATCAATGAACTGAACATCGATGCATAGCCGGACGAGTAGTTCACCGTACCGCGGTCACCCAATACTCCGCCGCTGATATCCACCTTGATGCCGGCCGCTGGCCCACCGTCCGAACCAGTCAGCGTGGTACCGCTGCCAGCCGCAGGTGCGCCGCCTATCGTGCCTTCAATGTCCGTGCCGGTCGTTTCTGTCGTTGTTCCAAACAGGTTAGCGGAAGCAGAGCCAGAAACGCTGACCTTGGATGCCGAGCCATATTTATTCGACGTAATCGTGAATACGCCATTGTTCTGCGACACCGTCACATTGATGCCCGCACCGGAAAATGTACCGTTACCGTTAATCAACGATTGCAGTTGTGTCGCCAGGCTGCTTGCCGTGTAAGGCGTATTGGAAGGCGTCAGATTAATGGACGCAGTGGTGCCGTTGATGGTCAGGTTCAGCGTATTGTTGCCGCTGTTGATGTTCAGACCAGCCGCAGTGCTGCCGACAACAGAGCCCTGGGTTGCCAGAGCTGTCACATTAATTGCATTGCTGCCCACCGGCGAAGTATTCCCTGCGCTGACGAATTTCACTAGACTATCTGTCGTGCTACCGGAACTTGCCAGCAGTTTTTGCACGTCGCCGGGCGTATTTTTTAGCGCAGTAGACAGTTTGCTGGAATCCAGTGCCAGAGTACCGTCGTCCTGGAACGTGATGCCGATCTGGCTCAGATTGGTCAGGCTGCCGTTTAATCCTGGAACATTCGTAGTGAATATTTTGCGGACCGCATTCTGAATATTCCTCGTGGTCGCGTCGCCTACCAACGGGCCGCCGCCAGTAGGCGCAGTGCCCAGGCCGCCGCTTTGCGTGCCCGGCTGCGTCAGCCCGGTGATCGTGGTATTTAGGTCGTTGTACGCCTTGACGAAGGCATTGACACTGGTGGTGACACTACTGGTATCGGCGGACAGGTTGAGTGACGTGCTGCCTATCTTGGTGGCCGTCACTGTTACGCCCGGAATATTGGTAAAGTCATTGGTCGGGCTGGTCACATCCAGGCCGCCGATAGTGGCCTTGGCATCCTGGCCTGCTATTTTCTGTGACAGGTTTTGCGTGCCGGCAGGGTCGTAGGCCAGCAGATTCTGGATGGCGGCATCTCCCGATACCTGGATCTTCAAGCTGGAAGTCTGGCCAGTGGTCGTCGACGTCAGTACCAGGCGGTTTGGCGAGGCGGAACCATCGGAAACGATGGACGCAGTCACTCCCAGACCGGCCTTGTTAATGGCGTCCTTGATGCCTTGCAATGAATTGTTCGAGCTGTCGATGGTGATGGTGCCCGCACCCTTGGTGCCGTCTTCGGTGAAGGTCGAGCCCGTGTAGGTGCCATCTGTCCCAAGCGTGCCGCCGGTGACGCTGCCGAATTCAAAGGTCAGCGTGGTTGCCGCGCCAGAGCCTATGGTTGCGGTCGTGCTTGTTTGCCCGGCTGCGGCCAGGCTCTGCGCCTGCGCCAGTTGCGATATGTTGATATTGTAGTTGCCTGCGCTTGCGCCGGCGCCGGCCGAGGCCGACAATACGGTGGCGTCAGCAGGCGTTGCAGAAAGTGCATTGAATTTTGAAGCATCGCCCAGACTTGTCAGCGTGCTCTGGAATGCGCTCAGTGCACTGCTCAGATTGCCGTAGGCAGATAATTTGGATGTATAGGATGCTTCTTTGACTTGCAGCAATTGCAAAGGCTGCGCCTCGACAGTCATTAACTGACTGACGATGCTGTTGACATCAATAGCACCTGTGGTTGCGGTAACGCTCACGAAAGCCTCCGACTAAAACTGTACTGTATCTGATAGCGGGCTATTCCAAAGCGACCTAAAGAGGGGAGAATTACCTGCTATTTCTAGATTCAATAAATGAAAGGAATCAAGCTTGGTGCTTGATTAAAAGACCCTGCAATTTGTCCAGTGCCTTGGAAATTTCCAGTGCCTCTTTGGTTGGCATCTGGCGTATGACTTCCTTGGTTTTCTGGTCGACTACTTTGACTATAGCGCGATCGGCATCCGAGTCAAATGAAAATTCCAGATCCTGCGAGAAAGAGGATTGCAGCATCGTATTAATGCTCTTTACCGCCTCGGTAACCTGTGCAGTAGAGGGGACAGGGGAGGGTTGCTGGATATTGGTGTCCGCGACCGCTGGCTCTGCTGCTGCCTTGACGGGGACCGCAGGGGCAGAACTGTCTGCACTGTAAAGCCCAAGATTGGCGGTGCGTGCCGCGACGGAGCCTGCTCCACCAGTAGATGATATATCCATGATTTCTCCTTCTATGGCAATAAGCCCGGCAGAAATGATTTCTGCCGGGACTTATTTTCCAGATAATACTCTTATTAACGCAACAGCGCCAACACACCGTTAGGCAGCGAGTTTGCTTGTGCCAACATGGCTGTACCTGCTTGTTGCAAGATCTGACCACGTGTCAGGTTAGCTGTTTCCGCTGCAAAATCTGTATCCTGAATACGGCTGCGGGAAGCAGACAAGTTTTCAGAAGTAGTTTGCAGGTTGGTTACAGCGCTGCCGAAACGTGATTGCAACGCACCGAATGTCGCACGTTGACCGTCAACGGATGCCAGCGCAGAGTCGATGACTTTCAGTGCATCGGTGGCGCCTTTGGCGGAGGTAACGTCGATGTTCGACACTGTGTTCAATGTTGCAGAAGCAGCAGTGAAATCTGTTGCGGTGATCGTACCGCCGATAGTGAAGCCTTTATCGGAGTTCATGACAACGTGACCCAACGATACGGAAGTTGTACCGCCGTTTGCGACAGCAGCATCAGCAGCACCTTGAGCATTGCCAGCTGAATCCAGATTCTGGTTGTCAAATACCGCTGTTGCTGCAGTACTGTTGTTTGTCAGCGAAATGTTGTTGCCGCTGGAGTTGGTCAAAATTAATGCGTTGTTTGCCGCATTCAATTTTGCAGTCACACCAGTTTTGGAAGATGCATCGTTAATCGCAGAAACTGCAGTTGCCAGGCCGCTTGCGTCAGCATTTGCGCCAACAGTGAAAGTAACGTTGGCAGCAGTTGTATTGTCTGATGTGATCGCCAGAGAATAAGATTGCGCCGCAGTGAACGTAACTTGTGTGTCTGTCTGTGCAGTTGCGCTTACGCCAGTGCTGTCAGAAACGCTATTGATCGATGTTGCGACCGATTTTGCCGTATCTGTAGCAGCAACATTGATTGTTTTTGTTGCCAGACCCTGGATGTCGAAAGTGCCAGCGGTGTATGCTGCGGTTGCGCTGGATGCTACGCCATCGGTGGAGTACTCATTGTTACCATAGCTGTTGGTACGGAAGTTAGCCGTAGTCGCAGTGATGGTTTGGCCGGCGTTGGCGCCAACCTGGAAGGATGTCGTACCAAAGCTGCCGTCCAGCAGGTTCAAGCCGTTGAACTGTGTTGTTTGTGCAGTACGGTCCATCTCGGAGATCAGCTGACCAACCTCTTTCTGGATCGCGGCGCGGTCAGTTGAAGTGTTGGAGCCGTTGGCGGATTGCACTGCCAGTTCACGGATACGTTGCAAGTTGTCGCCTGTTGTTGCCAACGCGCCCTCAGCGGTTTGCATCAGCGAGATACCGTCGTTGGCGTTGCGGCTAGCTTGTGACAGGCCGTTGATCTGTGCTGTAAAGCGGTCAGCGATCGCCAAACCTGCAGCATCGTCTTTCGCGCTGTTAATACGCAGACCGGAAGACAAACGCTGGATCGACGTGTTCAACGACATTTGGGAAGTCGTCAGGTTACGTTGAGCATTAAGGGACGAGATATTGGTGTTAATTACTGAAGCCATTTGATTCTCCTTACCGAAGTCATTAAATTTGGCGGAACACGCCTTAAACTTTGGTCTGCCTCGTGAAGCTAAGACAATCGGACCGCCGTTGCTAAGTGATATCGGACGGTCTGCGAAAATATTTAACTAGTTTCTATAGATAAATATTTTTTTTTGGCCTTCAATTTCGTATCAATACATCGCTCTACGGCAGATTAAAAGAATTCTTTAGGGTAAATTATTCGCTAAATTTTTTGAGTTTCAGAGGGGAAAAGATTTTTCTTGCGGAAGAAAAGTGATTCTTATATTAATTTAATTTGTGTTTAACGCAATACATCCCGGACTTTATTAAATGCTGTCAGATAATGCGCGACATTCGGATTGTCATTAAGAGCCATTTTCAGCGCGTCACTGACCACTGCCTCATGCTCGAACTGGTTCAGACGCGTGGACGACCAGGCGCAGGCGAAGGTATTGTAGGCCCACACCTTCCAGTTGGCATTGCTCTTCAATAACAGCGACGCAATGCGCTCCATCAGGAATACCTTGCGCTCTACGTCCTCGTAATTGGTCTTGTGGCACAGCAGCTGTTTCATTGCGCTGTCCGGTCCTTCGCAAATCTGGAACATAGGCTCGTTGATGGACAGCCAGTCACGCCAGAATGCAGGCCGGGCGACGAAGAAATTGCTGAAAACGATATGCCGTGAATCCATGATGATGCCGGCCAGCCTGTGGGGCTTGCCTATGGCGGCCAGGAAGTCTTCGCCGGCCTTGGTAAAACCGGGGTCAAACAACTCATTCTGCTCGAACACATTGAGGAAGAACGCGCCCATGTCCGGCTGCGGGCTGAAGGTGATGACATCGGTACCGGCCGGCGCTGACTGGATGAAGGCGACCGTCTGCGCATGGCTTAGCCCGGTTTTTGCGCGGAACTTGGGGGAGAAGAAGCCGTAGTAGCACTCTTCGTCCAGCTGCTCATTCAGCAGGAAGTTCCTGATCGGGTAATATTCACGCCAGTCGGCGCGCGGGTTGTCAGTGATGTTCAGCGCACCATAACCTGCCTCCAAGCTGCTCAGGATATGGTCGTTATAGGCGATCTGGTAAAGCTTGACTTGGCGCATGGGTATGATCTTGTGGTGTCAGGTTGCGTGCTGAGAACTTAGGCCGGCTGTTTTAATTCAGCGACAAAGCGGGCGATGACGGTATCAAAGTCGGCGATGAACTTGGGTGTACTCAATGCGGCGCTATTGTGCTTGGCGGCTTTCAGTATTTTGTTGCTCTCCTGCTGCTGCGCAGGGCTGTTGGCGAAGGCAATTGCTTTCGCTTCATATTCCGCGGCCGTGTTTGCAATCAGGCTTGACAGGCCTACAGAGCGCAGGATGCTGCCGGCCATGCGCGATGTATAGCTGCGTCCGGACAAAGTAACCAGCGGCAGGCCTACCCATAGCGCATCGTTGGCCGTGGTGCCAGCATTGTAGGGGAAGGTGTCGAGGAACAGGTCGGCCGAGCAGAAGCGCGACAGATAGTCGGTCGGCGCCACGCGGCCGGCAAAGTACAGGCGGTCCGGGTCGATGCCGTGCGCCTGCGCTGCGTTGCGCATATTTTGCTCTGACCATTGGTTGTCCTTCAGCAGCCACAGCACGCTGTCGGGCACCTGGCGCAAGATGCGCATCCAGGATTCAAACACTTCAGGAATAATCTTGTAATTGTTGTTGAAGGCGCAGAAGACGAATTTGTCTTCGGGCAGATCATAGTGGGCCTTGCGCTTCTCGCTGGAGTATTCGCGCTGGTCATCGCTTACCTGGTAGCAATCCGGCATGTACAACGGCTTTTCGGTGAAATGCTGCGCCAGTTCTGGTGGATAGATGTAATCGTCCGCAATCACGTAATCGACGTAGGGCAGGGCGGAGCTGCCGGGATAACCGAGATAGCCTATCTGCACCGGTGCTGCGCCATGGGCGACGATATTGGGCCTGGTGCCGGCAGTCAGCC
>JAYSKH010000098.1:0-1724 GCA_043726505.1 Undibacterium sp. | reverse complement strand
GCCTGAGCACGGCCGGCGGCGCCAATATCACGATCGAAGGCGGCAACATCACCGTGCAGTGCCCAGGCAAGATAATGATACAGGCTGGTAAGAAGAGCTTTACCGGTCCATCCACGATAGGCACGCAGATGCCTGTGCTTCCGCGCGGCACGATGAAATTCGATGAAAAATTTCAGTTGCTCGATGCCGGCGGCGACCCGGTATCCAATATGCGCTACGTCATCACCAAGGATGGCGGCGGCAAGATAGAAGGCGTGACCGATGGCCAGGGGATGATCCCTCTGCAGCAGGGCTTCAGCCCTGAAAACATGCAGATCAAGGTCCTTGGGAAAGTTACTTAAATTCAGCAGGAAAATGGCCGATGTCAACCGTACCAAAAGATAAAACCCGCAGCCAGCAGGCAAAGCCCGACACCAAGGGCACACCTACGTTTAACTGGCAGATGAGCAATACTACGTTGGGCGACACCGTCAAGCTGGTGATTCCGCCTATGCATATCCTGCCCATCATCTTCGTACCGGGCATCATGGGCTCCAACCTGAAGGACACCAAAGGTAACAAGGTGTGGCGGCTGGATAGCACAATGGGGCAGCCGATAGGCCTGGCGTGGATGTGGGCGAAGAAAAACGCCGGACAAAGGCAAAAGCTGCTGCATCCGTCGCGCACCAGCGTAGATTCCAACGGAGCGGTTCCCAAGACACCGGTCGGCAGCATCCAGGACAAATCCGAGTTCAAGACCCGTGGCTGGGGCGAAGTCGGCCAGACCAGCTACCACGAGTTCCTGCTGTGGCTGGAAACAACGATGAATGACCGCAGCTACAATCCGGCGGAATGGAACGATTTTTTTTACACTTCCGTCAGCGCCACGCCGCAACCCGGTGCACCGAGGCAGGTTCCCAAGCTGTATCCCGGCATTACGATGACCATGAGCGGCCTGCCGTTCTACTCCGAAGAGCAGGAAATGACAGCGCCGGTATTGTCGGATGATCTGCTGCTGCGCGCAAGATGCCGCTTTCCCGTGTATGCATGCGGCTACAACTGGCTGGACACCAATCTGAATGCAGCCAACCAGTTGAAGGAAAGAATCTCCAGCGTCATCGCACAAAATAACCGCGGCTATTTCCGTTGCGAACAGGTGATCCTGGTTACGCATTCCATGGGCGGCCTCGTCGCCCGCGCATGCTCGGAACTGGCCGGCGCCCAGGGCAAGATTGCCGGCATTGTGCACGGCGTGATGCCGGCTGTCGGCGCCGCCGTCGCATACCGCCGCTGCAAGATAGGTATGAAGGATGAAGATTTCGGCGCCAGCCTCGTCATCGGTTCGGACGGCAAGGAAGTGACTGCAGTTTTTTCGCAGGCGCCCGGGGCGCTGCAATTGCTGCCATCACAGGATTACCATCCAAAATGGCTCGATATCAAAGGGCCGGATGGAAAAATCATAGAATCACTTCCGGCCAGCGACCCGTACGCAGAAATTTATTTGCGCAAGGATCAGTGGTGGGGCCTGGTCCGCGAAGAATGGCTGTCTCCCGACAATGGCGAACCGATCAGCTGGGGAGAGTTTTCGCAAAACATCGGCAAGGCAAAAGCTTTTCACCAGAGCCTGTCCGGCAAATATCATCCGAATACCTTTGTGTTCTATGGTGCAGGAGATAAAAAGCAGGCGAGCTTTGAAAAAATCCAGTGGACGATGAAAAAGGGCATGCAGCCCGAAACAGGCAAAG
>JAYSKH010000097.1:0-9063 GCA_043726505.1 Undibacterium sp. | reverse complement strand
CCGAAGAACACCACGCGCGCCTCATCTCCATCGCGCGCGCATCGCCTCGGTTCATGTTTGCACTTGCTGCAGTCCGCGAGTTGCGCCTGCCGCCGTGGTGTATAGGCGCGGGAGCGGTACGCAATATGGTGTGGGACTCCTTACATGGATTTTTTGCGCCATCTACGCTGCCCGACATTGACGTCGCTTATTTTGATGCGGCTGATCTGTCGCCTGCACGGGACAGTGCCATACAGGCTCAACTAGCTACAAACATGCCAGGCACCCCATGGGAAGTAACCAACCAGGCAGCCGTGCATATTTGGTTTGAACGCTATTTCGGCCATGCGGTTGCACCACTGGAGTCACTGGAACAAGGAATTGCGTCCTGGCCTGAATATGCGACCTGTGTGGGGCTGGCGTTGGACGACGACGATACGCTGCAGGTTATTGCGCCGCATGGGCTGGAGGATTTGTTTTCGATGACGGTGCGGCATAATCCCGCACGCGCCAGTGTGGAGAATTACCGCCAGCGGCTGCAGCAAAAGCGGTACCGCGAGCGCTGGCCGCTGGTGACGATTATTGAATAGCCGCTTTCCGCGTTTATGCCAACATTATGCCGGAATTATGCTGGCCGGCGCAGCGCCAACAGCAAGGTGCCGAAGCCGATGAACACGCTGCCGACGACACGGTTCATCCATTTGGCAAACCTCGGCTTCAGCAGCAGGTTGCGGGCGCGTGAAGCCAGCAGTGCGTAGCTCAGGTGCGTGGTGTACGACAAGGCCATGAAGATACCGGTGAGTGTAAAGAATTGCGGTGCCAGCGGGTCTTGCGAGCTGACAAACTGCGGAAACAGCGCGGTAAAAAACAGCACTGCCTTGGGGTTGGTGACTGCAGTCAGAAAGGCTTCCATGTACAGCTTGCGTGGACCGGGCGAGACGCTCGCCATATCCGTTTTTGATTCATAGGCAATGGCAGATGTCTTGCTGAACAGCTGCTTGGCGCCGATGTAGAACAGGTACAGCGCACCCAGCACCTTAACCACCGCAAACAATATCGCCGACGATTTCAGCAGCACGCCCAGGCCCAGTATCGCCGCGGCAGACAGACAGAACACGCCGGAGATATTGCCGAAGGCAGACCACAGCACCGAGCGCGCGCCAAAACTGGCGCCATTGCGCAGGCTCAGCAAAATGGAAGGCCCGGGGCTGACGATGGACAAGGCGGCGATGGCCGCATAGGCGGCAAGGGTTTGGGTATGCATGCTGGTTCCAGATGATAGTGGCGACCGGTGCGCAAGCACAGGTGGCGCGGACGCGGGTCGGCGAAACATCATGCTATCACGCTCCACCCGCAAGCGCGTTGCGGATGCTTAGGCCGCTGCCGAAGCAAACCCGCAGATTGAAGCGCAGCACCATCTACCACTGTGCTTTTATGCCGCATCATGCTAAATTTCCATTTCCCAAAAAACACAGAAAGCCGGCCTGATGGACTTGCTGCACAACCTGGACTGGGTGCTGCCACTGCGCTCGCCGGCGATGACGACACTGGCCTTTGCGCTGTCATGGCTAGGCTATTCCACCTTCATCATGTTCTTTATGGCGCTGGGCTACTGGGGCTGGAGCAAGGCCATCTTTTTCCGCGTGATGCTGCTGATCACTTTCAGCGCGATGCTGAACGCCTACGTCAAAGACCTGTTCCAGGACCCGAGGCCGCCGCTATCATTGCGGCTGGATGATCTGGTCGGCGCCAGCTACGGTCTGCCCAGCGGGCACGCGCAGATGTCCGTGGTCATCTGGATGTGGCTTGCCTTTGAACTGAAGCGGCGCTGGGTGTGGGTGCTGTGCTCGCTGATTACACTGGGCGTCATCGCCAGCCGCCTGTACCTGGGAGCGCATGATGTGGAAGACGTACTGGTCGGCGCGGCGCTGGGCGCGCTAACGCTGCTGGTGTTTGCCAACATCAAGGACCGCCGCTGGCCGTGGCAAACGCAACCCGCGTGGAGCTTGGCGCTGATCGCCGTGGTGACATCCGCCGCACTGCTCAGTTGGCCGGACAAGGGCATTGCGCCGGATTATGTGCCCATCGTTGCGGGCTGGATGGCTGGCGGCATCATCGGCCGCTACCACGAAGAACGCGTGCTCGGCTATGCGGTTTCCACGGTGTGGTGGCGCAGGATACTGGCAACCGGCGTCGGCGTCATCGCCTTCCTGCTTTTGCAAAAAGTGCTGAAATTTATCGACGCTTCCGTCAACCCCGCATCGCTGGCCTGGCCGTTGGCGAAAGGTTTTATCGTCGGGTATTTCATCGCACTGCCGGTACCCTGGTTGCTGGTAAGGCGGGGTCTGGCGGATTCAAGGACAGCGGCCAACTAAATCAGCCTGCCGCTATCGCCTTCAACTGCTGCTGCACCAGCATGCGCACTTGCTCTGCCGGCAGGGATGCCATCTGGGTCGACGTCATGTTCTTGCCGACACGTTCCGCCAGCGTCAGGCCCACCAGATAACCGCCGCGTGCCGGGATGTCGCCATGGTAGCCTATGCTGAAAAATCGCTCCATGACCGCATCGCTGTTTTCGTCCAGATGCAGCAGCAGATCTGCCGCAATCGTGCGCAGCACTTCGGGGCTTGCGCTGGCCAGGCGTTTGTCGTCCAGCAGCACATGCAGGCGCGTGGCGCCAGGGGTGAATAGCTGGCTGACATAGGTGGCCACGCCCTCTGTCCACAGGTTGATGTATACCGGCGGCGCCGGGTCCAGCATGATCGACGGATTTTTCTGGCCCTGGTACAGGTGGAACATCTCATGGTTCAGCAACACGGTCAGGTCTGCCTGCGCACCGTGGTAATACACAATACCGTCCAGGCCCACGAACAGCGGCAGCACGCCCTTCCACGGCTGCAGATGGCCGTCAAACTGGAACAGCGAAGGCATGAAATACACCGGCGCGGCGGCTCTGTCAAAATCCGGCAGTGCGGTGCAAAAACCGGCCAGTTGCCGCGCATAAGCGGCCGGCACGGTGGCAGACAGCCTGCGCACGTCACCCGCCATGCCGTCAAATTTCTTCAGCCATCCGCCCACCAGAGCGGCGGAGGGTTTTACGCCCGCGCCGGCAAACAGCTCGTGCTGCGGCACAAAGAAGTTGTCCAGCAAAGCCTGCACTCTTACTGCGCTATCTGTGCTGCCAGCCGTCTGATCATAAACAGCCCAGAATTGCGGCATCAGATCATTACCTACGGCCAGGCTGGCACTGTGGCTGGAATTTTGGCTGGCAGCCAGCGACGGCATCAGACTCGCCCCCGCAGCCGAAGCGAAAAACTGGAGTAATTTGCGACGACGGTTGCTAGTGCCAGGATTGGACATAGATTGTCATGAAGCGTAAACGGAAAGAAGCTACCATTATAGGTAGTTCGCCGTGATTAGCGGCCTATTTAATCCAAAAACGAGGAAACCCAACCATGACCATCCGCCACATCGTACTTTTGCGTTTAAAAGAAGATGCTGCTCCCAATGAAGTGGAACACTGCCTGCAGGAATTTGCCAAACTGCAGTTGCGGATACCCGGTATCACCGCGTTTGAACAAGGCCCCAACGTCAGCCCCGAAAAAGCTGCCAAGGGTTTCAACCACGTTGCCGTCATCAGCTTTGTTGATGCAGCAGCGCGGGATGCCTATCTGCCGCACCCGGCGCACCAGGCTTTTGTGGGCGTGCTGAAGCCCTTGATGGAAGATTTGCTGGTGTTTGACTATGAGGCCTGATGCCGGCTGAAAATAAAACGGAAGAAAGCGGGCGATAACCTCAAAACGCCGATGGTGCCGCATGCGGGCGCCATCGATGTTTAGAAACTTTTGCAGCAGGCTACTCCACTTCGGCGCTGTCTTCCTCTTCTATGCTTGCTGGCGGATCTACCGGAGTAGCAGGTTGGCCGTTGACGTACACCGTCAACTTATTGTCTGATTCCTTGAGATCAACGTGATCGTCGGCATTGACAAAAAAATGGCCGCAGCCGTGCCAGCCCCGGATATCCCTGAACTTGATCTTGATCAGATTCTCCGTCGGATAGGCGAGGCGCAAATGGCGATCTCCGTTGGCGGCGAGCTGAAACTCGCGTAGCTTAATGTAGCCACCGTTGACGGTGATGTAGGAACGCCATAGCGTGATGAGATTGGTTTTATTTTTGCAATGGCATTTATACCCTGGCTCCGTGCTGTCGTCATCCGTCATTTTTTGCTCCGTTTAGGTCGCCGGGTGGCCGGATTGGCGCGAGCGATGTGGGCAAAATAGCATGCTCATTTTATTATCGAAACTGCTACTTCTGACAGGTGCGTGCAAGCAATCTCCGCCCTCCTCAAACAATAAACCAGAGTCTACGCCGCCAGCACCACCCTGCCACCCACAAAACATCCCGCTGCCGCCGAAGACCCCGGCGCAAGATCAAAGCGCACATGGATGTCGGATGGGCAGCCCATGGCGCGGCCCTGGTGCACCAGCAAACCCTGTCCGTCCAGCGCCACCATGCCGTATTCCAGTAGGCCGAAGGCGAGCGCGGCAGCGGCGATGCCGGTGGCGGCGTCTTCCGGGTAGCCGGAGGATTTGGGAAACTGGCGCGCATCAAACTTGCGCGGCACGGCGCTGTCCGGCGAGAACAGGTACAGGCCGGTGGAATCAATCTCCTCGCACAGTTGTTCTATGCGTGCAGAATCCGGCCGCGCTGCATCCAGCCTGGCCGGGCTGCGCACCGGGATCAGCGTCTTGATACGGCTGGTGCAAGCGTTCAGGAACGGCAGGTCCAGGATATCTTCCGGTTCCAGGCCAATAGCGCGGATGATGTCTTCGCGTAGTTCCGGCCGGGGGATGGGTTGCACCGTACCTGCCGGCTGTGATATCTCGATGAATTGCGCGCCGTCTGCCTCCGCCCGCAGGTGTGCCGTGACCTTGCCGCTCAAGGTCTGCACCGTGACCGGGCCGATGCGGGTGTCGTTGCCGATGCGGCCATGCCGGTGCAGCAGCCATACCGCGCCTATCGTCGCGTGGCCGCACATGCTCATCTCGTGGCGCGGTACAAAAAAGCGGAAACGGAAATCGGCATCCGCGCCGCCTTCTGGCGTACTCTCCGGCGCAAACACAAAGCCGCTTTCATGGCCATGACTTTTTGCGATGGCCGTCATCGCCGCTTCGTCCAGCCCCTGCGCATCAATAACGATGGGCGCTGGGTTGCCGCCGCCACTGGCTGATGTGAATACCTTGACTACTTCTACCCTATGCATTGCCGGCCCCTTTAGTATCCTCGCCCTGCACCCTGGCCTTGCCGTAAGACGCCCGTTCCATGTCCAGAATCTCCGCTGTCAGTTGCACCTCCATGCCTGCGGGCCAGGGGCCGGTTTTGTGCAGCGCCTGCACTATCGTGTCTGACATCAGCCGCTTGGTTTCCGCAGAACGGCCGCTCAGCATCGCCAGCCGCACATGGACAAACGCCCTGCCGGCAGGCGCTGTGCCGATGGCGAAATGCTCCAGCTTCTGCGCGCGGCTCTTGATGTCGGCCTCTTCAAATTCACCGGTGGCGGCAAGTGCGTTGTTGAGTTGGCCCAGCGCCGCGCCGGCATCAAAATCCGACAGATTGGCGGTATATTCCAGATACAGTTGCGGCATGTTGGTTCCTGATGAAATAAGGTGGTGTGTACGGTCAATGAAAATCAGGCAGCCGGCTCAATCCGCCAGAAAACCCGCGAACCGCGCCAGATCCACATTGCCGCCGCTGATAACGATGCCCACGCGCTTGCCCTTTAGCTGATCCTTCATTTGCCGCGCAGCGGCAAAGCCCAGGCAGCCGGTAGGCTCCACGACCATTTTCATGCGCTCTGCAAAGAAGCGCATGCACTGCACCAGTTGCTCATCGCTTACCGTCACGACGTCGTTCACATCGCGCTTGATAATCTGGAAGGTCAAGTCGCCCAGATGCTGCGTCTGCGAACCGTCGGCGATAGTTTTTGGCGTGTCAATATGGACGATGCTGCCAGAGCGGAAGGATTGCTGCCCATCATTGCCCGCTTCCGGCTCCACGCCGTAGATCATGCAGCCGGGCGCCAGCTGTTTCGCAACCAGTGCGGAGCCAGCCAGCAAACCGCCGCCGCCCAAGGGCGCAAACAGCACATCCAGCGGGCCGGTTTCTTCCAGCAGCTCTTTCACTGCCGTGCCCTGGCCGGCGATGACATCGGCATGGTCGTAAGGGGGAATCAAGGTCATGCCGTGTTTTTCTGCCAGCGCCCGGCCGATTTGCTCGCGGTCTTCGGTGTAGCGGTCATAGGTGACGACGTTGCCGCCGTAGCCGCGGGTGGCGGCAAGCTTGGCTGCCGGCGCATCTGCCGGCATGACGATGGTGGCCGGAATGCCCAGCAGCCTGGCCGACAGCGCAATGGCCTGCGCATGGTTGCCCGACGAGTAGGTGATGACGCCCGCAGCGCGCTGCTTCGCATCAAACTTCTGCAACGCATTCATCGCGCCACGGAACTTGAACGCGCCCATGCGCTGGAAGTTCTCGCATTTGAAGAACAGCTCCGCGCCTAGCTCTTCATTGGCCGTGCGTGATGTGCGCACCGGCGTTTTGTGCGCGTGGCCTTGCAGGCGTTCTGCTGCGGCGGCGACATCTGCGTAGGTTGGGAGTGTAGAAGATTCCATAGTGTGATCGCTTTCAAAAATGGTGGTGAGGCTAGCGTGCGCTCAACTTATAGCGCGTTTACTTTTCATCGTTATTTTTCATCGTTATATACCGTCGCCCGCGAAACACCGAGGTGCGCTGCCACAGTTTCCGCCGAGCGCCGTACGTCCAGGCAGCCGGACAGGCGCAGCTCGCGCATCAGCGCGCGGCGCTCTTCCGTCTTGAAGGCGCGCGGCGTTGTACCCAGGCGGGCCGCATACTGGTCTATGCGCTGGCGGATCACATCTGCACCGACAGGCTCCAGCGTCTCGCGCACGCCTGCCGCATCGTCCACACGGCCAAACTGCGCCAGCATGCTTTGCAGCGCGCCGAACAAGGTCACGTCAATATTCATGCACAGCGCCGCCACATACTGGCCGCTGGAATCCTTGATGCCGATGGACGTGCTCTTGGCCTGCCGCCCATCCGGAAAATGGTTGGCGTAATTGGAAATAATCTGCTGATAGTTTTCATCCGCCACCCTCGCCAGCCCCAGCTCGGTCGTCGCATCACCCACCTGCCGCCCGGACAGGTTGTTGTGGATGGCCACAATGGAATGGCTGGCATCCCGCAGATCATGCACAACCACTTCGCAAAAAGGCGCAAACGTCTCCCCCAGCCCCTGCGCAATCTGCTGCAGCTGTTCAATGAGGACGGTTTGTTCGGGGGATGTATTTTTTCGCATTTGCACATATTATCTAATTTTAGATTTTATGTAAATACTCAAAGGGAGGCTTCCTGGACAAAGAAAGGCCCATCTTTCACGAATGACAAGCAGCTTGCAAACCGGGAGCGTGATATCCTTCGCCTCTCGTTCGTATTAATACTACGTACATTCGCACTACCTACTTTTCACCGATCACCATCTAGTCCCCTATTTATGCATTCCCCCGTAGACGAACCAATCCCGCGCATCAGCGCTCCCTATGGCGCTGGCTGGGCCGATCTGGCTTTGGCGGTTGGCGGTCTTGCCATCGGCACCGGCGAATTTGCCTCCATGAGCATCATGCCGGTTGTGGCCAATGACCTGGGCACGACCTTGCCGGAGATGGGCCACATGATCAGCGCCTATGCGCTGGGCGTGGTGGTGGGTGCGCCGCTGATTACGATTTTCCTGGCGCGCATGCCGCGCCGGCTGATGCTGGTGTGTCTGATGCTGATGTACACGGCGGGCAATCTGTTCAGCGCGCTGGCGCCGGACTACGGCACGCTGGTGCTGGCGCGCTTTATTGCAGGCATCCCGCATGGAGCTTACTTTGGTGTGGCCGCGCTGGTGGCTGCCGCGCTGGCGCCGCCGGAGCGGCGCGCGCAGGCGGTGGCCCGTGTGATGCTGGGGCTGACGGTGGCTAATATCATCGGCGTGCCGCTGGCAACATGGCTAGGACAAGGCATAGGCTGGCGCGCGGCCTTCTTCTCGGTAGCCGCCATCGGCCTGCTGACGATGCTGCTGGTGCGCATTTTCGTGCCCAAGATTGCTGCCGGCAATGCCAGCCCGCGCCGCGAGCTGGGGGTATTCCGCCGCCTGCAAGTGTGGCTGACCTTGCTGATGGTGGCGATCGGTTTTGGCGGCATGTTTGCCGTGTATACGTATGTGACGCCGACGCTGCTGGAAATCACGCATGTAACGCCATTGGAGGTGTCGTTGCTGCTGGCCGTCATCGGCATCGGCATGACTATCGGCAACCTGGTCGGCGGCTGGATGGCCGACCGTTCCCGCGTGTGGACCATCTTTGGCGTGCTGATCTGGAACGCCTGCGCGCTGGCCGCTTTCACCTTCACCAGCGCCCATATCTGGTCGGCGGCTATCAACCTGTTTGCCATCGGTGCGGGCATTGCCATTGGCCCTGCGGTGCAAACCCGGCTGATGGACGTGGCCGGCGATGCACAGACGGTAGCCGCGGCGCTGAACCACTCTGCTTTTAATATCGCCAACGCGCTGGGCGCATGGGCCGGCGGCATGGCCATTGCGATGGGCCTGGGCCTGCGCTCCACCGGCTGGGTCGGCGCGGCGCTGGCGCTGGGCGGCGTAGTGGTGCTGGGTATTTCAGTGGCGGTTGAAAGGCGCGATGGCGGCGTGGGCGGTGCGCTGCCTGCTTCTGCTTGATACGGCTGCACACTGCGCTTCAACAAACACGAAGCGAAGATTTTGTAGATACGCCTGCGCGTCAAGCTTGTTGAAGCACTTCTTCAATCATCGGCAAACTGATTTTGTAGGTTGGACAAACGCTTCACCTGCCCAACGCTCGGCGCTTGATGAACTAGCGGCGGTTGATATTGGTGGATATTCGGAGATGTTGGGCAGATGAAGCGTTTGCCCAACCTACCGTTCTGCTAAGCACCACGCTTCAATCGATGTGAAGCGGAGTTTTTTTTATGTCTTGACGTCAAACTTG